>JAFGRA010000117.1 GCA_016935415.1 Anaerolineales bacterium
CCTTTATCACCAATTGCATTCTGATGCACCCAAGCATCAGTTGAGCATTGCTGAGTTTTCTCTTTGAGCTACTAGCACCATTAGTTAGTACATATGTTCTTGAAAGACAATAGTTTTCAGGCGGCCGCAAAAGAGATTTACCACAGAGGCGCAGAGACGCGGAGAGATAATAAGAAATTATGGATCAAGATCACGCCTAACGAATCGCGTTTCACGCATTTCGTGTTTTCCCGATTACTTGGTGCCTGATTACTGATTAACGCAATTCCCCCCAATACAAACGCGTCTCGTATTTGAATTCGATCTGACCCTCGACCTGGTGCTGTGTGAAGGCTGCCTGTAAGCTTTGCACGAACGCTCCGTAGTTGGCGTGTCTGGGCAGTGGAGCGTAGGAAGAAGACAGTGCCCGACCGCGTAAACCTTCGAAATCGAATGCCTGGGCGTTGTCGAAATCGGCGCTGGTGCAGGCCTGGGGTGTGAAGAAGGCGGCAATGCCTTCAGCGGTGATGTTGGATTCTTTGACTTGGCGATAATCCAGGGCGTACACTTTCAGCAGGGCTTCATAGGCATCCAAAAAGGGCGTCCCGGCGCGCAGGCGGCTGTTCCACACCAGCACAACCACGCCGCCCGGTTTGAGGATGCGTTGGAATTCTAGCTTGGCCTTGTCCTGTTCGAACCAATGGAAGGCCTGCCCGGCGACGATGAAATCGATGCTGGCATCCGGCAGGGTGGTGGCTTCCGCCGGGGCGGCCACGCTGTTGAATTGCGCATAGTCACTTAGAAGCCGCTCCGCGGCGGCGCGCATTTCTGGGTTAGGTTCCACGCCGTAGACCCGGTTGCCATGTTGCAGGAACATTTCGCTGAGGATGCCGGTCCCGGAACCGATGTCGGCCACCACAGCCGCGGGGGTCAGCCCGGCTTCCTCGGTGAGGTAGGAAATGATCTCCGGCGGGTAACCGGGGCGGTACTTGACGTAGTTTTCGACGCGGTTGGAAAAGCGTTGGGTGGGGTCACTCATTCCTCATCCTCATCATCCGGGTAAAAACGCTTCTCCGTTGCCCGGCTGAATAACCAGCCAATCGGCCAGATGATTAGTACCCAACTCAGTGCAGAAACCAGTATAGCTGTGATCACTATTTCAATGTGCAAGATGAAATAGGTATTCGCATTGGCAACCACATCGATGTTCGTGCCGCCCATTGCGCTTCGAATGAATGGGATAACGTTTATCTGTATTGCATGCCAAACGGATACACCGCCGCCTACCAGCACCTGGGCCGCCAGCAGTGGCGTAAGCAGGAGACCCTGCAGCAAATCCCGAAAGTTGAGACTAGGCAGAAAAGGAGACTGCGTGTTTACCGGTATCTTCCGGGCGGCGGCCGCGGCAATACTGCCTGTAAGCATGAGCAGGGCGGTGATCAGGATGCGTTCAAGGTTGGGGATTGCCTGGAATGTGAAGATGAAGACGACGAGGCCGAAGACCGCTGCCAGCACAGCGATCAGGCGGGCGCTTTTACGAACATGTTCGGCGGGGTGCCGCAGCCAGCGCGCGATTGGCTGGATTGTATGCCACAGCGCAAGCACCATCACGGCCAGCGTGATCGTCTTAGGCCACAGCCAGATTCCGGCGATTGGCAGCCGCACCCGGTTCAACAGCAACACCTCGAGGTTGCTGAACTCACCGATTTCGGGATTGGCGGCTAGCAAGGCTTCTAATATCAGGTAGGTCATCCCGGAGACCAGGAAGAGGGTGAGCGAAAACAGGAAGCGAGTCCCAGGGTTGTAAGATTGTGGTTTATCCAACCAGTAATCACCACCCTGGATGAGGTGCAGCCCCGCTCCCAGCATCCCCAGCAGTGCCCCGCTGACGACCAGCACGGCCAGCGTAAAGTAAGTGTACCAGGCGACGCGCGTGGTCACCTCGGCCAGGAGGTAATAAATGTTGATCGATTGGCTGCTGTATTGCAGTGACGCCGCGCTCCCGCTCAGTCCGGCGGCGGAAGCACCGGATAGCAGGAAAGCGATCAGCCCGGCCAATGCGCCGGTCAGCGCGCCTACTCGCAACGGCTTTGCTGCCCAACTCACCCGAGAAGCACAGTATCCGGCCAGCACAACCAGTAGCCCGGCGCAGGCGTAACCAGCCCAGCCCAGGTAGCCGGGAATCGCTTCCCAGCCGGGGATGTACGCCGCGGGTTGGATGCGGTGCAGGGGGAGGTTGAGGGCGAAAGCGGCCAGTGCGCCGCCGACCAGCCCAATCGAAATCGTGCGCGTGTTCAAGTTCAATCCCACAAGAGCGCCGAGGTCTTTTCCGGTTTGCGGCCTTCCAGGATGGCGTCGAGCGCATCGATAAAGGCATCATGTTCCCCGGAGACCAGGCCCTCGCGCGGCAGGTAGATGATGTTATCCGGCTTGGTCATGATCCAACTGCTGTTGGTGCCGCGCTGGATGGAGGTGATGTTCTCGAAGGGGATTTCCATCGGCCCTTCGGGGTCGTCGACCTGCAAGGCGGTTTCTTTTATTTCCAGGCCGATCAGGGCGTCATCCTGTCCCAGGAATTTCTCGCGCCGCAGCCAAACCAGCAGGATGTTGATACCGGGCAGCAGCATATAGCCTGCCCCACCCAGGATGGCAGCCCACAGTGGAATGCTCAACAGTACCTTGAAGATGATGTGAATGCCCCAGCCGCGCACCAGGTTGAAGAGCAGCGCGCCAACGATCATCAAAAGCGGGCCGCCCAGCAGGTGTTTGAAAGTCTGCACGCTGCTGCCGGTGCTGAAATAGCCGGTCAGGTACATGTCGACAAAGTGGGAGAATTTGCGGTGGTATTCGACGCGCATGGTTTAGGCTTCCTCTCTGGTTTGGTGTGTGCGGGTCAGCAGCGGGGTCAGCCAGAAGTGCACCGCGCCGAGCACCCCGAAGGTAGCCAGGTAGCCGCCGTAAGTCCAATACAGGTCGTGGACTTGTGGGGCGACGATCAGCAATGCGGTGGGGTAGCCCAACCCGAAGCCGAACAGCAATCCGGCCGCCAGACGGGGGTGCACGACAATGGCGAAGATCACCCCGATCAGCATCCCGATCAGCATGCCGATCAATTCGTTCTCGCTAATAGACGTGCCCAGGGGCGTGGCGGTGGCCTGTCTGCCGCTTAGGAAAAGCGCCACCAACCCGCCGATCAGCAGGCCGAGCAGTGCGCCGATGGGCACGAATCCGGTCACCGTGGAGGGGATGTGGCGCATTACGCCGCTGGCGTCCGGCGCCCACTTGCGCGAGCGGGCGTACACACCCCCGATCAGCACGCCCAGCCCGAGAAAGGTTACCACCAGCAGGGGAATGGGGGCCAGGGTGAGCAAGCCGACGCTTTTCAGAGTGCCGATGGTCAGCAATGAAACAGTACAAATAATGGAAAGCACGCGGGGAACGTAGAGGCGGAAAACGGGGGGCGTTTTCGGGGACGGTTTAGGCATAGCACCTCAGTCTGTGGTTTTCTACGATCAAGACGGCGGAATTGGGGATCAGGGCTTTCATAATGTGGAAAATTTGCCCATTACCCATGTGGCTAAATTGTACTCCATAAATTTCCTTTTTGTCCCGCACCGGGGTTGATTTTTGCGGTCAGCTCGCAAGCGGAAAGTACTATTGAGTGTATGCAAATAAGACCCGCTAGATTTTGGATTTGTGCTTCAAGATGATACAATAACTGGCAGGAGACTCAATGGGAATTTATTTTTGCTTTTCAAGCTGGATTTTGCATACCATACAGCATACCGAATTTAGGTGGTGAACCATGCAGCAAAAAAAGGCGACCTTCAAGCTATCATCAATTGGATGGATCATCCTGATTGCCGCGCTTTTCAAGTTTGGCATCCATCTCATCTATGGTGAGGGATACGAATACTTTTTTGATGAACTATATACGCTTGCCATGAGCCGCCACCTGGCGCTCGGTTATGTCGATCTGCCTCCGCTGGTGCCCTTCCTGGCGGCCGTCAGCCGTGCTGTTCTGGGGAATTCTTTCTTCGCCTATCATGTCTTCCCCGCCTTGGCCGGTTCCTTTACGCTGTTCTTGCTCTGCCTGATCACCAGAGAACTGGGCGGCAAGGAAATTGCCGTTGCCCTGACCGCGGTCGGATTTATCATCGTTCCCCTCTGGCTGGCGGTTAATTCCTTTTTCTGCTACGACGGATTCGACCAGCTCGCGCTTGCTGCCTTCCTGTTTGCCGTGGTGAAGCTTTATGCCACCGCAAACCGGAAATACTGGCTGTTGATCGGCCTGCTTGCCGGGCTGGCATGCCTGTGCAAAATCACCATCTTGTTCTACGGGCCTGGATTCCTGCTGGCCTTATTGATCTCCAATCGCAGGAAAGATCTGCGCTCTCCCTGGCCGTATCTCGGCGCTGGCATTTTCCTGATTGTCGTTTCCCCGTACCTCTATTGGCAATTCGCCAACGATTGGCCTTCTCTGGAATACTGGACCAATTACGGGCAGGCCCGCCTGTATGAAACTTCGTTGAAGCAATACCTGCTCAACACCCTGGTTTATACCGGCCCCTTGCTCCTGCCGTTGTGGTTGGCCGGTCTGTACCGCATTTTCCGCCCCTTCAACAAGGTCAATTACAGCTTGTTTGGCTTGCTCTTCCTCTTTACCTTTGGCCTGATGTTTGTGCTGCACGCCTCTGTGCGCCAACTCATTGCCCTGTTCATGCCCTTGTTGGCTGCCGGTGCCGTGTTTACGGAGGAAATGGTCTCCAAAATCCGCTGGAAAAAACCTGCCCTGGTGGTCGTATTTGGGTATCTGGCCGTGGTGGGGGTGCTCAATATCACCCTGACTCTGCCCATTTTACCTGCCGACATGTTCCCGCCCCTGGCGGATAAATATGCCGGATTTTCCCGCAACTTGAGGGAATTCAATGGCGGCCAAAGTTATTACCCCGTCACCTACACAGGTAGGCTGGGCTGGACGCACATCGTTGAGGAAGTGGCCGCTGTGTATGATAGCCTGCCCGCAGCGGAGCAGGAGATTGCCGGTATCTACGCCGACTGGTATACGTACGCCGGGGCCGTTGACCAGATCGGGCCGCAATACGGCCTGCCCCATGCCGTCAGCGGACACCTGACGTATTACCTTTGGGGCCCGGGCTACTCCTGGGATGTGATGATCCTGCTCACCGGCCGCTCCAATCATATGCTCATGTTCTTCGACCACTGCGAGCAAAGCGCCGTGGTGACCGATGTGCCGGCTGCGCTCGGAGACAAACTCTATATTTACACCTGCAAGCATGCCCGCCTGCCGGCCGAAACGATCTGGAGCAGTGCAAAATCGTACAGGTAATCGAAAGCATGATGGTGGTAAGGATGCAAGTATGAGCGAAAATCTTTCCGTAATTCTTCTGTTATTATTTTTCCTGATTATAGGAATTGTAAGTTTCAAAATGTACAATTCCAAAGATATCTCGAATAAAAAAATCGCCTTATTTATTTCTGGAAGTTTGGGGTTTGTGCATTTCTTTTGGATTATGGCTCTAAATTTATTTGAAGAAAAAAGCATTATCTTTGGAGGTTTGTTTATTTTATTATTTTTACTTGTTGGATATCCCTATGGAGTATGGCTGTTAGGAAAACTTCGGAAGCTTTAATCGGAATCTATGGAAGGTTCGAACAATAGTCTCTTATCTCATGTCCACGATACATAAAAAAGTGTGAGGGTACTTATGACAAACGAAAAAAGACTTCGCCCCTCTGATTTAGTAAATTGGAACAATAAAGAACTTATAGAGCAATATATTCAAAAGTTTATGGGTATTCTATTCATAAATGAAAATGGCGAAGTAAAGTCAACCGAAACGTTTAAATTACATGCATATTTAAGAATACTAAGCAAGAATATCAACATGAAGGATATTTCTTCGCTTCACACCAAAGAAATCTTAATTTACAGGGCAGGATTCAACCGCATAAAAAAATACAAAAAACAAAATATTCATACTTTTAGACAAGCTTTATCTGCAGAAGTTCGTAGATATCTTAAAAGACCAATTGCTGAATACTGGATTTTATTTCCTTTGCATATCTCTTACGGTCAACTCGATAAAATCCGTTCAATCTCAATTTTTAACCAAAAACTTTATATCCGAAGTTGGAACTATGTAAAAAAACATTTCGAATTGGACAAATTGCTTGAGGATTCCAAGTATCACATACGTGAGACAAATAATTCACTTGAAACGCACTTTACTCCAATTCTCATAAAATCTACAGGATTAGATACAGATAATGTTTTGGAAAAAGCAGACAAGGCATTCGAACTTTTTAGATGGTTATTGAATTTTCTTGCTCAATCTGGGTACATGAGAATTTCATACGGTGATTACGAAAAACCTCTTGCCAAAATACTCCCATGTCCAATCTATGGGTTTTTTCTACCAGATGGTCAATATGATACTTATTATTACAATACCACTAAATATACTAACTATAGAAAAAATACTATCAATTATGAACTTGTTGTAAATGCAAAAATAATATTTGACAAATTAATTACAAATGGAAATAATAACAACACTGTTGATTTACTTATCGAAGCTATAGAAAAGTATGGTAATGCATTAGACACTCATTCAAGGATGTTAACATTCCTAAAACTATGGCAAGTCCTTGAAATACTTGCTTTACAAACTACCAAAAATATTAACATGAAAATTGTAAAGAGCAGAATAAAAATCTTGCTCAATCAAGATCAACTTGCAAAAGACTTACTCGACACACTTTATGAAACCAGAAATGATCTTGTTCATAAAGGGCTTTTTCCAGACGACGAAGGCTCTGAACAGGGATCCAAAGAAATTGGTTTATTAAAAATGGTAGTAGAAAAATCGGTAGTGGTGTAATCAAAGTGATGATATAGTATTCAAATGGTAACCGAAACAATCATACATGTATGTCGCCAATGCGGCAGTTCAAA
>JAFGRA010000118.1 GCA_016935415.1 Anaerolineales bacterium
AACCGTGAGGCCATCCTGCGCCAAAATGGTATCCAAGATGTGCGGCCGGATGCGGTAAATGGGCATGCCTGGTTCGAGCAGGTAATCCTTGTCGGGATCGGCGGATTGGTACTGTGAGGTCACATCATCGCGGTAGTCGCCGGTAACCCATAACACACCGCGCGCCCCGCGGATCAGGGCTTCGGTGGCAAAATTACTGGGGGCATTATCCTGCACCAGCACGACGATACGATCACGCAAATCCAGGCCCTTGAAAGTTACCCAGGTAAAGGTCGTATCCGGCGAAAAACCGATGAAGGTCAGCGGGAACCGCATGTCCCCACTGCCGCCATGCCCCTCAATCACAAAACCGAAATCGACCTGGTGCTGGTAGGTCTCGATCACGTTATCATCAGCATCCACCAGCGCCAGGTAGGGCTGGCTGATCGGCTCGACCATCTTGGTTTCGATCTGGTAAATGTATTCGTTATGTTCCCAGCCCGGGTTGACACCATAGGCCTCGAATTTTTCGGCGATATAAGCCGCGGCCATATCCCCGCCTAGTTGGCCGACCCGGCGGCCTTCCATCTCGCTCAACGTAAGCGTATGCTCGTAAGCCAATTCGCCGTTAAATGCTTCGGCCACCTTGGTGATCCAGGGGGCCGGGCCGGTATTATTGATGATGAACACAGTCGCCGCCGTCAAGCCCGCGATCACCAGCAGCATTTCCTTACGCAGCAAGAAGGCCGTATTGACGCTATAGCGTTCGATCAAACGGCGCAAGCCCTCACCCAACGAGGTGAAGCCCAGCACGGAAACAAAGAAAGCGATCGCCGAAGGAAAAACCACGAACGGCCGCGAACGCAGCCAGCGGAAGCCTTCCGCCAACATCGCACCCCATTCTGGCACGTCGATCATCGTCCCGGTAACATTCTGACCAATATCCAATTTCAAGACGGCCTGCGTCCCGCCGCCGATGTACACACCTACGAACCCAAGTTCGCCCAGCAGCATGAGCACTGCGCCCATCTCCAGGAAAGTGATAATCAACAATTGTGGCAGCACATTGGGCAAAATGTGACGCACAGCCACCCCACCACCACGCAGCCCGACTGAGCGCGCCCCTTCGATATAAGGTGCTTCGCGCAGTACCAGGAACTCGCTGCGAATATATTGCGCAATCTCCGTCCAGCCGATCACCGAAAGCGCCGCGATGAAGACCGGCAATCCACGCCGGATGTCCAAGGCATAGATCAGGATCATGCTGCTGACCAGCAGCGGCACCGACGTGATCACACCGATGGCGCCCATCACCACCCGGTCGGCCAACGAACCCGGCCGCCACCCGGCCAGACCACCCAGGAAAGTGCCGATAATCAGACGGGTCATGGTAATGAAGGCACAGGCAATCAAGGTATTGCGCGCCCCATGCATCAACATGCTCAACAAATCGCTGCCAAACTGGTTGGTGCCTAAGGGGAATTCCGCCGAAGGCGACAGCGGTGGATCGATATACTCATCCAGGTCGAAGTCGTAATGCGGGACGATATGCTGCCCGGTGATATACGGGTTCTGGGGTGCCCACACCGGGCCAAACAACACCAACAGGAACAACGCCAGCACGATGATCGCGCCGGTCATCAAAGGAAAATTGAGCAGAATATCGCGCGGCTTGATGCCGCCGCGCCCACCGGCCGGAGCTTCATATCCATTTTCGGGATCATCCTGATCGTAAGAGTGCGGCACCTTATCCAGGTTGGCGCGCGGATTGAGCAGTGCAGAGAAGATGCGTTTAAACAGCGCCATTGGTATCCCTCAAACGCGGGTCGACGATGCGATAGGCAATATCGAGGATTAGGTTGATAACAAGGAAGGTCAAGCCCATTGCCAGCGCCAGCGAAACCACCAGCGTGGTCTGGCGGCCGTTGATGGCCTCCAACATACGCAGCCCCATCCCCGGCCAGGCAAAGAACACCTCGACCACCGGCAGGCTGCTCAAGGAGAAACGCAGTGAAACCCCCACCGCCGTCAGCGCCGGGACGATCATATTCAGGATGGCATGCACATTGACCGTGTAGCGTTTGGAAAGTCCCTTGGAATAAGCCGTGGTGATGAAGTTTTCTTTCATCACCTGGGAAAGCCCAAGGTTGGTCGAGCGCGTCAGGTAGGCCAGCGGGCGCGCCATCAGCACCAGCACAGGCAAGATCAAATGCTGGAAGTCCCAGCCGTGCCCGGCCATGCTGATCAGGCGGGTGCCGGTTTCCTGATAGAAACTAATCGCCCCTTGCTGCAAAAGCAACCCGGCAAAGAAAGAGGGCGTGGAGACACCCAAGATCGTCAGCGTGAGCAAGGGCAGCACCAGGCGCTGCCACTTAGTCAGGGCCGTAAAAGCTCCGATGTAGACTCCGATGGCAGTTGCGAAGATCAGGGAAATTAAAAGCAACCCCATGCTGTTGCCATACGAGAAGATTAGAATTTCGGAGACCTTGTACCTGCCCGAGTCCAGATTTACTGAACCTAATTCCCCATGAAAGATATTGAAGATATAAGTTTTCGAGTCTGTCCAGGCAGCCTTACCGTGGCTAACCACATCAAAGTTTGGTTCAGCAATATCGGAATTGGGAATCATACGCATTCCCAGATGCACAAAAAAGACGATCAGCACGCACACAAAGGCGATAAATAAGCTGCGGCTGCCGATGAAACGTAGCATAAAACGCGCTCCTATTGAGTTGCAAACTTCAAAGCTTTAGGTAAGCACCGCACCTGGCATTCTTAGGCCGCCAGGTGCTTGTAGTCAATACGCGTATGCATATTGACTATAAAGAACTTCTCCAATACACATACTCAAGCTGGGGTATTCTGGTTCATTCCCGGATATATGTCAAGTCCTTCGTATTAAAGGGTGATGATCTCGGCTGTGTTCTGCTGCGAATCGTACACCGCGCAGGTGGCTTTGCCCTTCCAGCCCAGCACTTCCCCCGGATTGAGCCACAGACAGTCGCCGATGTATTCCTGGTGTAGTTCGTGGGTATGCCCGGAGAAGACTGCCCGGTAATCGCCGGTGCGCGCCAAGGCCTGGGCATAGAACGGGTAATGGGTCACGGCTACCTTGACCCCGGCGAAGTCCAGTTCGGCATGCTCGCCATGCAGCACCAGATTGTTGTCCAAATTCTTTGCAAAACGCAAGATAGCAAAGCGATCGCCATCCCCGTTGCCGAACACACAGTGCACTTTGCCGTCGTATTCGCCCAACACGCGCGCAGGGATCGGCGAGCAGAAATCGCCGCAAAAGACAATTTGCTTTATGCCGCGTTCTTTAAAAACGGCCAAAGCTTTATCCAGGTTTTCCAGATTATCGTGAATATCCGACAAAATACCTACCAACATCCGCTGCCTCCAAATGATTTTTATATCAATTCACCCCGATTCTATCACTATCCACTTTAGCCATAACGATACACAATCCAAGGCAACCTTGAAACTGTCATACAATTATTATAGAAATAGGAATAGCGGCATGAGTACAATACTAAAAGGTTGGCCTAACAAAATACTTGATTTTATTCAACTCAAATATGGAAAACAACAATGGAAGAAACCGCCCCAGTCAGAATCGAAAATAAATCAATTGGATTCGTTGATATAGCCCAATTTGAAAATGGAGGCGCCTATCGAGGCGGATGTTTGGTTACAGATCTCAAAACATATCCTCAAGAATTTCGCATTACTAATCCAGTTCGGCCAACTAATCTACAATCGATTCTTTATGGATCTACATTGGACGAATACATTTATATAGAATTGATATGTATACCCTTGATTCGCGCGATCAAATCGACTATGAGTCTCATAATTGTACAAAGACCTGTATTGTTGGAAATCAGGCCTAAAATCCAAACACCGATGATACATATCGGAGACGGTGAAATAAAATTACATCCCGATTTTCTTAATGAATCAACAAATGCAAAAAGATTACTTTCAAACACCAATAGATCGAAATTAATTGAACCATTTTCCAGAATTCAAACTGCGCTCGCTGAAGCACATAGTCAAAAAATTGGGGAACCTACAGAGTGAAACAAAGATTATTACAGACAGTATCACCAATAGAATATCCAAAGAATTTTGTACTTAGAGAGTTTATTTTCCAACCCCCTACTACAATTCCATATGGCGAATTCCTATCAACTAGTACCCCATCCATCTTGTTTATTAATTCAAAATTCAGTCCAAAAGAATATCCGAAAACCATAACAGCACCAACTTCTCTCAAAAAATCACAAGTAATAGAGCGTCACCTAATTTCTCAACCTGATTTGCATACGCCTAATGTAGACTTCCCTCCTTCGCATTCAACCCCTATTCCATTTCTCCAAGAACCCACTTTATTTAATTTAGATATAAATTCTTTCGTCGATAAGTCACTTACAAGTACAGATTTATTTATGAAACTGCACATCGGTCGTCTAAGAGGGAAAAAATATATCCAAGAAGATTTCAAAAATGCTTTTGAGGAAACAAAAGTTGCTACAAAAGAAAAAACCAAAAAATTATCAGACGAAAAATCTTTTAGGAAAGAAATACCTCTTGATAAATTTGTGAGTGGGCATTCATTCAACGATAAGAATACAAATATTTCCTTCTTTGATTTGATAAAGCCATTGTTAATGCCTCCCTTAGAAACTCTTGAAAATCAAAGCGATTTATTCTTACCACCAGGTAAAAAGCCTTACCCATTCCAAGTTATAGGCATTGAAAAGTTAATTAAAAACCCACAATATTTACTTGCAGACGAAATGGGTACAGGCAAGACCGTAATGGCAACCTTAGCTATGAGAATATTGTTCCAAAGAAAAAAGATCAAAAAAACGCTCATTCTTTGTCCAGTGAGCTTAATTCGCGTATGGAAGGATCATATTGAAGATTGGGGATTTGGAGAACTAATCACCGTAGTCGCTCACGGGCAAAAAAGTCAACGAAAGATTTCGTGGCGTTCACCAGCACATGTATTTATCACCAGTTACGACACTTTTCGATCTGATATCCAAAATGCAAATATACCTGATGACAAAAAAAATTTTGACCTCCTCATTATGGATGAAGCACAATATGTAAAAAACACTTCGAGCAGTCGCCACAAAGCAATTAAAAAAATCAATCCGAGAATAAAATGGGCTATAACAGGAACCCCCCTAGAAAATGACATCAATGATGTAAAAGCAATTTTCTCAATACTCAAACCCAAATACATTCATGCGGAGGAAAACAATCCTCAAAGAATTCAAGCACTAATTAAACCCCTCATGCTGCGAAGATTGAAAAAGGATGTTTTAAAAGATTTACCACCAAAAACCCATCAGATAATTTGGTTGTCCTTGAATCAGGAACAAAGAAAACAATATAACTATATTAAAAATTTTGAGTCTCAGAAGCTGCGGAAATTACATGAAGAAAATCGAATAACCAGACAACACATATTTTCAGTGATAACAAAACTAAAACAGATTTGCAATTTCCCTCAAGATTCTCTTACAAGTCCCAAATCCGACACGACTGTAGATATGATTGAAGAAATCGCATCATCAGGGAATAAAGTCATTATCTTTTCACAATTTATTAAAGAGGGAATCAACAAATTAGAAGCAATTTTTAAACCCTATGGAGTTACAAAACTCACAGGGGATATGAGCCCAGGCAAACGAGAGCTTGCACTTGAAGAGTTTAAAAATAACCCTAAAATTCCAATTATCCTCATGAGTCTAAAGGCTGGTGGGGTGGGCTTAACACTAACTGAAGCCAATTATGTAGTCCATTTCGACCAATGGTGGAATCCAGCTATTATGCGTCAGGCAGAAGATCGTGCCCATCGTTCAGGACAAGACAAACCTGTAACCATTTATGAGCTTTGGATGGAAAACACTATTGAAGAGAGGATTTATTCAATTTTGCAACGTAAAAAACATCTGGCTGCCCAAGTTATCGATTCAATTGCCGAAGATACACCACTAGAGGAATTAAACATAACTACAGACGAATGGCTACACCAAGTTTTAGAGATATATCCTGAAGACAAGTCACTAGAAATCATCAATACTTTTACAAAAGAAGAACATAGTACGCAGGCTGAAGAATATCTCAAAGTAAGAAATAAGCTTTATCACATAGACCCAACTCAATTTGAACAAGTAGTAGCAGCCGTTTTTAAACACTGGGGCTATCCAAATGTTATACATACTGGACAACCCAGCGATGAGGGTATTGACGTTTATGCAGAAAGATATACATCAGAAGGAAAAGAAATTGCCATCATCCAATGTAAACGTTATCAAAATAATGTTAGCGTGAACCAAATTCGGGAATTGGCAGGAGCGATTTCTAATATGAGCGCCAACGTAAAAGGTTATTTAGTTACTACCTCCGATTTTACAAATCATGGAAAAATATTTGCCGCAAAAAGCAAAGGGAAAATCGAACTAATAAATGGTATGGAGCTAACAAGGCTTATATTACAGTTCGACTTGGAATTTTTACTTTAACAATATCTAACAATAAACAAAACTGCCACAAATAGGAATAAAGGCACCTCAAAAGCCAACCAAATTTTTGAGGTGCCTTTTATGGTTTATTCAAAACGCTGCTTGCTCTCCACAACCGGATCATTGCCGGGGGCGAGCGGGCGCAGGCGCATCTGGAAGTGGTAGCTGTCCGGCTCCAGGATGTACTGCGGCAATACGCCCGGGCCACAACTGGCGCTGCCCAGGCCGCACTGCGCCAGATCCAGGTTCAGGGTAATCTCCGGGCGGCGTACCAACTCATAGGTGTGCTTGGCGGCGGTCAGGTCGTGGGCAGTGAAGTGATGGGCGCTGACGTTCAGCAGCGGCATCCCCACTGCCAGCACGCCGTAACCGTCCGGGTTGCGCAAAGCCGCCCAGCGCACATCGGTCTTGTTACCGTTTTCCTGCGGCAGCACATATGCCACGTACTGGTCATCCACATTGCCGGCATACACCCCCACGTGGGCGCTCTCCTGGCGGTCGGAATAGTTTTCGTGCGGCCCGCGGCCGTACCACTTGAACTGCTCGAAACCTTCCAGCAAGGCCAACTGCAAACCGACGCGCGGCAGCGGCGGCAGCCCTTCGTCCGGCTGCACCTGCGTATCGATCACCACATCCCCGCTGCCATACACCTGATAGGTCAGCGTAGTCTGGATGCGCGCCGGGGGCGCGTACCCGCCCGTGTACTGCAAGATTTGATCGGTTTCCATCCCGGCGAACGGCTCGAGCATACCGATCACGTACGGCGGGAAATTGGCATCCTCTGCCGATTTCAAATAGGCCACGATGGCACCGAAGAATTCGGGGATGCGGTCCTGCTCATCCAGGCGGAAAAGGAAGGCGGCCACCCTATCGCCAAGCTGCTCGCCCTCCAGCGAGTCGAAATCGATGGCGAACATGCCGCAGAGCATCTGCAAGTATTCGGCGTTCATCATTTCCATGAAAGCCTCAGCCGTCCCAACCAGGGCACGTTTGCGCTGCTCGGCCTGGGGCACAACCTTTTCCGGGTCGGGCTGCCAGAGCGACTGCACCTTGACCTGAACGACCGAGTCACCCACAGCCTCGACCTGCACATCCTGGACGGTTTCGACCAGGATATCGTAGCCGGTTGCCCGCCAGCGCATGGACATTTTCTGGTCACCCCAGGTATTTTCGTCATTATCGGTGGGGGCGCGCCACAAATTGAACGCCGGGCCTGCCGCGATCAATTCTTTGCCAGCCACCTGCCAGGAAGCTATGCGTCCATTATCGAAAATCAGCGAGAAACCTTCCCCGCTGAACTGCACCTGTCCATCCTTTTCGGCATACGTCAACCTGGGCAAATCCGTTACAGCCAACGGTTCCACCAAGGGCACCAGATACGGCATCGGGAACTGCTCAACGGCAACCTCATGCCCGACCGCGGCCCAGGGCGTATCCTCCGCCAGGCGGAAGGAAACGTTCAGCCAATATTCCGTCCCGGGCTGAATTTCAGGTTTCACTAATGGAATCTCGATTGCTTCACTCGTGCCGGGCGCGGTGTGCAACTGCGGCAGAGCGCCGGATTGCAGCACGTCGCCATCCGCCACCAACTCCCAACTGCCCACCAAGTCAGACAGGTCGGTGAAGTGCCTGCGGTTGGTTACCCGCAGCTTGCCCTCGGTCAGGCCCACCGGTTCCAGCAGCACCGGTTGGATCACTTTCTTGTATTCCAGCAGGCTGGGGAACGGCGTGCGGTCGGGAGCCACCAACCCATTCAGGCAGAAGGGGCCATCATTGGGATTATCGCCAAAGTCACCGCCGTAAGCGAAGTATGCTTGGCCGTCCGGGGCAGTTTTACGCAGCCCCTGGTCAACCCAATCCCACACGAAGCCACCCTGCAAGCGCGGATACTGGTAGATCGCTTCCCAATACTCCTTGAACGCCCCGGGACTGTTGCCCATGGCGTGAGCGTACTCGCACATGATTACCGGACGGGTTTCTTTGGGATCTTGCGCCATGGCGATGATCTGTGCTACCGGCGGGTACATCGGCCCCAGGATATCGATGATCTCGGAATCCTCAGCGGGGTGATAATGCACCAGGCGCGTGGGGTCATTGGCGCGCATCCAGGCCGACATGCTGTCGTGATTGGAGCCATGCCCGGACTCATTGCCTAAAGACCAACTGAAGATGCAGGGGTGATTTTTATCACGCGCCACCATGCGCTGGCCGCGCGCCAGGAATGCTGCTTCCCAGGAAGGGTCTTTGGCGGGCTTGTCCCAAATGCCGTGGGTTTCGATGTTGGCTTCGTCCATTACATAAATGCCGTACTGGTCGCAAAGATCGTAAAAGCGGCGGTCGTCGGGGTAATGGCAAGTGCGCACGGCGTTGAGGTTATGGCGTTTCATCAACTCAATGTCCTGGCGCATCGACTCTACGGTCACGTAGTGGCCTCTGTCCGGGTCATGCTCGTGGCGGTTGGCACCGCGGAACAGCACCGGCTGCCCATTGATGCACACCTGCCCACCGATCAATTCAACTTTGCGAAAGCCGATCTGGGAGCGCTGGATTTCGAGCAATTCACCCTCGGCATCGTAGAGCGAAAGCAGCAGCGTGTACAGGTGCGGTGTTTCCGCCGTCCACTTCACCGGGTTGGGAACGGCCTGCGTAAGTTGCGCCGCGGCGGTTTCCCCGGCAGCCACACTCACTGCCCCGTCCACCGGTTCGGCGAAGACAGGTTGCCCATCCGGCGTGTACAGCATGGCAGCCAGACGGTAGCCCTCGGCCGCCGCCCCGGACTGGTTGCGTACCTGGGCCGTAACCTTGAGGGTGGCATCGCGATAGGCCGCGTCCAGGTCGGTTTCCACAGTGTAATCGAAGATATGTATGGAAGCGGCTGCCCGCAGCGACACCGAGCGGTAAATGCCGCTCAAGCGCCAGAAGTCCTGGTCTTCCAGGTACGAGCCGTCCGACCAGCGGTAGACCTGCACGGCCAGCACGTTCTCGCCCACCCGCACGTATTCAGTAATATCAAATTCGGCATCCAGGCGGCTGCCCTGGCTGTAACCCACCATTTGGCCGTTCACCCAGATGTAGAAGGCCGATTCCACCCCCTCGAAATTGATGAAGATACGCCGCCCGGCCCAGGTTTCAGGGATGGTGAAATTGCGGCGGTATGCGCCGGTGGGATTATCGTCCTCGGGTACTTTATAATCATTGGTCGTTGGGAACGGGTACTGCACATTCACGTAGATCGGCTTATCGTAACCTTGCAGTTGCCAGTTCCCAGGCACCTGGATCTCGTCCCAGCCAGAAACGTCGAAATCCGGGGCAGCAAATCCAGCAGGGGCATCGGCAGGGCTGGCCGCGTAAGCGAATTTCCAGATACCATCCAGGCTGGCAAGCCAGGGGGAATCCTGCTCCATACCCTTGAGCGCAGCGGCTCCGTTCGGATAAGCCACCAGGGGCACATGCCCCGCTTGCTTGTTGCGCTCGAAAACCAGATGGTTGTTCCAATCCTTCAAGCTATCAGGGGTCATTTCGATTCCTTTGCTATGAAATTGAGGGGTTGAAAGTTGAAAGTGCGCTTTGATTCTAACAGGAAATGCGCCCCACAAAAACCCCATTGACCGGAATCAAAACAGCCCTCGACCAAATTCGAGGGCTGTCGTTACGCGTATCTGGTTTACTGGTACGTGCGCCAGTCAAAGGTCATACCGTTGACCACGTCGTAAGCATCAAAATAGATAAACCCTGTCCGGCCCACATTGGTGCTGTAGCATACGTATTGACCAACAGGCGAAACATTCACGGTGCTGTTGTCCAGCGTGGCCGCCGCGCAGGTTCCCAAACTGGGTTCGCCACCATAGGGCGTACTGAATGCAAAACCGCTTCCGGCAGCCGGGACAACCTCGATATCCGAGCCGTCCCCACTCGAGCCGAGGTTGACCTGGAAATCACAGGAAGCATCCATGCCCACATACGACAAACCACCATCCAGATCGAAGCAGTTGCCATACGCCAGGAAGGTATCAAATCCTTCGGACTGCACCGGCGGCACATCCGTGGCCGTGGCCGTTGGGGTCAGCGTTACCGTGGGCGTTAAGGTCGGTGTTTGCGTGGCAGTCGGGGTCACGGTCGGCGTTTGCGTTGGCGTCACCCGGCTGATGTGCGGCACGAACCAGAAAGCATTGGCGTCCGCACGTTTGCCGTTATTGATCACACTCAGGATGATGTGCACGTCTTCGCCCTCCAACTTGGAAAGGTCGACGTCGACCACGCTGACTTTCTTATCATACACTTCGTGCCATTCGCCCAAGGTTTCGATATCGTCATCACCATCGATCCTGTAATTCAATTGGAAAGTGACGTCGCAATCCTCGTTGTTCGCCAGGCAGCCTACCCAGGCAATGAAATGGTCGTTCTTGCGGACGCGGTATTCCGGGAATGTGCCGCTGATCCATTCCACATCCCCACGCCCCGGGTACAGCCAGATGGCGGGTTCGTTTTCGTGGCGGTTTTCCAAAATCGGATCGTCCAGGAACTGCACGAAGCCATCCCGGTCGCCTTCTTTCCCCGTGCAGGGCAGGTCGGCCGAAGAACTGGTCCAATCGGCGGCGCACAGGTTGATGGCAAAGTCATAGGCGTAATCCGGGTTGGGTTTGACCACTTTGATCTGTACCCAGAAGGCACCCGAAGCCTGATCGCCAAGCCCAAAGAGCACCCCGCTGGTATTGCGCAACTGCCACAGGCCGGTGTATGTCCCAGGTTCATCCGGCGCGGTCAGGCGCACAGAAACATCCACGGTCTGGCCAGGGGCAACATCATATGGCAATGGCACTCTAGCCTTTGCATCCAGGTTTGCCCCGCCGACGAATACCAGGTCATAATCAGTCGTCCAGGTGCGCGTGCCAATGTTCTCCAGCCGCCAGGTTTTGGTGAAGGTAGCGCCCGGTGTGAACGTAGCGCCATCGTAAATGGTCACGTCTCCGACAAAATTCGCCCAGTCAGCCGGCAGCACAACCGATGTGGGTGTCCTGGTGGAAGTGCTGGCAGGTAACGCGGTAGCGGAGGGCAGCACATTGGCCGTCGCGGTCTGGTCCGGGGGACTCATGCTGACCACCGCAGTTTCAGTGGCGGCTACAGCAGTGGCCACGTCTTGAGCCTGCATGGTCTGTGCCACCTGGGTATATAAGCTGTCAATATCCGATGTATTGGTGGGTTGGACAACCGCCCCCTCATCCGTCAGGTTGCAGGCCAGCGCCGTAAAACCCAAAACAGCCACTACAAAAAGCAGCATCTTGACTTTCGTTTTCATTTTTTCCTCTACGATCTTCTTTCTACAACTGAAAAGGGATAAGGTTCCTTTTCGCCTCAAGTTTGTCTGACAACATTACCTTAACGTAGTCCGCGTTGAATTTGTTCCCGATTTTGTAATATATTTTCAAGCATACATCTAAAATGTGGCATTCCGGTGACAGAAATGTTCCTGATCTGCAACAAAATCCGGTACACTATCGATTTCTTTATACGCCGCAACAGGAACCAGCCGTTTATAGCCGTTGAAAAAATCCAAATTCAAACGGTCAGTCACCATAGTATAGAGCATTTTCCACTAATTTTCACCTATCGAAAGGATGCTCTTCTCCTTTGTCAATAACCCAGGTATTAACCCAGCGCTTAACGCCCACTGATATAATCGAATTTCAATGATCGCCAGGATAAGAAAACACAAAACCATCTTGTTGGTAGCCTTGTTGCTGCTGCTTTCCAGCGCGGCTGGCGGGGCCTATTGGCTGTTCGCCGACCTGCCAGCGTTGGCAGACCTGGAATCTCATCTGCAAACGCCCTCTATTCGGATCACCGACCGCAACGGCCGCCTGCTCTACGAGGTCGTCCCGGAAGTCGGCGGCCGCCACACCGTGTTGTCGCTGGAAGCCATCCCCCTCGCCTTACAGCAAGCTACGATTGCAACCGAAGACAGTGGTTTCTACCAGAGCCCTGGCGTGGAATTGCGCGGCATTGTGCGCGCCTTCTGGATCAACCTGCGCGGCGGCGAAACCCTGGCCGGGGGCAGCACCATCACCCAGCAAATCGCCAAGAACCTGCTGCTGGATGAAAGCGAACGCACCGAACGTTCCATCCGGCGCAAACTACGCGAGAGCTGGCTGGCCTGGCGGCTGGCACGCACCTATACCAAAGACGAAATTCTGGCGCTCTATCTCAACCAGATGAACTACGGCGGCTTGGCCTACGGCGTGGAAGCCGCCGCCCAGACCTACTTCGGCAAACCGGTGGGTGAGCTTGACCTGGCCGAAAGCGCCATGCTTGCCGGAATTCCCCAGGTCCCGGCCGTGTACAACCCGCTGACCAATTACGAAGCCGCCCGCGAACGCCAACTGGTGGTGCTGGGATTGATGTTCGACCAGGGCTACATCACCATCGAACAACGTGATTTAGCAATTCGCGAGAAATTGGTTTTCTCCGGCGATCCCTACCCCATCAAAGCCCCGCACTTCGTCTATATGGTACGCAGCCAATTGGCGGAAATGATCGCACCGGAAGAACTCGCCACCCGCGGCGGCCTGTCTGTACGCACTACCCTCGATCTGGACTGGCAAGAGCACGCCGAACGCGCCATCACCCGCCAATTGGCGGAACTTGAGCGCGGCGATATTGATCACAACGTCAACAACGCCGCCGTGGTGGCGCTCGATCCCAACAACGGCGACATTCTGGCCCTGGCGGGCAGTGCCGATTATTTCGATGCCGAGATCGATGGGGCGGTCAATATGGTCACCTCGCCACGCCAGCCCGGCTCGGCGCTCAAACCGATCATTTACGCCGCCGCCTTCGATCCCAAACACCCAGACTATTGGACGGCAGCCACCATGCTGCTGGATGTGACCACCACCTTCCAAACCCAGGACGGCAAGACCTACACCCCGCAGAACTTCGACGGCAAGCAGCATGGCCCGGTGCTGGCGCGCGATGCCCTGGCGCAATCGCTGAACATTCCCGCCGTACTCACCATGGAACACGTCGGCCTGCAAACCGCCTTCGACCTTTCAGCCCAATTGGGCATCACCACTTTCGACGCACCTTCGGAATACGACCTCTCGCTATCCCTGGGCGGCGGCGCGGTCACGCTGCTGGAATTGAGTAATGCCTACGCCGCTTTTGCCAATGGCGGTTACCGTAACACACCACGTATGATCCTGGAGATCAGTGCTCCGGACGGCGAAGTGCTCTACGAGAGCACCCCCGTAGACAAGGAACAGGTACTCGATGCCCGCATTGCCTGGTTAATCAGCGATATCCTCAGCGATAACAATGCCCGCACGCCGCAATTCGGCCAGAACAGCGCCCTACGCCTCGACCGTCCCGCGGCGGTGAAGACCGGAACAACCACCAATTTCCACGATAACTGGACGATTGGCTACACCCCCGACCTGGTGGTGGGCGTGTGGGTCGGCAACAGCGACCACGAGGCTATGAAAGATGTCACCGGCCTGACCGGAGCCGGGCCTATCTGGCATCAAGTTATGCGCAGTCTGCTCGGCGGCCAGCCGGAAGAAGATTTCGAACAACCGCCGGGACTGGTGCAGGTCGAAGTGTGCGCGCTTTCCGGGTTGCTGCCTAGCGAAGCCTGCCCCTATCGGCGCAATGAGTGGTTCCTGGCGGGTACCCAACCCACCGAAACCGATAACGTTTACCAGGAAGTCATCATCGACCGGGCAACCGGGGGATTGGCCGGTGAAGATACGCCTCCAGAAAGACAGGCCCACGTAGTGGCGCTCAACCTGCCACCCCAGGCGCATCCCTGGGCGCGCAGTGAAGGCTTAGTCTTATACAGCGACATCCTCAACCGCACTGCCGCACTGGACAACAACGCCGGCAATGCCCCGGCGCTGTCCATCGTTTCCCCGGCGTACAATGCCGTTTACCGTTTGGCAGTCGAAACCAGCGCCGAATCGCAGCGCGTGCGCCTGGAAGCCGCCAGCAACCAGCCGCTGCAAAATGTCTACCTTTACATAGATGGGACGCTGGTTGCTACGCTCGCTGCCCCGCCCTACACAACCTGGTGGGTATTAACGGAAGGCGAACACGAAATCTGGGCCGAGGGCAATACCGCCAACGGCGAAAGCCTGACCAGCGAAGTCTATCCATTCAGAGTGATTGGAGATGAAAGCGCAGCTGCTCAGGAATAGCAAACATTTATTCTTCTTACGCTGCGCTCCTCCGCGCTCTCTGCGTTTTTTTCCATCACACAATAGCGCCTAAAAAATATGTGAGCCGATCGCTTGGGATATAAAAAGGGCGCTTCAACCTAAAAGCGCCCTGTCTACGTGTTTCCTTGTCTACTTTCCACTTGTCTCCCCCTGGTGCCTATTCACTAATTACAAATTACTCTATCCTAGAACTCCCGCTCTTCCTTGCGCCAGCGCAGCCAACTGATAAAACTAGCCAGAATGATCAGCAGTAAAACTCCAAATACGATCCCAATCACAACCAGGTTCGGTTCACGCCGTTCGGTCGGAGCCGGGCTTTGCGGGGTCGCGGTGGGCAATTCACCAACTTCAAGCGTGGGTAATTCGCCCTCCTCATCCGGCGGTGCAGTCGGCACAGTCTGGTATTGTTCCCCGGCCCACGCGCTGGAAACGGGTGCGGACAACACCAACAGAAAGACGATTACCCCTGCGCCGATGAAGAACAAGCTGCGTTTCATTTTTATCGCGTTATGGAATGACCAGCCAGGTATTGGCCGGAACCATCTCTCCCGTCAGGTCGTTATAATCCGCCAGGATGCTGGCAGTTAAGCCATAGTCTTCCGCCAGTTCGTTCAAATTGGTATCTTGGGCAACCAACACGAGCTGGAATCTCTGCACGTTTTCCAAATCTTGCTTGCTAGGCATCAACAGCATCACCTGCCCAGGCTGGATGATGACGAACTCTTCGAAACCGTTCAAGACCCAGGTGACCTCTTTGGTTGTATTGTAAATCTGCATGATCGACGAAAGGTTTTCACCGCTCTGAACCAGGTGTAACACGAATTCGTCCTCAGGGCCAAACGGTCCTTTGTAAGCGAGCGCCGCCCAATCCAATGGAGTTGGCGTCGCCGTCGGATATTGGCGTTCTTCGCCGATCAAGGGCACAACCAACCAACGCCCAGCCGGGACAATATCACCCGAGCCAAGGCTGTTCCACAAACGCAGTGTATCCTCAGTCGTCGAGTAGCGGAAAGCGAGGTCTTGCAGCGTAGTATCTCTCTCGACCAACAAAGGCTGATACACATCCACGCTGGCTGCATTCTTGCGGTCGATGGGCACAACCAGGACATCACCAGGACGCAGGTTCACTCTTTCACCAAAGCCATTGGCCGCTCGCAACACCTCGGTTGTCGTTCCATAGTATTCGGCGATCATTGGCAAACTTTCATTCTCCAGGACACGGTGCAGCAACAAGAAGGCATCCGGGCCAAACGGCGTCATCAAATCTGGGCCGAGTGTAGGCACGCCGGGCGTGTCCGTAATGGTAGGTGTGGCAGTGCCGGTCGGGGCAAGGGTGAGCACTTCCAGTACCAATGCCTCGGTTTCCGTCGGCAAGGCAGCAGGTGTATCCGTGGGGTTTCCGATAGCAGCAGCTCCCTCAACCTGTACATCAGCGGGGCCCGCTTGCAGACCAGCGAATACATCCGAGATCATCGACCGTCCAAAGACCAGGAACAACCCTACCGCGGCCAGGAAGACTACCAGGACAACCACCAACAAAATGCGGCTCCCGCCACCAGGCGTAATAGTAGGTTCGCCACGAATCTCTGCCGGCAGGTTGCCTTTCCAGGTTTGTTTATAGACCGGGCAAGATGGGAATTCGGAAATCTTCAGGCAAACCACCCCCTGGTAAGCTGGCGTAACCGGCTCGGCCGGGTCTACCCGGTGGCAAAAATTACCCGTTGTAGCATACATGAAACGGGTATCAGCATCATCACGCAACCCTAAGAAGGGACATACCCCCTCAGATTGTTGATCAATTTTTCTAGTTGAAATTTCGGTGCTCATTCTTTTCTCTGAAATTTGCTTCTGCCTGCACTTCCGTTAGATAGAAGTCCGTTGCTATGAAGATTTTTGTTTTCGCTTGAACAGCCCGTTGCGTTTGGTAGCCGGTTCGCTATACGTGCTGTGATAGGCATAATGATAATCGTTTTGATAATAGCCGTAGCGCGAACGCCCTACATCCACTTTGTTGAAAACCATACCAATCACATTAGCGCCGATCCGGCGAAGTTGCTCAACCGTCTGCTGGGCAGTGTCAATTGACGTCTTTCCGGGCTGAACAACGACGACCACGCCGTCCACCCGCGCCGCTAAGATGGACGCATCGGTCACAGCCAGGATCGGAGGCGCATCGATCACCACTGTCGATGCGATCGACTTCACGCGTTCCAGGATAGAAAACATTTTTTCTGACCCCAAAAGTTCCGCCGGGTTAGGCGGCAGAGAACCAGAAGAGATCGCATATAAGTCTTTTGTGGCGGTTTCTTGCAGGCTACCGTCCAACAGGATCTCTGGTTGGACGAATAAGGTGCTCAATCCGGTTCGATTCGATAAGTTGAGTTGCTTGTGCACGGTGGGCTTGCGCATGTCGGCATCGATCAACACAACCTGCATCCCGCTCTGCGCCAGCACCACGGCAAGGTTGGCGGCAATCGTTGATTTACCTTCTGAAGGGCTTGGACTGGTGACCAACACGGTGCGTAATGAATAGTCTACACTGGCGAACTGGATGTTGGTACGTAAGGAACGGAAAGCTTCCGATACCGGCGAACGTGGTTGCACCGCAGTGACCGGCTGCCCGGCCTCGGTTTCATGTGCGGAGATCACACCCAACACCGGAAGGCCCAATTGGCGCGAGGTTTCGGTTGGGTTGCGGATCGAGCGATCCAACGCTTCAATCAAAATCACCACCCCGATCCCCAACATCAGCCCCAAGATAGCCGCCAGGATGGTATTCAAGAACACCCGCGGCCGCACCGGCGTTTCGGGCACTGCCGCCGGCTCAACTTGCACCACGTTCGAAGTCGCCTGGGCTTCGGCTACGCGCACACTCTCATAGCTCTGCAACAGGTTGGCATACGTCTGCCGGAACTGGGCCAGGTTAGTATCCAGCCGGTCCCTTTCCACCTGGTCGCCATCCTGCGAACTCAGGTTTTCCAACGCCAACATAGTATCGTCGATCAAGCGGCGCTGCTCGTCCAACTGTGCAGCCAGACTTTCCTTCGAAGCCGCGAAACGAGAAGCTTGCAAGCTCTGGTTCTGTTCAATGAAAACATCGATAATGGTATTGGCGATTTGGGCGGCCAGCACAGGATCGGTATTTTCAACATAGACCTCGATCAACTGCGTATTCTGCACCAGCTTGACTTCAACAATTCCCTTCAACTCTACGCTGGTTGCATCGAGACTCAGCCGCGTAATCACCTCGTCCATCACCGGCTGTTTCTCGATCAGTTCGGCATACGTCCGGGCCAGCCGTTCGCTGGAGAGGATGGCATTATAGTCGCTTTCACGGGCCGAGGCCTGGTTGATGAGCAAGGTTGTTGTCGCCTGATAGACCGGGGTAATCACAAAGGCACCAACCGCAAAAGCCGCCATTCCGGCGATCAGTGAGACGAGCATCAGTAACCAGGCCCAGCGCCAAGCTATCGCCAGATAGCGGCGCAAGTCGATCTGGTTTTCAGCGTAATCTGGATAGTAGTTGGTTGTTTGATTTTCCACTATGTCACCCAGGATTCATTCACACGTCAAAATTAAATTTTACCTAAATTTACAGTATTTTGCTATTTTCCAATGGGCCTATTTCCTATAAACCGCGGCGTAACTATACCACATTCTCAATTGATATTGCTTGTTCCCCGCCCTTCAAAATGCTATACTAAAAATCGAAATGAGCACCCACCCCAAATCCCAATACCTGCGCAATTTTATCCTTCTGCTGGGCGCTTCCCTGCTGCTTTGCAGCCTATCTGGCGTGTTGTTCTTTTACCTGAGTGGGGGCGAATCGGACCAAAAACTGAGGGGGGTGATCGCCACGTTGGCCCCAGAATTGGCCTATGCTGATGAGATTGGCGACTCAGAAAACGCTGATGATCCTGCGACAACGGATGTAGCTAACCCGGAAAGCGTGGCGGGAGATGCGCAAACACAGCCTTTGTATCCAACCGACACCCCCGCCCAGGCAGACAGCCCCACCGCCACGCCCTACCCGATCATATACAACGATGAAGGTCTCCCAATGGCGGTCACTTGGGGCGATTATCCAGGCCCGCAGTATTGGCATGGTACCCAGATTCCGCCGCCAATGGGCATGCTGCCACGCGCCGACAAACAGATCGTGATCTTGTTGATGGGCAACGACCATACCCGCAAGAACAAAGGGGCGCGCACCGATGTCAATATGCTGCTGATCCTCAACCCGGATAGCGGTACGGCCACGGTGACTTCTTTCCCACGTGACCTGTACGTGTACGCCCCGGGGCACACCATGATGCGCATCAACAGCGTGCAGGGCCTGGGCGGTTTCGAACTTTCGGCCTTGATGTACGAATACAATTTCGGCATCCGCCCCGATTACTACGTCAACATCAACCTGGAAAACTTCGTCACCGTGATCGACGAATTGGGTGGCATTGACGTATTCGTGCCTGAGCCGGTCGCAGACCCCACCTTTGTGAACGGCAAGTTCTCTGTGCCCGCCGGGATCGTACATATGGACGGCCGCACGGCCCGCTTTTATGTGCGCAGCCGCACCGGTACGGACGACTTCGAACGCAACGCCCGTCAGCAAGAAGTGCTCAAGGCGATCTTCCTGCGCCTGGTCAGCCGCTACGGCTTTGAAAAAGCTTCAACCATCTACCAAATCTACAGCAACAGCGTGCTCACCAACCTGGAACTCGAACACCTCGTCCCCCTCGTCCCGCTGGCCGCCCAGATCCAGGAAGACACCAACCGCGTGCGCCGTTATGCCATTGGAGAAGATCAAACTGCCCCGTACACCTCTCCGGCCGGGGGGCAGGTCATGCTGGTGGAACGCGAACCGACGCTGGTCTTGCTGGTACAGGCCTTATCACCCTGGGCAATCGGCGAGTGACCGGCAATGACGCCCGGTAAAGCCCCGCGACTTTCCGGGGTATACGGCGTATAGAATTATAAGAAACCATTTCGACCATCGTTTGGTCTATTAATTGGAGCGTAACATGAGTGAAGAATTCTACGAACCTGATGAACCCGAAGCCTTCGAAGCCGAAAGCTACGAAACAAATGACCCCAAAGTCTGGAAAGGCGAAGATTGGAACTTTTCCGGCCCGACGTCCTGGGTGTGGGGCGCAGCGCTGATCTTTTTCGGGGCATTGTTCTTAGTGCAAAACTACACCGGCCTGCATTTCCTGCAACCCTGGAATTTGTGGGCGCTGTTCATCCTGATTCCGGGCTTGAGTATGCTGAGTCGAGCATGGAACGGTTACCAGATGCAGGGCAATTGGTCCGGCAGGGTCGGCCAGACGGCATTGTTCGGCGCGTTCCTCACCCTGATCGCGCTGGGCTTCATCTTCAATTTCAGCTTCAACCTGGTGTGGCCGCTGGTTTTGGTCGGCGTTGGCGTTTATTTACTGCTCTCCCGCAACGCCTAAACACCGCGATATAATAGAAGAAAGCAAGTAGTAGTGCGTAATCGCGAGGAGTGAGGAAAATGTCTGAAGAATATCAAACCGAAGCATCTCCGCCCGAACCCGAATGGCACGGAGATAAAGAAGAAAAAATGGAAAAACAGGACGAGAAAGACGAAAAGGCGGCTCCAAACAAATACTATGGCCCGACCGCCTGGAAGAGCGCCCCGGATAACTGGGGATCGGGTATCTGGGGCGTGATGCTGATCCTGTTGGGGATCGTCTTCATCTTGCCGCAGTTCACCGACTACCGCCTGACCAATTGGTGGGCGTTGTTCATCCTGTTTCCCGCCTTTGGCTCCTTCAATGCCGCCTGGTGGGCTTTCAAGCGCGCCGGTGACCAGATCACCACCCCGGTGATCTTTTCGGGTTTCTGGGGCCTGTTCTTTGTCGCCCTCAGCGCCAGTTTCCTGTTCCCCGGCTTCATCTCTCTGAACCTGCTCTGGCCGGTCTTTTTGATCCTGGGCGGCATCTTGCTCTTGTTCGGCCGCAGGCGGTAATCACGCCGCGTTTCAATGGCTGATTGCAGCATTCGCCCCACCACCCCGGCAGACATCCCCTGGATAAAAGCCTGGCTCAATCAAGATTGGGGATCTGAACGCATGGTCGCGCGGGGAGAAATTTTCTACCCTGCCGACCATGCCGGTTTTGCTGCCTTCCTGGCAGATAAACCTGCTGGATTGCTCACTTACCGCATTGTAGATCGAGACTGCGAAATCACCTTGCTGGACAGTTTCCAGGAAGGCATTGGCATTGGCACGGCGCTGATCGAAGCCGTCCGGCAAATGGCCGCCGAAGCGGGCTGCCGCCGCCTGTGGCTGATCACCACCAATGACAACCTCAACGCGCTGGGCTTCTACCAAAAACGCAGCTTTACGCTGGCAGCGCTGTATCCAAATGCCATACAGCACTCGCGTGAACTCAAGCCCGAAATCCCGCTGATCGGCGCGAACAACATCCCGCTGCGAGATGAAATCGAATTTGAAATGCTGCTGGAAGCATAAATGGCAATTCCTCAAAATTCCAATCCCCGTAACAAGCTGCGGCGTATTTTGGAATTTTGTCCCTCCGGGCACGGAATTGCTTCTATATTCCTGCTTTCCATGACAAAGCGTTTAGGGAAATCTTTTTTTCCATTCATCCCGCCAGTAAACTGGGGGGTGTTTTGATAGCAGGAATAAACCCGCAAACGCCCCCTTTTTTCCCTGCCACCACAACGCTATTTTTCGATTTCCTGGTATTGACTAATCCCACTGGTATCGACTTCGGCCAGTAATTCCTGTACGGTTTTATCCAGCGTGGGATGATGCAGGTCGGGGGCCAGGTCGGCCAGGGGCACCAGCACGAAAGCGCGCTCGGCGATGCGCGGATGCGGCACGTTCAGGCCGAAGGATTCCATGTGCAGGTCATCGTAGAACAGGATATCCACGTCGATCTCGCGCGGCCCATAACGGAAGCGCGGGCGGCGGCCAAGCTGGCGTTCGATGGCCTTGACATACTTCAAGAGTTCATCCGGCAACAGATCGGTTTCCGCCCGGATAACCTGATTGAGGAAGTCGTCCTGTTCTTCATACCCCCACGGCGCGGTTTCGTAAACCGGAGAGAGCGCCAGGGGTTCTACTGCGGGCCGCAATGCCGCCACGGAGGCGCGCAAATTACCCATCCGGTCGCCCAAATTACTCCCCAGGCCAAGGTAAATTGTATGCTTCATGGATTATGTCTGATCCCAGGATAAGATTAGGCCGTCCCACTTCGTCCGAAAAGCACCGAAGTACAAGCATTCAGTGTTTGCTATTCCAGGAACTTTTTATTGAACGCTGCCTACCGCATACTATAAAACCCCCTCCCGCTCCTGTCAATTGTCAAACCCAAGCTGGCGGGATACAATTGAGGAAATTACAGATTGCAAATTGCACCAGGAGGTTTCCTTCAATTATCATTATCCAACTACTCAACCACAAAACCATCTAACCACCCGACTATTGGACGATCTGACTTACCGACTAACGATTATCAGACTACTTGACTAAATGACTGCCCAACTATCTGACTAAGGACTACCCATGCCCGTAAGCTTTCAATTCCCGCGCGGCTTTTTATGGGGCACAGCGACCGCCGCCCATCAAGTAGAAGGCCAGAACAAGAACAACAACTGGTCTGCCTGGGAACAGGAACCCGGCCGCATCATTGCTGGTCATAAAGCCGGATTAGCCTGTGATTGGTGGAGCGGGCGCTGGCGCGAAGACTTCGACCGCGCCGCCGAAAGCGGCCAGAACGCCCACCGCCTGTCGGTGGAGTGGAGCCGTATCCAGCCCAGGCCCGACCGCTGGGACGAAACCGCCCTCGATCGCTACCGCGAAATGCTGATCGGCTTGGTCGAGCGCAACATGCTGCCGATGGTCACCCTGCACCACTTCACCAACCCGCTGTGGCTGGAAGAGATCGGCGGCTGGGAAAATGAAGAAGTCGTACCGCTATTCGAGGCTTTCGTGCGCCGCACGGTGGAAGCCCTTAAAGAATTTACGACCATGTGGGTGACGATCAATGAACCCAACGTCTACGCGGCGATGGCCTATTTCAGTGACGAATTCCCGCCCGGCAAAAAAGACATGAACGCCGCTTTCAATGTGATGCGCAACATGGTGCGCGCTCATGCCGCCGCCTACCACGCCATCCACGAAATCCAGCCCGAAGCGCGCGTCTGCCTGGCACACCAATACCGCGGCTTCATCCCCGCCAAGTCCTGGTCGCCCATCGACCGGGCGCTGGCCGGAATCACCTCGCGCCTGTTCAACGACGCCTTCCCCATGGCGGTCACCGACGGCAAGCTGCGCTACATCTATAAGAATGAAAGCATCCCGGAAGCCGCCAATACGCAGGACTTCCTGGGCATCAATTACTACACCCAGGAACTGGTCGCTTTCGACCTCTCCAAATCGGACGATCTGTACAGCCGCCGCTTCTTCCCCGCCGATAAGCAGCTCAGCCCGGGCGAGTTCATCGCCAATTGGCCGGAAGGGCTGTTCCAGGGCATCCAATGGGGCTTGCAGTTCAAGAAGCCGATCATCATTACCGAGAACGGCGTCGAAGACCACACCGGCGAAATGCGCCCCAGCTACCTCGTGCAGCACATTCACCAGATGTGGCGGGCGGTCAATTTCAACTACCCGGTCAAGGGTTATTTCCACTGGTCGCTGATCGATAACTTCGAATGGGAGCGCGGCTGGACACAGCGTTTCGGCCTGTGGGAATTGGACGTGGAAACCCAGGCACGCAGCAAGCGCCCCAGCGCCGACCTGTACGCCGCCATCGCCAAAGCCAACAGCCTGACGGATGCGATGGTGGCGCAGTACGCCCCGGCCGTGTTCGACACGCTCTTCCCCGGCTTGCAGGCAGCGCGCACCGAGAAATAACAACCCTACCATATTTACAAAACCCACCAAAATGTAAATAAGGCTCAACAAGTGGATGATTAATACAGACGCACCAGGAACACGGAGCAGTAGATAGTTGGGATATTTAGTTCTCTAATTCATCAAGGGGATTGTTCTATCGGGTGGCAGAAGTTTATTGTACGTTCGTGAGCTGTCGGGTGAAGTACCCCCGCCGTGCTCATTTTTTATTGTTTCTTTTTTGTCTTTGGGATCAGTCGTAATTATCCTCGATATTCTTCAAAACACACTAAGTGCAATCCAGTTTTATTTTCTTCATCACGATATACAAAACTCAATTGATATTCTTTCACAATTAGGTTTATTTGTTTTTCCTCTCCATTGTGGATTGTCTTTCCTTTGAACGTCATAGTAATTTTATATTCATATCCATGATGAAAGTCGTAAGGGCTTTTGTGGTTTAGTACCGTTGCCTTTTCCCCATCGCATTTTAATAAGTTAAATCTTGCCTCGCCGCCATTATAATCTAAACAAACCTTACCGTCTTCGCTTCCCGCACCAACAGAAACAAAAGCACTGTTTGAATTTACAAACCGAATTCTGTCATCCCAGTCGTAATTTTGATCTTGCCAGGCAAATCCCGTAATAATCCCATAGAATTCATCTATATCAAATTCCTCAAGATTTTTCACTTTGATACTAACTAATGGTGCTAGTAGCTCAAAGAGAAAACTCAGCAATGCTCAACTGATGCTTGGGTGCATCAGGATGCAATTGGTGATAAAGG
>JAFGRA010000119.1 GCA_016935415.1 Anaerolineales bacterium
AGATCGATTCCAGATAATTCAAGTTAAACTTGTTCGCCAACAAACCCCATAGCTCGATCGAGCCAGACTGAAAACTGCCGCCGCTGACGCGCGGCACCAGGATATCGCCAATTGGCGGAGCCACCTGGCGGGCGGCGCTGAAACCGATCCCGGCCAGGTACAGGCAGACGAACAGGATGATAGGGATACTGCGCCATTTCGGCAGCGCCACCTGCCAGATCGACAGGCTGGAGATCAGCATGAGCGGGCCGAGAATGTAGAAAAAGGTCAGGTAGTTCAGGTAGCAGAAAATGTGGCAACTGTTGCCACCCAGCGCCGCCCACATGTGCATGCCCAGCAAAACCAGGAACAACCCGACCAGCACCAGCGTCTGGCGGAAGCGTTGGGCGCTACCCCATGCCCGGCGCTTGGGCCACAGCAGCATAGTGGCAAAAGCGGCGGTCAGGCCGGGGAAGTAAAAGCGCATGCCCTGCCAGAAGGCGATCACCGGGTTCCACTGCACGCTCTCGATATTGCCGATCCATGTCGAAATCGGCTCTCGATGGAAGGCGAAGGTCTTGCGCCAGGGTTCGTAATACGGGTCGAGGAAGCCGAAGATGCCCTGGGGAACCCAATAGGCCCACATGCGCAGGATGCCCGGCCAGTAGATGGCGTGCAGCACCAGCACCACCAACCCACCAGCCGTCCCGGTAGCCAGCGCCTTGCGCCAGCCGTACTGCCACAAGATATACAGCAACATGAACGGCAGCAAGGCGGCCAGATTAAGGCGCGTCATCATCGCCATCCCGGCCAACAGCCCGCCAACGACTAGTTGCCAGGTCTTGCGCTCCTCACCCAGCACGAAGAACAACGTCCAGGAGAGCATGGCGGCCACCAGCACCTGCGAGAGTTCCAGGCTGTAAGTCTTGACCAGGTACGGGCTGACCACCACGGACAGCAGCGCGGCGCTGCCCCAGGCGCGCCCACCCAGGCGGCGGGCGGTCAGCCACAAGCCAAGCATGGTCAGCGTACCCATCACCACGGCGTAGTGCCGTGAGACACGGATGCCCGGCCCGAACCATTTCTGTACGTAGCCGGGGATCAGGAAAGACAGCGGCATGTGGTTGGTCAGCGGGCCGTAATCCTGGTAGGGCCAATATTTACCAATCGCAAAGAAATAGCCTTTGACCGTGTACAATCCCTCGTCCAGGCGCGATAACAGGGTGTGAGCGTAATGCAACGTCAGCGCCACATAGATCACCAGCAACGCCCCGGAAACCACATCCCAGGCCCAATGCCCCATCCAGGCCGGTCGTTTATTGGCTTGCTCTTCGGTTTGCTTATCAATACTCATATTTTGTTTTTTGGTTTCGGCGACTGAAGTCGCCTGCAACCGTAATCATTCTAAATTTGACAGAATACCAACTATCTAACTACCAATCTATCCAACTACTCAACTGCACCACAACCTCTCAAATCCAACACCTTGCGGAAGTTCACGCCTGAATCGTCCCAAGCTTCCGCCACTACCTCGATACAGACGGCGTCAAAAGCTTCCTGGGATTGCGGCGGCAGCGAATCCAGCCAGCGATTATCCAGGAAGATGAAATCGTATTCCTGGCGCACGAACTCATCCAGTGTCGGGGCTTCCATCAGGCGGTTCCAATCCTCAAGTTCCCAATGGGGCGGGTCGCCCAACAATACACCGGTCAGGCGGCTGGTCAGGATAGTGGTGTGCCCCAACGGGCCGAAGACTTTAGCATCGCGCGGCAGTTCATCCCACACCTCGGCAGCGATCTCAGCATCGAGTTCATTGAAGCGGTGTGCCAGTTGGGTGGTAGTCATGGCCGTCATCTGGCTGCCGGTAACCACGATGCCGCCAAAGACCATCAGCGCCAATGTACCCACACCGGCCAGGCGCGCCCACTGCGGCCAGCGTAGTTTCGCCTCCGGCAGCATCAATACCAGCATGATCGTCCAGGTCAGCAGCGCCTGCCAGGCCAGCCGGGAAATGTCGCGATCAGCTTCGTATTCCAGCAAGACCGGCATCAAGAAGCCAACCCAGGCCGAGAAGGCTAACGCCCCAAAGACCCAATCACCCTGCTTGGCCTTGCGTACTGCCCAGGCCGTGATCCAGGGCGTGAAGATGATTATTGGGCCGATCTCAAACAACGCCACCAGCAATTGCAGTGGCGATAACAGGCTCAACGGCCCCAGGTGCGAGGACACAATCGCCGGCGGCCAGCGCAGTGAGAAACCGAAGATAGAAAGTCCCGCGGCGGCATGGCTCGCGGTGGACGCAGGAATGCCAAGCCAGTTCGCCAGCACACCGAATAAACCAAAACCAGAAGCCGAATACCATTCGATCAACTCCGGGCCAGTATACAGTTCTCCCAAAATGAAATTTTTGAGCATTTCTGTCAGCGTGCCGCCCTGCACGAATACGACCGGAAGCGAAAGCGCCAAGGCCAGCACGCCTTGCTTGAGCGTGGCATCAAAAGAATCGCGCGCCCGCCAGAACAGGAAAGCCGCCACCAGCAGTGCCCCGACCAGGAACATAGCATAGCTGGTCTCCCAGGCCAAGGCCCAGGTCGCAAACAGAGCGGTGAGGATCAAGAAGGAATATTTCTTATTGGCGCGTCCCAGCAAGAGCCACACCAGGAAAAAGATCGCAAGCGAAAAAGCGTTTGGCCCCTGGTGAGACATCACAAAGGGATCCATGATGCCATTCTGGAAAGCGAAAATGTAGGGCGAAGGTGGGCCGCCGTCAATCGTCCAGCCATGCAGCAAGGCCTCCGAAAACGGCCTGCCGCCCAACGCACTGGTACCCTGCAAACTGATGACCTTATCCAGGCGCAGCAGCAGCCCCGGCGGCATGAGCAGCAGCAAGTAGCGCGTCCCGGTGGCGAAGACCAGCACCCCACCGGCGGCCAACGCCCCCCAGGCTTTCTGGATGTAGCGCCGCCCAACCAGCCCGGCCAGCAGCACAGCCACAGCCCACACCACCGCCTTACCCAGGTCGAAAGCACTCCAGGGGAGCAGGTTGCCCAGGCGCATCAGGCTGGCGGCGAATACGTGGAAGCCATAATGATATTTGTGTAGCACAGGGTAGCTCAAAAAAAAGCGCGGTGGGATATCTCCGGCAGCAATGATCGAGATCAGCGAGAGATTCTTCTGCTCGTCGAAGATCGCCAACCCTTTGCCAAAGCGCACGAAAATGTAAATCAGGGCCAACCCGACCAGCAGCCACGGCCAGACGCGCAGATCTTTCTTATGCAGGAAGGGGCGTTCACCACGCCAGCCCGCCAATAATCCCAATCCCAACAGCAATCCGGCTGCCAGCGGGAAACTAATCTGTGGGTGGATCCAATGCCCAAGCAGATTCGCCAGCCACACAAAACCGATCATTCCCAAACCGAAACCGGCCACCAGGCGTTCGCGCGACTTCAGCTTAAAGGCGTGCGTTGCCAGCAGCCAACCGCCCAGCCAACAGACCAGCATGAACAGCAGCCAGGGGATCAGATCGAAGAAATTGCCGTTGCGGAACCAATACATTGGGCGCTCCTATTTATCCGCTTGTGAGATGCGCTCGAAAATGTAGATCTCGGAATTATCGCGGCAGACCAGCAATGGCGGCGTCTTGCCGATCTCCCGCCAGACATCCGGGGAGAGCGTCAATTGGTCGAAGAAGCGTTCTTCGACCAGCACGTAATCAGCCTCGGCCAGCCATTGCTGTTTCAGAGTTTCGTTCCAGAAACCGTAGCGCACGGTCTCGTCCGGGTCGCCGCCCAAGCGGTAGGTGTAAGTCCCGTTGATCTGCGCTGGGTAGAAGATCACATCCGGCATGTAGAGCATCGGCACAGCGGAATGGCCGCCGTTCCAATACACGTGTGATCCGGCCGGGATGGTTTCTGCCAACCGCGCGCCGATCTCCTCATAACTGGTCAGCACATCCCCACCACAATCATAACCGGTATAGCCGCCACCTAATACCCCAAAAGGCGTAAGTCCAAAGCTGGCCGCCAGGAATAACACCAACGTCCCTGCGAGAACATTGTATCTGAATTTTTTCTGCAAACGCTGCGCCAGCCACAAGGTCAGCGCAGCCAAGAGCAAACCAATCAGGGCCGGAGCTAAGAAGCGCAGCCCGTTCCACAGCAAGTTGAAACTTTGCTCGTAGGTCAGGTTGAATTTGTTTTCGATCACCACCCACACCGCCGCGTCCCAGGGCAGCAGCGCGCCTTCGTAGAACAAAATACGGCGCACACCGCGGTGGCTGAGGAAAGCCGCCGTGAACACGTCCGAAGCAGCGTAACCCATCGCTGCCGCGCTGACCAGCACAAAGATCGCCGCCAGTCCGCGTCGCAGCCCTCTCGCTTCCACCACCCAGGAACCGAACATCACACCGAAAAGCACGATCCCGAGCACGTTGAAAAAGGTCAGGTAAGCGGTCAGGCAATACACGCAGTGATCGGTCAGGATGGTGGCATAGGCATGGATGGCAAACAGCAGGGCGAAGAGCGCCGAGAGGAAGACGGCATCCTTGAATTTGGCGTCCGATTGCCAGTCGGCACGGCGCGGCCACAACAGCCAGGCCGCCGGGACGGCCATGATCGGGAAGAAATTGAAGCGCAGCGCCTGCAGCAGGCTGTTGATGCGCCCGCCCAAATCGACGCCCGAAACCCAACTGGGCGGCGCGTCGGCGGGCTGCGCCCAATGCTGCAAGAATGCGGGCGGGTCAAATGGATACCAATACACCCAGATACGCAGGATGTCCGGCCACAGCAAAATATGCCCCAGCAGCACCACCGCGCCTCCGGCCAGGGCGGTTTGCAGTGCCGCCCGCCGGTCGTGCTGCCACCAGACGTAGGCCACGAGGAAAAAATAAACCGGGAACATGTTCAGGCGCGTCAGCCACAATGCCCCGGCCAAGACACCGCTCACTACCAACTGCCCGCGCGTGCGATCTTTTCCCAGGCCGAAATGCAGCACCCACACCAGCAGGCAGACAACCAACACCTGCGAGATCGCCTGGCTGTAAATCTTCACCAACGCCGGGCTGAGCGCAATCGCCCCCACGGCCACAACCGCCCACCAACGCCCGGCCACACGCCGCACCAACAGCCACAGCCCGACCATCATCAGCAGGCCGCAGACCACCGACAGGTAACGCCCAGCGCGCAGTCCCGGCCCAAACAGCACCTGCGCCCAACCGGGGAGCAGGAAAGAGAGCGGCATGTGGTTGGTCCACGGCCCGTAATCGGCAAAGGGAGCGTATTTTCCGGTGGCGAAAAAGTAGCCCTTGACCAGGTACGAACCTTCATCCAGCACGGAGAATTGGGTGTGGGCGTAGGTCCAGGTCTGGACAGCGTAGATAATGGCCCCCAGCAAGGCTAAGCCCTCCGCGAGCAGCGGGATTTGCAACCAGTTCCTGATCTTGGCGGGCACTTGCATAAGTATTCGAAATGACTCTATTGGTTACGGAATTCGGCTAAATATTTCTGGCGGTTGTCGCCGCGCGCAATCTTACCACTGGACGTCTTGATCAACCAGCGTTTTTCCACCAGGCGCACGTCCGCCAGGGTAACCTCGGTCTCGGCCACGATCTGCTGACGCAACTGGCGTTCGATCTCGGCGCGTTCGTCAGCGTTAGCACCATCCAGTAATTCGCAGACCATCACGATGGTTTCCGAGCCGACGCGCTCATCGAACAGGCCGAAGGCCACGGCGCGCCCGGGGTAGAGGCCCGAAGTCTCGTTAGCAATCGCTTCCAGGTCCTGCGGGTAGACGTTCTTGCCACCCACGATGATGAGGTCCTTCTTACGTCCAGACACGTACAGGTGTCCGTCGGCCAGGTAGCCCATGTCGCCGGTGTGGTACCAGCCCTCCTGGATAGCCTCAGCGGTCACTTCCGGGCGGCGGTAATATTCGCGCAACATACAATCACTCTTGAGGATGATCTCCCCTACCTGGCGTTCCGGCAGTTGGTTCCCATCCGCGTCGACCACGGCGACCTGCGTGCCTGCGATTACCTGACCGCAACTGACCATCGCGGTCGCCCCGGCAGTTTCTGGCTCGGCAGGCACGGCTTGACGCTCAGCCTGCAATGCGCCGATCTCGACCCAATCGACGCGCGGCGGCTGCCCCGGTTCGCTCTGCGTGACCGCGAAGGTATTCTCGGCCATGGCATAGCAAGTCGCCAGTGCTTCTGGTTGGAAGCCAAAATCGCTGAAACTTTTCAAGAACTTCTCGTGGCTGGTGTGATAAACCGGCTCGGAACAGTTGATCGCCATCCGCCAACTGCTCAGGTCGACGCCCTCGATAAAGCGCGGGCGCACGGTGCGCGCCAGGTGGTTGTAAGCAAAGTTCGGCAGCCAGCACAACGCACCCTGGTGGTTGTGGATAGCATGCATCAAAATCTTGGGATCCCTGATCCAATGGAAGGGCGACATCAGCACCAGCGGCGTCCCGGATACGATTGGCATTACGAACCCGGCAATCAAGCCCATATCATGGTACAGCGGCAGCCAACTTACCACCACGTCGTCATCCCGCAAGTCTATAGACTGGCTGTAAGCAGCCACCTGGTTAAGCACAGCCTGGTGGGTCAGTGCCACACCCTTCTGTAAACCGGTGGTGCCGCTGCTGTGCTGTAAGAAAGCGATCTTATCGGCGCGCGGGTTTTGCATGAACTCGGAACTGAAAGCTTCTCCGGTCGGGGCGGGCACTTCGTCCGTGCTCAACACCTTGCAGTCGACATCGGCCAGCAGGTCACTCAAGCGGCCTTTGAATTCCGGGAAGGTGATCACGGCTTTGGTGCCGGAATGGGCGACCAGCTTCTGGACGCGCTGCATGTACAGTTCCGGGTCGAGCTTTTCGGTCAGGAAGGGGAAGATGGAGGGGATTGCGCCCAGGTACAGCGCCCCCCAGAAAGCCGACAACAGCACCTGCGAGTGCTTCAAGACCAGGATCACGAGGTCATCCGGGCCGACGCCGATCTGGGTCAGCGTCTTGGCGTAGGCCACTGCCCGGTCGTGGAACTGGCGGGCGTTGATCTGTTCTTCGCTGCCGTCGTCATTGACCATCACCAGAGTGAGGTGATCGGGAGATTGGCCAGCCCGTTCGATTACGGGCTGAATCAGGGTTTGATAACTCATAAAATATTGAATATCAGCCTTAAGCGCTTTGCAATACTTCCAGGTCGGACTTGACCATCAATTCGACCAGGTCGTCGAAGCACACCTTGCATTCCCAGCCCAACACTTCACGCGCTTTACTGGGATCAGAGACCAGCAGGTCGACTTCGGCGGGCCGGTAGAAGCGCTCATCCTGCACCACGTAGTTATTATAATCCAGGCCGATGCAGCCAAAGGCCGCCTCGCAAAACTCGCGCACCGAATGCGTCTCACCGGTGCCGACCACGTAATCGTCCGGCGCATCTTGCTGTAACATACGCCACATCACCTCGACGTAGTCCCCGGCGAAGCCCCAATCGCGGCGCGATTCCAGGTTGCCCAGGCGCAGTTCGTTTGCCAGGCCGAGCTTGATCATCGCCGCCCCGTGCGTAATCTTGCGGGTGACGAATTCCAGGCCGCGGCGCGGGCTTTCGTGATTGAAGAGGATTCCAGAGCAGGCGAACAGGTCGTAGGACTCGCGGTAGTTGACGGTGATCCAATGGCCGTAGACCTTGGCAACCCCATACGGGCTGCGCGGGTAGAAAGGCGTGGTTTCGCGTTGCGGCACTTCCATCACTTTACCGAACATCTCACTGGAAGAGGCCTGGTAGAAACGCGCCTTGGGGTTCGCCATGCGGATCGCTTCCAATATGCGGGTGGCGCCCAGGGCGGTGACCTCACCGGTCAGCACCGGTTGGTTCCAGGAGGTGGGCACGAAGGACTGCGCCGCTAAGTTGTAGACCTCGTCCGGCTTATAAGTTTCCACGGCGTACACCAGCGAACTCTGATCGTGCAGGTCACCCTGGATGATCTCGACCTTGTCTTGGATATGCCGGATGCGCTGGTAGGTGACGGTGCTCGAGCGCCGCACCATGCCGATCACCCGGTAGCCTTTGTCTAGCAAAAATTCGGCAAGGTAAGACCCGTCCTGGCCGGTGATCCCCGTAATCAATGCGGTTGGCATGAATCGCTCCTTTAGTTAAAATTCAGCGGGTGAATTATAATCGGGGATGGGAATAGGTCAAGGACAAAACCGCGGGGTGAATCAGGAATTAAGCGTTAGGAATGCGGCTTGATGAGGAAAAAATGAGCGTTGGCAAAGCCTATCAAAGGAACATGACGTAATTCAACGAGAGAGAAAGGTTTTGGAAAAATATGCAAATGTTGTAATATGTATATATTGCAACCATCTAGCTAAAGAGGAGGATCAAACATGTTTCGGCACAAATTCACTCTAGGTTTATTGATCTTAGGCCTTATACTTGCCGGATGCAGCAGCCCAGCTACAGTGGGAAGCCCGACCGACACGCCGCAACCAGCAGACACCGCTACCCTTGAGCCTACCGAGCCACCCCTACCAACCGACACCCCTCCACCCGTTCCGACCGACATTGAAATTCCAACAGAAATCCCAGCAGACACTGCTACCCCGTTACCGGAAGGCGTTCTTTTCCGGGATGATTTCGAGGGCAGTATCCAGCCCGAATGGGAATGGGAGAACGAGGTATCCGATCGCTGGGCAATCACTGAAGAAGGTTGGCTGCTCATCATTGGCGAACCCCCGTCTTTGCTGGGCGATGGCACGCAATCCAATTTGCTCTGGCATTCCCTGCCAGCGGGTGACTTTGTGATCACCGTGCATTTACAAACCATTCCCTTTGAAAATTTCCACCAATCAACCATTTATATCTACGAGGATCAGGATAATTACATCGCCCTCAACCGCGGCTACTGCGATATTTGCTCCACCGGAGGCGGGGGGATCTACATGGAATATAAGATTGGTGGCAATTTCGATGCATATATGTTAGCCACAGATGTTGAAGACCTCTATTTACGGCTGGAAAGCAAAGATGATATCATCAGCGGCTACTACGCCTTCACCGAGGGCGATTGGCAGCGCCTGGGAAGATTTGGAAACTATTTCGAATTCACCCGCGTCGGGATTGGGGTATCCAACGTCGGCTCCGAAGAAGATGTCGTTGGCCGCTTCGACTATTTTGAGATCAGCCTACCGTAGACAAAGACCCTGGAACCCTAAGTAATCTCGTTAAATCATCCACACATCCCGGTCTCAGTTTTTATTGGCCGGGATGTTTTTTTGATCTATACTTTCCCCTGTGACCAAACGCCCACACCTGTGTTTATAATAATGAAACCATGACTGGTTGAAAGCGGAGATCGTTATGCAGCCTCAAATCGAGAAAACAAAATTTGGTTCGATCACCATTGATGGTGAGACCTACAGCCACGACATCTTGATTCGGCTGGGCGGTGCGGTCGAGAAGCGCACGAAGAAGCTGTCCAAGGAACTATACGGCACCTCGCACATCATCTCGCTGGCAGAAGCCGAGTACGTTTACGAAAATGGGGCTGGGGAGTTGATCGTTGGCACGGGGCAGTTCGGGCGCGCCGGGCTTTCGGACGAAGCCGAAGAATTCCTAAAGCAAATGTGCTGCTCGGTGAAACTGCTGCCCACCAAGAAAGCCATCGCCGCCTGGAATCAGGCCGAAGGCAACGTGATCGGGCTGTTTCATATTACTTGCTAAATGGAAAAGACCTTGATCTCTGAAAAGATCAAAGTCCTTTCATAAGAGAAAATCGAAGATTTTCTCCCTATTCCCCCCGCATGATCTTTTGAATTTCTTGCTGCGCGTCGAGCGGCGGGCAGTAGAAGATATCCGCCGGGATGGCGGCATTATAGTCTTTGATCTTACGGTTGAGTTCGGTCACCTTCTGGTGGAAGCGGTCTTGCGCCCGCCGCCATTCCTCAACAACCAGGCTGCGTTCCTCATCGGTTTCCTCGTGCCAGCTCCAGGTGCGCGCCAGCGTTGCCCGGGCTTCGCCGTATTCGCGCTCGATCTCCTGGCGCAGTTCGATCCAGGGTGGGGCAAAACCGCGCTGCTTGAGCATGTCGTGCGCCAGCCGCCAGGCCGGGTCAACATGCGGGTCTTCATTTAAGTTCAGTGGCTTACCTTTACCGGATAAATTATCAAACTCCCCTGCTTCGATTGCTTTGCGAATGATCTCTTCTATTGCTCGATCTCGACCGGTCATCGTTTGTACCTGTAAGTTGACTAAGGCACGGTATAGCTGGCTTGGACGTTATCTGCCGGATCCAATAAAGTCGCAATCTCACCCGACTCCCACACCGGATCCCCCAACCCCCAATACAACTCCACAACCGAACTGGGGCCTTCTTTGGTGAACACCGTCACCGCCCCATCTTTGTACATCGTCAAGGCCGGAAAGCGATAGCTATGCCCGTCGCTGTCCTGCAACTGCCACCCGGCCAGGGAAAGCTCCTGGTCACCCACATGGCGGATCATGATGCGCTCAGTGGTCAGATCGCCCGCCCCAACCACATTGGTGATCTCCAACAACCCGGCTACGGCTTCCCCCACCGGCTGCGTGGCGGTTGGTTCTGCGGCTTCAACCGCTTCCCCACCCTGGCCGACGGTCTGCTGGGCATTGGTCGGCGGGATCGTCGGCGCGGGATCGAGCGCGGCAGGCGTCTGGTTGCCCCGCGACCACAGCGTCAAGACCAACAGCGTCGTCGCTGCCGAGACGATCACGTTTATGAGCAGATAGATACCGAGACGTTTCAGGCCCTTCACAGAGAGTTCCCAGGTTTGCGCATATGTTGCTAAAATCATAGCACATTTTGTGCCTATTGACGTATATCAAATGCTTTACTAGAATTAACTATCGACTCCCGTGAAACGAGATTCGAAAATCCTATAAAATATTCTGAACGAACCAGCGTTCATTAGACATCGGTTCACATCTCATGCCCTACATTATTGACGGACACAACCTGATCCCCAAAATCCCCGGCCTCAGCCTGGAAGACCCGGACGACGAGGTCAAACTGGTCGAACTACTGACCGAGTTTTGCCAGAAGACCGGTAAGCGCATCCAGGTGTTTTTTGACCGTGCCCCCACCGGACATTCGCGCGTGCGCAATTTCGGTTCGGTCGTCGCCCGCTTTGCACGCTCCGGCCAGACCGCCGACGACGCCATTTACCGCTACCTGCAAAACCTGGAAGGCGCCGCCCACAATTGGACGGTAATCAGTTCCGACCGCATGGTCAAAAACGGGGCGCGCCACTCGCGTGCCCGGGTGATCGATTCTGAAGAATTCGCCCGCACACTGCTGGATACCCTCTACGGAGAAACCACGCCCGCATCAGACGATGTCAATCTGAGTGCGGATGAAGTCGATGAATGGCTGGGCCTTTTTGGGGACGCGGAAGGGAACGCCTAAGGAAAGCTATTATGCCCCTATTTAGAAGGAGAATTCGCCAGCGCGTCCCCAAACCCCGCCGCCCGTGGGCGGTGACCGCTGTGGCCTTGCTGCTGCTGGTCGAAGGACTGGGTCTGATCGGCGCGGCGGTCTACGATTATCCCTTCGACCTAATCGGGGAAGCCCAGGGGTTCCACGAAGTTTCCGAATTCTTGCTGCTCTTCCTACCTACCGCTGTGTACGGGTTGATGGGTCTGGTTGCCCTGCTCGGCTGCCTGGACACGCTGCGCATGACGCCTAACTCCTGGACGACCGGTATGCTCATCCAGGGCATCAACCTGTTTTCCGCCCTGCTGCAATACTTTGGCACGCGCCCCGGCTACATTTACCTCATCATGGCCTACAGCCTGTTCATGGTGATCTACCTGCATTACAGCGGCCTGCCGGGACAGTATCGCTTCCGCCCAACCGTCGCCCGCAGCGAAGGGAGCGATAATGCCTGAAAACGACCGCGACCTGTTACGGCGCTTCGAGCCGGTGCTGCGTTTCACCGCCGGGGAAAGTTTCTTCCCGATGGACGCCGCGGCCTACGTGCGCAACAGCAGCCTGTGGGTCAAGCGCCCGGACGAGGTCGAATCCACCTGCCTGGTGCCCGAAGGCAATCTCAACCTGGAAAAGCTGGCCGCCTTTTACCCCGAAAAATTCGGGGCGGTGCGCTATATCAAGTTCATC
>JAFGRA010000120.1 GCA_016935415.1 Anaerolineales bacterium
CGTTTAGCCTATCATCCGACAATTTGGGAATTTGGAGCATTTTTTGGCATAATAGGGTATGCTTTACTTGGGTTGACACTTGGGCTGCGTTTTCTGCCCATTTACCCTGACCCTGAAACACATTCGGCACATTAAGCGATAAGGTATCGCTTTTAAAAAGTGGTTTCTCTCCTCCTTGTCCCTCACCCCTCCCTATCCCCAGGGAGGGGTGAACCTTTTAAAAGCTCTGTTGCGAGCATCAGGTCATCATCCTTTTTTTTGCCATTTACGGGCACGCAAAAGAGAATATCCTAAACTTAACAAGAAAAAGGCGCTGACACTAAACATTCCTCTAGAAAGCACAATTTCTCCATTGTTATGAGCTAAATATCCAAACCCGCCGAAAAACATGACGAACAAGCCATAAAGCAGTTGGTGGCCTAAAGCGTAAATCAGGTTAGCGTTTTCAGTCAGCCCCTTTACTTTTACTTCTAATTCTCCACGATTCGCTTTAGTCAGATATTTCTGAACATCTGCTGGAATGGTGATTGTCGAAAGGACTAAATCTTTAACCGCTGTTTCAATGAATTTGATCCAATTTCTATCTTTGCCAAAAACAAACTCTTCTAAATACGGTTGAATCGTCTTCATGGGATTCATGGTCGGGCTGAGGTGGGTGCATAAACCCATTAGCAGGAGAATGGTACGCTGCAACAGCACCAGATCCTTCGGTATCTGGAAAGTTGCCATGAGTTCCCGGATAGAGATGTCCATTTTTGTGAAATCAACCATCATGTCCAATTTGTCTTGCATCTCAACGTGAATATCTGACAAATTCCACGATTCAACGGTCATCTGTTTTAAGAAACGGCTGTAGATATAGTCAATAAGCTGTTCGACGTGATCGGTATCTTCGTGCAGGGCTATCAACCCCATTTGTTGCAGGGCGGCAGAAATCTGGTCATGGTCTCGTTTTATAACCCCCTGAAAAAATTGGAGGATGCCAGCTTTCATCTCATTGGATAATTTGGCGACCGCCCCAAAATCCAGAAAAACAATGCTCCCGTCCGGCTGCACAAGGATGTTTCCCGGGTGAGGGTCGGCATGATAAATTCCGTCGGTGAAGATCATCTGGCAATAGGCGGTTACTACCCGTTCTGCGAGGGCCTGCCTGTTTATGTTTAGCGCTGTCAATTCCTCCAGATCAGATATATTGACACCATGTATATATTCTGTTGTCAACACTCTTTCCGACGATAGTTCATGAATCACTTTCGGGAAAAAGACGTGGGGATTACCCGCAAAATTGGCGGCTATTGTTTCGATATGCTGCGCTTCCAGGCGAAAATCCAGTTCTTCTTTGATCATTTCGCTGAATTGACTGTGAAGATTTCCAAGTCCTTTTATTCGCAGGAAAAAACCGTAAAAAGAAAGTAATCCTTTTATAGTCCGTAAATCTGCTTTTGTATTGGCTTCTATATCTAAATACTGGACTTTTACCGCAACCTGGCGGCCATCATGGAGCCGGGCCAGATGAACTTGCGCCAGGGAGGCACTGGCAATCGGGTCCTGATCGAATTCGGCAAATAACACACCTGGGTCTTCGCCCAGCTCTTTGCGGATACGCCCGGAAATTTCGCTCAATGGCCGTGGGGGAATTTTGTCTTGCAGTTCTTCTAATTCTTTCCGAAAGTAATCCGGCAGGAAATTGCTCAAAATGCTGATCAGCTGGCCCGCTTTGATGAAGATACCCTGGAGTGAAAGAAGTAATCTCTTCAGTCTTTTGGCATTCTTGCCGTAAACTACCGGCCTTCTACTGTTTTCCCACTCTGCCCCGAAGAATTTACCCAAAAGATGAAAGCAACCTATGCTGATCAGGATTCCGAAAGTCACCCCAAAGGCACGGAGGAACCGAAATTTTGCGGGATGTTTGTTTGCGGAACCGATCAGGTTCTCATTGTCAAAAGCAGTTGCTGGCAGGATATCTGCCTGATTAATCTTCATATTTTTTCCGTTAACTCATTTCCCAGAGTCAAACAACCACTTGACCGGATGCGTAAAACCATTCACCGCAAGCATCCGAATAACCTTGGGTCAGACATCACAAGGCGCAGGGATTTCACACCCTGCGCCATTTCATTGTACGCACACTCTCACTGAAGGGAGTAGTGAAGTTCCCCTCAATCGCGCTTTCTCCCGGCTCAAACTGTCAATCAACCACCATCCTGACCCGCGCATCGACGGCATAAACGCCCTGATCGCTGCCCATCACGATCAACGGGTTAACCTCGATTTCGCTGATCTCCGGCCAATCGATGGCGATCTGGGCCAGGTTGATGATCGCGTCCACCGCCGCTTCCCGATCCGCCGGGGGCGCACCGCGATAACCGGCCAGCAGGGCATGGGCGGCGGTTCGATCCAGCAAACTATTAGCCTGCTTCCGGGTGAGCGGCGCAAGTTCAAAGGCGACATCCCGCGTGAGTTCGACCTGAGTGCCGCCCGTCCCGGCCATCACCAGCGGGCCGAACTGCGGATCGCGCACCACCCCGACGATCAACTCCGCATCGCCCCGGATCATCTGCTGGACGTACACGCCGCCGATGATGGTCAATTGGGGGGCACGTTGTTTGAGGTGTGCCATCAATTCGTTGAAGGCGGTATCCAGCTCTACGGGGGAGTTAATATTCAACACCACCCCGCCCACATCGGTTTTATGGCTTACCCCTTCTGAGGCGAGCTTGAGGGCCACCGGGTAGCCAACCGTCTTTGCCATCGACAGCGCCTGCTCCAGGTTGGGAGCCATGCCAGAGCGCGGTGTTCGGATGTTGTAGGCATTCAACAGGGCCTCAACCTGGTCGGCTGGCATCCAACTGGCCCCCGCCAGCAGGTTGTCCGTCCGCTCCCGGACGATCTGGCCGCTGGCCTCGATCACCATCCGGGCGGTATCCAGGTCGTGCCCGTCGATGGCAGCCGGAGTCGATTCCTCGTCCAGCGCATCAAGCCACTGCCGCCGGTCCCACATTGCCCGTAACGTACTTCCCAATCGCTCCGGGAAGGCAAAGTTGGGGACTTTGCGCTGGTGCAAAACCTGGGTGGCTTCGCTGGTAGAGGCCAGCCCCATCAGGGCAGTCAGGATCGGTTTGTGCCGCCCCAACGGGCTGTTAGCCACCTCGCCGACCACCTCCGCGACGCTGACCGGCATGAACCAGTCCTGCGGTGCTTGCAGCACCACCACCGCATCGACCGTTTCGTCGGATAACAAGGCATCCAGGCAGATCGCGTAAGTGGCCGGGCCCGCCCCCGCCAGGATATCCACCGGGTTTTCCACGCTGGCCGCCGGAAAGACTCGCTGCTGCAAATAGGCTTTCGTCTCGTCGGTCAGCGGCGCTAATTCCAACCCGGCTTCCTCCAGTGCATCGAGTGCCAGGATGCCCGGCCCACCGGCATTGGTCA
>JAFGRA010000121.1 GCA_016935415.1 Anaerolineales bacterium
ATACCTTCCATTACCGTGTCTAGCTTGAATTCGGCGCTGAATGTACGCCGCTTTTTCTGGCTCATGTTCAATCTCCACAGCTTTCTGATTTACCTTATTGCTGTGTCCAGTTTTTCGCCCGCACTACAGGCGCACAGTATCCCTCAGCGACAGACTACGAATCTCGATTCAGGAATCACATCTCACGCCCCCTAAATGCCTGATTGACCGTTCACTGGTTCCTTCTTACGAATCTCGATTTACGCATTTCCGAGGCTGCTTGCAGATGGCCGATTGCTGACCGCTGACCGCTCTCCGCTTCTCATCGAACGCTGATCGACCACCGCCAATCCGCGGGTATAATCGTGCCCGGAGAGGAGTAAGTCAATGTACAAACTGGTGATCCTAATCGAACCCCAGATGGATATCCTGCGCTTCGAGGATAGCTGGCCGAAATTCCTGGAATATGCCGAAAAGATGCCCGGCCTGATCCGTGAGACCACCAGCCGGGTAGACCGCATCCTGGCGGGAAACTGCTCGGTGGAGAAAATCCACGAACTATATTTCGAGTCGATGGAGGCTGCCCTGGAAGCGATGGCCTCACCGAATGGGCAGGCGGCCGGGAAGGTCTTGCAAGCCATGACCGGCGGCAACATGACTCTGATGCTCGCCCACCACCTGGAAGACGAGATCGAGAATATCAAACGCTACCGGGAGGAGCCAAGCGATGACGCAACTGCCGCGGCTTAATTCCCATGACTTGCGAGCATACATCGACGCCAACCAGATCGCGGCCGAGATCGTGATCCTGGATGCGCCCACCCCGACTGTGGAAGCAGCCGCCGAGGTGGCGGGGACCGCGCCGCGTAACATTGTCAAGTCGATCCTTTTCCTGATCGATGGTGAAGCCACTTTGGCGCTCTCGACCGGTGACCAGCGTGTCGAATATAAAGCACTTGCCGTTCATTTTGGGATCAGCCGCAAGAAGGTCAAGCTGGCGAAGGCTGACGAAACCCTGGCGATCACCGGTTACCAGGTCGGCTCGGTGCCGCCCTTCGGCCACCGCCAACCACTGCCTACGCTGATGGATGAACTGGTGCTGGAATTGGATTGGGCTTACGCCGGAGGTGGGGAGCAGAACGCTCTGGTGCGGCTCACCCCGGAAGCCATTCGAAAGTTCAGCGGGGCACAGATCGTCGATATACATACCAAGCCTGCATAAGGAACTCCCCTATGTTAAACGAACCGATTCCCTTGAAAAAACGCCGCCCGCGCCGGGTGATCTTCTGGATTCTCGGCATCCTGATCGTGATCGGCGCAATTGGCGCGTTCGCGGCTTATAAGCTTTTCTTTTCAGGTTCCTCGCGTTCGGAGCGCTGGCTGGATTACTGGAACTGGCGGCAAGACCCGGACAAGGTGGCCGAATTCGTGATCGAGCCGGGGATACGCTGCGACGACTCGGCCTTCGCTTTCCCGACGCGTGGTGTGATCTTCGGTCTGTGGGACGAATCCTACCGCGTCGGCCACCGCCATCAGGGGTTAGACATTTTCCCCGGTACCGGTCCGGGCGTGACCCCGGTCTATGCCGCTCACGCCGGTTACCTGCGCCGTTTGGCTGATTGGAAATCGACCGTCATCATCCGCATTTCCGAGGACCCCCTTCAACCTAATCGCCAGATTTGGACGTATTACACGCACATGGCCGACGAGGAAGGCAACAGCTTTATTTCCGAGGAATTCCCGCCCGGCGCGACCGAAGTATGGGTGGAGGCGGGCACTTTCCTGGGCTACGTCGGTAACTACTCTGGCAACGCGGTCAACCCAACCGGCGTACACTTGCACATTTCGATCGTCAAGGATGATGGCGAAGGCACCTTCACCAACGAGTTGGACATCAACAACACCTATGATCCGACCCCCTATTTCAATCTGCCGGTCGACTATAACGAGAACCCGGATGATTTCCCGGTTTGTGCCGGGACGTTGACGGTCGAGGATTGGGACCTGGTGCCAAACAATGAGTGACCTGCACGGCAAGGTGGTATTGGTTACCGGAGCAGGGCGCGGTCTGGGGCGGACGCTGGCAAAAGCGCTGGCTGAACGTGGCGCAACTGTGGCGGCCAATGACTTGACCCCCATTCACATCGATACGTTGGTGGAAGAGATCGAAGCGCAGGGTGGCACAGCCAAAGCCTACCTGGCGGATGTGTCCAAGAAGCTGGCCCTACAAACCATGCTCAACGAAGTGCTGGACGACTGGGGCCGGGTCGATATGCTGGTCAACCACGCCGAGGTCGAGCCCGACGACGCTTTGCTGGATATGGACGAATGGGACTGGCGGCGTACGCTGGATGTCAACCTGACCGGTGTGTTCACAGTCATGCAATCTGTGGGGCGGGTAATGCGGGCACAGGGTGGCGGCCTGATCGTAAACCTGTTGGTTGAAAATCCGCGGGGTGCGGCCTACGCTGCCAGCAAAGGCGGCCTAGCCGCCCTAACTCGCGCGGCGGCGGAAGAACTGGCGTCGGACAGTATCCGCGTGGAATTGGTCACCTATCGCAAAGGCGAAACACAGTCCGGGGTTGAGGCTGTGTTGGAGCTGCTTGTGACCGGTAGTTAGCATCAAAAGATACTGAGCGCGTAGGGGCGCAGGGCAAGCAAAACTTGCAAAAATGCGCTCCTACAAAAAGCGGAACACTCATAAGTCACTACAGCAAAAAAGCCGAGTTTCTTGCAGAAACTCGGCTTTTCGATGTAACTGTAAAATATTGGATGTAAGGGCGACTAGCCGGTCGTACTTAATGGCGATCTTTATGCTTCGGTCTTCTGCTTGCGGCTGCGCACCACCAGAAAGACGATCAGCGCGCCAGCCACGAGCACGAATCCGCACAACAGCACCACGGCGATACCACCGCCCAGTAGCCAGCTCCTGACTCCGGGGGTATTTGCCTGGGATGCTACTTCGGATACAGTGATGAAGTCCGCGAATTGCACCACGCTCAACTCGGCCTGGTCGGGGATAGCGGGGATTTCTAACATGCTGCCATCGGTGAGTTCCAGGACATGGACGTTTTGCGCGCCTTTTGCCACGCTAATCCACAGGCTACCATTGGCATCGTAACCGCCGGACAGCGAGCCTTCCTGCAAGATCGTTGGCGAACACGGCTTCCGGCTGACTCCAGGTGCCGCTTTCGGGGTCGAGTTGACTCAAGAGGATGTCGGGTGTATCCCCGGCCATGCCCTCCCACAGTAACGCCAACTGCTTATCTTCTCCGGCCACCAGCAGGCCATCCACCAGTACGGCGGGCAGGTCAGCGGCGGCAATAAAGGTTTCGGTATCGGCATAGATGTCGCCCCACCAGCCCACGATCTCGCCTGCGCTGTACCAGGCCACCGCCAGGTTGCCGTCCGGGGCGCAGGCCACCAATGGGGCTGAGTCGACCACCTCGTTTTCAGTCAAATAGTGGATGCTGGATGCGCTGCGTTTGTCGCCGGTGATCAAGGCGATCTCGCGGTCTGTGCCGGTCTCCAGGTCGCCGTCTGTGTCCTGGTCGAAGATCACGGCGTAACCGCCATCGGGGTCGGTGGCCACGTTGAGCGATAAACTGCCAACCAGCTCATCGGTGACCAGATCAGCGTCCGTCCATTTGCTGCCATTCCAATGACGCGCCATCAAATGGTTGGGCGAGTCGGGTGTGCCGGTCAGGGTTGCGCCGGGGCTGGCCTGCCCGAAGGCCCACACGCCGCCCTGGTTGTCGGCCACCAGTTGCGGATCGAAATCCATTTCTTCATTTTCGGTCAGCGTGCCGTTCTCCAGGATTTCACCGCTGCTGCCGTCCAGGATGGCATAAGCAATCTCGAAACCCTGCACGAATTCCTCAGTCAATTCCGCGGCTTGTGCCCCGCTGTGATGCAGCCAGGCCACGACCAAGTTGCCTTTCTCATCATAGGCTGCGGCCGGACTGTAATCGAAGGCGGCGTTGTCGGTCAGGTCGATACCGCTGCCCCAATCTGTCCCATCGTTGAGGCGGGCACGGATCTCGGCGCTGGTGGACATGCTTTCTGACGCATCAGCCGAGACCCAGACCAGCGCCTTGCGACCCTTCGGCCCCACGGCCAGAACGGGAGAAGCGTCCCAAAGTGCGTCTTCGACCAGCACGGTTTCCTCGAAATCCTCACCAGCAAATGGCTCGTTCACCAGACGTTCCTGGGGAAAAGTTTGGACAGGCGGGAGTGGTACTGATGTGTAGGGCAGCAGCGTGCTGTAAGGCTTACGCACCAGTTGGGCGGTTTGCGGGCAGGTATACATTTCCCAGTTATCTTTGTAATTCTTATCTAAGAAGGGCTGGAGAACTACCCCGGCTTCCATCGCCATGCTAAAGGTGCAATCGCGGATGCCGGGGTTGGGGGCAATTTCAATCGTGAAATCACCGCTGCCGCCGCCACCAAACCACGAGCGTGCCAGGTTGAAGATGTTCATTTCGGCGATGGCTTTGATGTCGATGTGCGGCTCGATCTCGCCTTTGGTAATCGTCAAATCGGTATTATTGTTGTTTACTGCTAAGGTTCCCTGCCCTGTGGCCGAGGTGGTGATGCTGGCGGTTACCGATGCAATCGAGTTGACCGCCTGCAAGAGCGGGCCGATCACTTTGAGTTCGAAGACCTCCGCGGCACCGGGGAAGAGTGTCACCAACCCGGTCTGGCGTTCGATCACGTACGGAGCCAGGTTGAACTCGACCTCACCTTCGGCAAATTCGAGCCGGTCGGCGAACATTTCAGTGAAGGTATGACCTTCTATCTCTAGTTTAGCTTCAGCGGTGTTTCCGCCCAGGTAAAGGGCAATGTCTCCATCGACATCCCCTTCTTCGCCACGGCCGCCCATCGAGGTGGCATGCAGGATACCGTCGAGTTGGATCGGCGGCACCCCCCAACGCCCGCCAACGAAGGGGATCGACGACAGGTCAAGGTAGGGCAGTTTGATTGGCTCTTGCGGCAGCTTGGCTTCGCCGGTATAAGTCACGCCGAAGGGCGCATCCTGGCCGCTAATGGCAAAGTTAGCTGCTTCCGCCCAGGGTTCCAATGGCACGATGAAGACGTCCATGCTCATTGGCACGGAGGGTTCGCCCTGGTCGTCATAGGGCAGGGCTTCGAGTTGGTGCGTCCCGGCGGAGACATCCCCCAACTCGAAATCGGCGCTCACTTCGGCATCGGCAGTCTGCACCGTTTCCGTCAGGCTGTCCAGCGTGAAGACCACCTTGCCGGCGCTGTTGCCGTTCCAGTTGACGATGGCGGTGTAGGTATTGGTTAGGGGGACGTTGTCCAAGAAGTAATCATAATATTGTGCATCCAGCGCTTCTACGTAAGGGGAAGTACTGGTCAGTTCCCAATACTCACTGGTCGAGACCGAAGCGCCGCCTTTGAGTAAATTGCTGACCGCAAAATCAAAGTAGTCATCATCGAATTGGATTTCCTCGCCGGTGATCTTGTTACCAGAGTAGGTCGCCGCTTCCAGCATCAGCGTGTTCACCACATTCATGCCACCTTGCTCCAAAGCCGGGTTGTCGCAGCCCCAGGATTGGCTGACCTGCTGCAAGTTCAGATTGAAGATCGGCA
>JAFGRA010000122.1 GCA_016935415.1 Anaerolineales bacterium
ACGCTCACCGCGCCGGGTTGGTACACTGTGACGTGAAACCACATAACTTCATCGTCACCCCTGACAACCTGCTGAAGGTCACCGACTTCGGCATCGCCCGGGCATTGGCTTCCATCGAACCGGATGAAGAAGCCGAAGTGATCTGGGGATCGCCGCAGTATTTCTCGCCAGAGCAAGCCGCCGGACACCCGCCTTCCCCCGCATCGGACGTGTATTCGCTGGGGGTGGTGATGTACTACATGTTCACCGGCCAACTGCCCTTCAATGCCAAGACCTCACAGGAACTGGCCCGCCTGCACCGCCGTGCCAATCCTGTCCCCCCGCGTGAGATCAATCCCTTCATCCCCGAAACGCTGGAGAAGATCATCCTCAAAGTGCTCGCCAAGGAACCGGCCGCCCGCTACCGCACCGCCGACCAGCTAGGGCGCGTGCTGCAAACCTTCCTGGCCCAATACAAACAGGAAGTCGCCCGGCGGGTTGTTTCCCCGGCGCGCCCAGCCTCAACCGAAGTCCCCTCCCGCCCCCGGCCGGAAACTCCCAATGCGCCGACCAATGCGACCCTTATGCCGCCCCCTTCAACCGAACGTCCCTCCGAACCCGTGCGCGCCAATTCCGGGCCGGTGGAAACGAACGTAGAAGAAGGGCCATTCGTCGATTGGATCGCGGTGGTTCTAGGGCTGATCGCCTTGCTCGCCGTGGGCGGCCTGGTGCCCTTCTGGATGTGGGTCATATTTCAGATACAGTAATGGGTGATCAGTAATCAGTGAATAGTAAATCAGGGGGAAGACGTAAAGCAAGAAACGAGATTCGAAATACGTGAGTAGTAATTAGTGAACGGTAATGAGTAATCAGGGAACATTGTAACGACACGCCATAATCCGTAAATCGAGATTCGAGAATCGCAAACGGGCATAAACGGCACTTCCCACCTAAGAAACTGCTTACTCCAGTGCCAGGCCATCTTGGTGCCGAGTGACCAAGTGTCCGCCGCCTGCGCCTTTGCATCCTGCATCTTGCCTCGGCGTCTAAGTGCCCTCCTGTCTTTTTGTTCCCCCCACTCCCATGCCCCCGTACACCCTAGCACCCACGCACCCGCCGCCCGCATCTTGCCTAGGTGCCTGGTTGCCTGAGAAACTGAGTGCCTCCTGAATCCTGCATCAGTCTATCCTCCCTTCCCATTTGTCATTTATAATACCCCTATGCCCAAACAATTTTTCTTTAGCCCCTCCATCCTCAGCGCCGACTTCGCCAACCTGGCCGACCAGATCCACCAGGCCGAAGACGCCGGCGCCAATTGGATCCATATCGACGTGATCGACGGCCACTACGCCCCCAACATCACCATGGGACCGTTCATCGTCGAGCACGTCAGCCGCATTACCGCCCTGCCGCGCGATGTACACCTGATGATCGACACCCCCGAACGCTTCATCGCAGATTTCGCCAACGCCGGGGCTAACCACCTGACCGTGCACGTTGAGGCTTCCACCCACATTTACCGCACCCTGGAATCGATCCGCAAGCTGGGCTGCAAACCCGGAATCACCCTCAACCCCGGCACCCCGGCCAGCGCCCTCAAGCCCAACCTGCATCTGGTCGATCTGGTATTGGTAATGACCGTCAACCCCGGCTATTCCGGACAGAAGTTCATCCCCCAGATGCTGCCCAAGATCGCCGAAGTGCGCACCATGCTGGATGAGATCAACCCCGAAGCGATCGTCGAAGTCGATGGCGGTATCGACGTGAACACCCTACCGCAGGTCATCGAGCAGGGTGCACAGGCTTTTGTGGCCGCCAGCGCGATCTTCAAATTCCCGGATGGTATCGCCGCCGGTCTCGGCGCGCTAAAAGCCAAACTCCCTGGTTAAAAGAAAAATCACGGCGTACGCCGTGATTTTCGGTTTTTAGGGTGTCAAACGCCTTATGCGGTGGTCTTGACCATCGTGCGGATGCAGCGGGTGCACATGACCTTACGTACCTTGCGGCCTTCCTCAAAAACCGTAATCTTTTGCAGATTGGGCTTGAAGGTGCGCGAGGTCGTCTTCTTGGACCACGGTCGGTTGCGACCAAAGGTCGTCTTCTTACCACATACTTCACACTTCGCCATCTTCTTACTTCCTTTTCTAATCAGGTCTGTACAATATACGCGATCATTTGGTATGATTGCAACCGGGCAATCTTACCATAAATCGTATCCTTTTACAACCCATGTCTGTTAATATAACAGAGGAATCTATGACTGAAGAAACCAACCCAATCGGCAGTATCAACATTTCCCCTCGCGCGATTGCCACCATCGCTTACCACGCCGCGGTGCAATCTTACGGCGTTGTCGGGCTGGCGTCAAAGAACATCGTCAACGGATTGACCCACCTGATCGTCAAAGACCCCACCCACGGCATCGAAGTTAATTACGACGGCGTCCAGGTAGATATCGACATCTACATCGTGGTCGAATACGGCACGCGCATCAAATCCGTCGCCAGCAGCGTGGCTAATACCGTTCGCTACCAGGTCGAGAAAGCCATCGGCATCCCGATCAACGAAGTGAACGTCCACGTTCAGGGCCTACGGATCAGTAACGAAGACTAACTGGTATTCTTGGCGCAATCCGCGCCAAGAGTGTTAGAATACATCCTTCGGGCGAGGCTCCTTACGCTACACAGCCCCATCGGCCTCGTAACCGGGAGAACTTATGAATGATTCAGCAACCCAACAAACAATGAGCCGCAGGGAATATTACATAGCAAACCCGATAGACGGCCAGGCACTCAAGCGCCTGACCAAGGCCGGGTTAACGTGGCTGCGGACCAACCAACAGGTCGTCAATGCCCTCAACGTCTTCCCCGTCCCTGATGGAGATACCGGCACCAACATGGTCCTTACCATGCAGTCGGCCGTTCAAGAGATCGACGAATCACGCGAAACCCACGTCGGCAATCTGGTCGGCGAAATCGCCCACGGCGCGCTGATGGGCGCACGCGGCAATTCTGGTGTGATCCTCTCCCAGCTCTGGCGCGGCCTGGCGCGCGCCCTGGATGAATACGATATCCTGACCGGTGAGGCGCTGGTCAAAGCCTTTGCCGAAGCGCGCGACACAGCCTATAAAGGTGTGGTGCGCCCGGTAGAAGGCACCATCCTCACCGTCGCCAAAGACGTCGCCGCCGCGGCCGCAGAAGCAATTAAGCTATCTGACGAGCCAATCGACATTCTGGAACATGTTGTCAAAGCGGCCGACCAATCCGTGCAGAATACCCCCAATCTGCTCCCCATTCTCAAAGAAGCCGGGGTAGTCGACTCCGGTGGCAAAGGCCTGTACTTCATCCTGGAAGGCATGTTGCGCTGGATCAACGAGGAAGATTTGGAAACCGCGCTGATCAACGTACAAGACCTGGGCGCAATGGACTTCGATAACACCATGGAAAGCGTCGAAGCCGGACAAGATTGGGAATTAGTGATCGATTTCCGGCCCAATGCCTCCCTGAATGTCGAAAACTTCTACGCCACACTCGAAACAATGGGTACCTCCATCCAGATCGGTGAAGGCGATGATATGTACCGCATGCACATCCACGTCCCCGACGAGAACCGCACCAAGCCCTGGGATTACGTACTCACGCTGGGCACGATCACCAATATCGCCATTGAGAACCTGATGGCGCAGATGGACGAGATCAGTGCCAAAGCGCACAGCAGCGATCAGATCGAGCTGCTGCCGGTCGAGCCGGACCAGATCGCCGTAGTGGCGGTTGCACCCGGCACCGGCATCGGGCGCGTCTTTGCCAGCCTGGGCGTGAGCGCCCTGGTAGCCGGGGGGCAAACCATGAACCCCAGCACCCAGCAGATCGTAGAAGCCTTTGAAGACCTGCCCACCAACAAGATCGTCATCCTCCCCAATAATAAGAACATCGTGATGGCCGCCGAAGCCGCGGCCGAGATCAGCGTCAAGGACGTGCACGTGGTGAAAAGCCGCACTGTCCCCCAGGGTTTTGCCGCCATGATGCGCCTGGCCCCGAATGGCGACTTCGACCAGGTGGTAGCCGATATGGAAGCGGCCATGCAAGACGTCGAAACCGGCGAGATCACCACCGCCACGCGCGATGTCGAGATCGACGGCGTCAAGGTCAAATCGGGAGAGATCATCGCCCTGCACAATGGCAAGCTGGTATGCTCCTCAGAAAGCCTGCTCGATGGCTGCCTGGGGCTGCTTGAAAAAGTCGGTGCCGATGACTACGAATTGATCACCATGTTCTATGGCGCCGACATCGACCGTAAGCAGTGTGACGAAATTGCCGCCGCCATCCAGGAAGTCTATCCCGATCACGAGATTGAAATTCAAGAGGGTGGCCAACCGCATTACCAGTTCATCTTTTCCATTGAATAAACTATATGTCCAACACCTGCATCCTTACCGATAGCACCGCACAATTCCCCTACCCGATCTTTGACGGTCGCGCCCTGGTCAGTGTAATCGCGCTGGATATCCAACTGAACGACAAGTGGTATCCCGGCGGAGTCGACTTAAAAGCTAACGACCTGTCGATTACCACGCGCCACGGATTGCAGCCACAGGTATATGCTCCCAGTGCGGAAAAATTCGAGCAAACCTTTCAAGATTTAGGTAAGCGCTACAGCGAGATCGTTTGCATGCTGCATCCCAACCAGCTCAGCGACACGGTAAAGCACGCTCGCCAGGCTGCCAAGGCCACCGAAGGGCGCGTGGCTATTGAGGTGATCGACTGCCAGACGACTGCCATTGGCTTGGGATTGCTGGTACAGGCCGCCGCTGAGGCAGCTGATAACGGGGCTTCAGCCGAAGAGATCGAAAAACTGATCCGCAGCCTGATGCCCAAGACCTATACCACCTTTTGCATCCAGGGCCTGTCCTACCTGCACCACAACGGTTATCTAAGCGACACCCAGGCCTTCATTGGCGAGCATTTACGCGTGCTGCCGGTTTTCATCCTGGAAGAGGGGCGATTGGTACCCACCCAGAAAGCGCGCAACAACCGCCACCTGGTCGACATTCTGCACGAATTCTTGTGGGAATTTCCGAATCTGGAACACATTGCCATCTTACAAGCCGTCCCCTCCTTCGAGCAAGAAACGCGCACCCTGCGGGAACGCATCGCTGAGGACTTCGAAGATACTCCCATCAGCGAACACACCATCAGCGCTACCCTGGCCGCCATGATCGGGCCGCGCAGCCTGGGCATTTTCGTCAAACAATAGGAGGCCGTTCCGAGGTGCCTCCTCCAGCTTTACAAAACCTTAATCTGATTCACCAAATCCCTGCTTCAGCTTTGTGGAAAAGTTTTTCCACACCCAACACATACCGCCTTTGGGCCATATGTACACCAGAGAGGGCATATGCGCATCGCCATAGTTACCGATAGCACCGCCGATATTCCAGAAGAAATCGCCGAAAAATTAAAGATCACGATCATTCCCACCATTCTGGTCATTGATGGGCAGCAGTACAATGATGGGGAGGGCATTTCCCGTCAGGAATTCTACGAACGCCTGTCCAAGATGAACCCGCACCCAACCACCTCTGCACCGTCCGCCGGGTCTTTCCAACAAGCTTACGCTACCCGCTTTGCCGAGGGGTATGACAAGGTCATCTCCATTCACGCCCCGGCGCAGTTGAGCGGTATTTTCAACGCCGCCAGCCTGGCTGCGCATGAATTTCCCGGACAGGTCGAAGTGGTCGACAGCGGCCAGTTGAGCCTGGGGTTGGGACACCAGGTTATCGCCGCCGCCGAGGCCGCCTTGGAAGAAAAGCCTTTCGAAGAGATCATGGCAAT
>JAFGRA010000123.1 GCA_016935415.1 Anaerolineales bacterium
CAAAAAAATAATTCGATGACTCTCGATCTGCGCATGGGCAATCTGCCCGTCCGCATGGCAAATCCGGGCCTGTTGGAGCATTTCGAAAAATACGCCCAGGATTTCATCGCCCAGATGGAACGGAACGACGCCACCACCCAGGCCGTGACCAAAATCGTCCTGGCGCGGCTGGATGACGAGTCACTGTCGATTGAGAAAGTAGCCCAAGAAATGGCGGTCAGCGTGCGGACCCTACAAAAACGGCTGGAAGCCGAGGGGGTGGTCTTCAGCGACCTGCTGCGCGACATCCGCCAGCGGCTGGCCAAAAAATATCTGCGCGAGAACTACTCGGTGGAGCAAATCACCTACCTGCTGGGCTATTCCGAACCGAGCGTCTTCCGCAAATCGTTCAAGAAGTGGTTGGGGGTTACGCCTAAAGAATATCGCGAAAGCGCTTATCCAATCAGCGGCCCACTCTAGCTCTGCAGGGTTCGTCACATTAAAAATTTAGCTATCCACGGGTAGCTTGCTCATCTCGAATACACAGGCCGGAGCGCCCATCGCCCGGCATTCCACTTCGCGCACTTCTACTTCACGATCTTTGCCGAACAGTCCGCGCAACCCCTCTTGGAAGTAACCCGTCCACATGTAGCAGATCGGGCTATCGGATTCGAAGCCACAGCAGCAGCCGCAGGTCTCCAGCTTGAAGGTTACTTTGTCGCCACGCTCTTCGACACTCATCACCAGCGGCTGCACGCCCTGGTAAACGAAGAATTTTTCCATGCCGAATTTGACTAGTTCAAGGCCTTTCTTGGTGCGTGCGCCTTCAGGCAGCACGCGCAGCGCAGTCAGAATAGCGTTGCCGAGTGCGGCGCTCAACTGTTCTGATCCCAACTTATTCGAGATGCGCCCGATGCGCATCAGCATACTGCGCCCGCCGCGCCCAAAAAAGTTGAGTAGCCCTACATTGAACTTGCCGTATTCTCCCAGGCTATATTTACCGCTAACCTGGGACACATTCTCAGGGAAATTATCAATCAGGTGCCCTAACCCGGCCTGTTTCAGCGTCACTACCAGACCTTGCTTACCCGCTACTTCCTCAGCGGCTTGCAGCGCCCAGCGAAACGAGCCATCGTGGATTTTGATGTTGGATACGGGGTCAGGTTGGCTTTTCGGGGTAATTTTCATGTCAAATAATTCTCCTTTTTGGTTTCAATTAATTCGCGAATCTCGCGCCCGATATACCAGGCGGTGATCATGGCAGTCGGCACGCCGCCAGGGTTGAAGGTGTAATGACCGACGGCATAGAAATTCTTGAGCGGCAGGTCTTTGGGAAGTTTGAAGCGCGGCGCATGGGTCGGGTTCCAGTTCCAGCCGGTAGTGGCGCCCTGGTAATTGGATGTGTAACGCTCGTAGGTCAGTGGCGAGGCGGACTCTTGCACTTCGATGTGTTCGCGCAGGCCAGGCAGGAATTCTTCGGCGCGGGTGATGAGTTCGTCGGCGATGGCAGCTTTGCGGGCCCGGTAGGCGGCCTGGTCGGCTTTGAGCGCTTCCCAGTTGGCGTAATCATCGAGCCAGCCAACGAACAGGCTATGTTTGCCTGCCGGGACAATCGAGGCGTCATCTTTGTTCAGCCATACAACCTGGATCGTCCTGCCATCGGCGCAGGTGAAGATGACGTGCGGCTCGTGGAAACGCTTGAAGGCGACTTCTAATTCGGGACTGGCGCGCAACCCCAGGAAGACGGCAAAAACCGGCTCGGAGGGACGCGCTGCTTCGAGTTTGGCAACCAAGAATGCGGTGAGATGTTCGCTCCCAATCAGCTCAAGGCAGGTGTGACGTAAATCGGCGGCGGAAACGACCCAAGTGGAGGAAATCTCCGTCCCATCCCCCAGCGTGATTCCCGTTGCGCGGCCATTTTCCACCCGGATGCGCCCCACCGGCGTCCCCAGGTGAACTTCGCCGCCGTGTTCGCGGATGAAACGGACGAGGGTATTGGCGAAGGCCTGCATTCCCCCGGCGGGAGCCCAGGTATCGTCGAAATACGAAATCCACATGCCGAGGGTGTTTTGGGCGGGCATAACCGGGTAGGCCAGTTCGTCGAGCATTACGCGCAGGGCCGGGTCGCTGAAATGGCGCTGGTGCAGGCTGCGGTTGGTCTGTCCGCGCGCGATGAGGGCCGCCCAGGGGAAACGCGGATGGCGGAAAAGCAGGCTTAACACTTTGGGCAGGATGTCCTGCCCGAACATCAGGCCGCTTTCGACCAGTTGTCGGAAACCGTCCCCGTCGACTTCGACCCAGCGGAAGTAGCGCTGCAAGGCCTGACTTTGGTTTGGGAAGCGTTTCGACAGGTCATCCCGCACCTGGGGCGCGCTACGCAAGGGAACATCGTACCCGCCCCAACTCATCTGGTGACCGACGTGCAAGAATTTGCGTTTTTCGGCCAGCCCCAGTTCTTTGAGAATTGGAAAAACAATGCCATTCGATGTAATCGAGGTTAGCCCGGCAGGGAAGGTGAAGCCTTCCCGCACAAACGACGAGATGTAACCGCCGGGAAGCGTGTGCTGTTCGTACACGTCCACTTTCAGCCTGGCGCGGGAGAGATAAGCAGCGGCAGTCAACCCGACCATGCCTGCGCCGATGATAGCCACAGATTTACACATGTCGTTTGCCCATCCAAGCTTCCAGGTAGCGCCCGGTTTCGACCCCGCCCCAAACGCCGAAGAAGAACACCAGGACGGGCAGGATTTGGATGTCCAGGAGAAAACTGGCGATCAAACTGCCCAAGGACAGCAGGATGAGGGCAATGCCGACCATCAAATGCCCTTTGGTGGCTTGTGGGTGGATTTTCATGGCTTGCTTTCCTTTTGAACAATAGCTAATTCTATCAGCCGCACCGCTTCCGCCACCCCATCCGGCTCGGCGCGGATGGCGGTGCCTAGTTCGGCGGCTTTGCGGCGCATTCCGGGCGACTGCAACGCGCGCAGGGCTTCGGCCATGTTTTCGGCTTTGAGTTTCGGGCGCGGGATGGGCTGCGGGCCAACACCCAGTTGGGCGACCTTATTGCCCCAAATGAACTGGTCGATGATGTGCGGGATAACTAGCATCGGAATACCAGCTTGGAAGCCGGATGCGGTCGTGCCGAAGCCGCCGTGGTGGACCAATCCGCTGGCGCGCGGTAGCAACCAATCGTGCGGGATTGAACCGGCATGGAAGACGTTCGAGGGCAGGGGCAGTTGTTTCATCGCCTCGTCCCAGCCCTGGATGACGGCGCGGACCTCGGCCTGTTTGACCGCTGCGAGGGTAATTTGCGCGCTTTCAAGCGCGTCCTCCCCGCTGAGCGCCATCGCGCCCAGGCTAACCACCACCGGCAGCTCACCCGCCTCGAGGAAGACAACCAAGTCAGCGGGCGGAGTCCAGGTGGTGGGGGCGGGGGCGAACCAGTAACCGGTCAGGCGGTGGCGCGGCTCCCAGAGCGGGTTGGGCGAGGAAATCTGCGGACTTAACGGAATCAGGTTTAGGGTCTCGGAAGTAATTCCGGTCGGTCCCATCGGCGCAAAGGAAACGCCGTAGGACTCAACCAACCCCCGCATACAGGGATGGGTAGCGAGGGTGACGCTATGCCCGTCTTTGAGCAGTTCAAGCGACAGGGCGATGTAAGGCTGCACATCGCCGCGTGTGCCTATAGTGGGGATGATGATTTTCATTTTATGGTCTCCATCCATTTTTTGAATACGGTTCCCTGGGCAACCTGTCCATCCAGGCGCAGGCGAATCGTGTTCAAAATAGCCATGAACGACGAAAAAATCACTGCCAGGCCAACCAGTGCGAACAATCCACCCATGCCGCCAAAACATAGCAGCAAGGTCATGGTTTTTCTTTCAGGAAAGCCCAACTAAGCGGAAATAAAGCCAGCAGGAACAGTATGCCGCCAATCATCACGCCCTGGCCAAGCAGTGCATTTCCCGTTAGAAAGCCAACCACGCCCAGGATGCAGGCTGCGCCGTTGAGCGCCATCAGCAGGCCGCCCCAACGCAGTGTGCGGGGATACTTCCACAAGAGCAGACCAAACAAAATAGAGGGGATACCCAGGATGGCGTAGGCCAGGCCATTGAAAAAGGCCATCGGCGAGGCAGGCCAGGCTTGCAGGGTCAGGCGCAGCAGCATATCGGCTGCGCCGGCATAGTTCGGGTCGAGTCGCAGCGTCACCAGGGCGGGAACGAGTGTCACCTGGGAGAGATAGGCCACCAGGTTCAACGCGCCGTAAATGGGAACAAAAACCAGCCCAACGACTGTCCAATCCGGCGCAGTGGGTTTGAGCCAGTAATATAGTGCAGCGAAGAAAGCAACGGCGGCCAGCGTCAGCAGCGCGGCGTTGAGATAGGTGGCGTAGTATAGGCCATGCAACCGGGAAGCATGAGCAGCGGCCTGCTCGAAAGTCTCCAGCGGCCCGGCGGAGGCCATGTCGGCAATCAACAAAGCAATCCATAGGGAAGTTAGCAGCAGACAAACCAGGGCGAGAAAAGCAACGAGTTTTGACATCGGCAGTCTCCTATTTTAACTTATCGTCCGAACCAGGTTCATCATAAAGAAAAACGGCCCGGCTGGGGTAATCACATTGAGGGTCCCGGTGAGATAGAGCGAGCGCGACGGACATGCGAAGGCGAACGACCCGGTCGAGCCGGAATGGCCAGCGAATTCGGGCAACGGAGTAATCCCAAAATAGCGCGGCAGTTTGAAGAACATCAGCCCGTAGCCGTAACGCAGTGGAAAAAATATCTGGTTCCAGATCATCATGCGTTCCAAGAAGGCTTTCTCGAATAAACGGCCCTCGAAAAAGACGCCCAAGAAAGTCATGCATTCGGACGCAGTAGAAACCAGACCGCCAGCCATGCCTTACTGGCAGTATCCTGAACACGCAGGGGCAAGAACAGCAAAAAGACAAAGAGATAATGAAGCAGATCCAGGCTCTTTGCGCCCGAATACAATTCTAAACACTTGTGAATTTTACCGCATCTGATTCTTGTAAAGGTTTCGTTAACGATTCCATACTGAGTGCTGCTCTGGAACAGTCGTTAAAACCGTCGATTGTGGTCGACCACAACCCAGGTTTCCAAATGAAACTGCCAATTGTAGTCCGCTCGCAGGCGTAAACGGTCGTCGGGGTGAGCATGGAGGAATGCATGCCACCATATATAGGGGTGTCCGACTGGGGCGGTAGTCATCCACATCTCCAACCAATCTAACAACTAGTAAGTGCTCCCGAGGCTGCCAGAACCAGGTAAAATGAATGATGCATCAAGACACGCTCAGACAAATGCTACAGGGCCTGGCCTTGGGAGAAACACGCTATTTCGAGCAAGTCGGCTCGAGCAATGACCTGGCGGCCGAGTGGGCCGGGCAGGGCGCACCCGATCGTTCGCTGGTGATCGCGGGCGAGCAACTGTCCGGCCGCGGCCGCCTGGCCCGGCGCTGGTTTTCGCCCCCGGAAACAAGTCTGGCCTTCAGCCTGATCTTGAAACCCCAACCAACTCCCCCAAGCGAGCACTTGCTGCGCTACACCGGGCTGGGCGCGCTGGCCGTTTGCCAGGCCTTACAAGTAGATTACCGCTTACCAGCCAGCATCAAATGGCCGAACGATGTCCTGATAAATGGCAAGAAAGTGTGCGGCGTGCTGCTCGAAGCGCACTGGTCGGGCGCCGAACTGCAAGCGCTCATCCTGGGGGTGGGGGTCAACGTGGGTGCAGGCGCTGTTCCTCCCCAGCAAGCTGTGACCTACCCGGCCACCAGCCTGGAAACCGAGCTTGGGCAGCGCCTGGGGCGCTGGCAGGTGCTACGCCAGATCCTGCTGGCACTGACCGGCTGGTTGGCGCGCCTGCCAGAACCAGCCTTTATTCAGGCCTGGGAACAAAACCTGGCCTTCCGGGGCCAGCAGGTCCAGGTTACTACCGCGGGGCAGGTGCTGTGGCATGGCCGCTTGCTGGGGCTTAGCCCGGCCGGGCAGTTACGCCTGGAAATGGATGGCGGTGAACAGGTCGAAATCATCAGCGGCGAGATCCCCAGTCCGGTGCAACCATTTAGTCTGCGCCCGGTTGACAGTTCGGGAAAATAGGCTAAACTTACATCAGGAAGAAGGATAACTCCACCAGGAGGTTGATATGCTGGACGATCTACGTGAAGACAGTGGCGAACTGGACTTTTTCGATGAACCGGAGAGCGAGGGGGAAGCTTACGATTATCAGTATGAGCAACCCAAACGGGCGGCCAGCCGGCAGCCACAGTTCCTGGGCATGACTGCTCCCCAACGCTTTGTCATCGCAGTCATGCTGTTGATGATGGTCTGCATGTTGGGAACCTTCTCATTGTTGATCATGCAAAAAGTGTATCTGCCGTTTGTCTAGCCTGACCCTGGGCGATGCCCGCCTGGCGTCGCAAGCAGGTGAATGGTTTCCTGCAACTCCACAAAACCAGCTTAACCAAAACCGCCCTGGAAAATCACCAGGGCGGTCTACTTTACAAAACTTGCGCGCTTGCAGCGGTGATGCTTCAGTCTTCTTCTCCGGTAGCCCCCGCTCGGCGCAGATCAGCGGCCGAGATACGGGCCAGGGCGGCAACGCTGTCACCTGTTTGTAAAACCATGACGCGCACACCGCGCGTCGCCCGGCCCATCTGGGCAATCGCTTCAGCTTTGGTGCGCATGACGATCCCATTGGTGGAGATCAAGGTGATCGAATCCCCTTCAGGCTGGACAACGCGCGCCACCGCGATCTTCCCGATCTGGGGTAGAGCTTTCTGGTCGATGGTCTGTACCCCCATGGTCGCCCGTCCTTTGGGGTTATATTCCTCCATGGGCGTGCGTTTGCCATAGCCGGTCGTAGTGACAACCAACAGGTCACTCTGCGGTTCGATCACCTCCATGCCGACCACCTGGTCGCCGTCCTTGAGACTGATACCGATCACCCCACCGGCCGGGCGGCCCATCGGGCGTACTTCGGTTTCAGAAAAGCGCAAGGCCTGTCCATTCTCGGTTACCAGCACAATCTCTTCGTCCCCGCGCGTCGTGCGCACCCAGCCCAATTCGTCATTGTCCGCCAGGCCCATGGCAATCAAGCCAGAAGGCCTGACCGAGGCAAACTCCGATAAAACCACACGCTTGATGCGACCTTGCCGGGTAGCCATGGTGCAGTAGGCGGCCGCGCCAAAATCGGGCACGGCCACCGCCGCGGTGATGGTCTCACCGGCATCGAGGGTCAGCACATTGACGATCGGGATGCCGCGCGCCGTGCGGCCGGCATCCGGGATCTGGTAAGCCTTTTCGGAATACACCTTGCCGCGGTCGGAGAAGAACAGGATCGTGTCCAGGGTGCCGGCCGGGAACATAATCAAGATCTCATCTTCTTCCCGGGTAGTGTGCCCCATCACCCCCCGTCCACCGCGCCGCTGTGAGCGGTAAGTCTTGGCAGAGACCCGCTTGATATAACCGCGCTGGGTCAGAGTGACCAGGATAGATTCGTCCGCCACCAGGTCTTCTTCGCTCAAATCGCCGGACAGATCAAGGGCGATTCGAGTACGGCGTTCGTCGCCGTATTTCTCGGCCACCGCTTGCAGATCTTCTTTGATCAGCTGTAACATCTTCTTTGGATGGGCCAGCAAGTCCTCCAGGTGCTCGATCTGTTGTAACAAAGCGCGGTGTTCGTCTTCGATCTTCTGGCGCTCCAGGGCTGCCAGGCGGCGCAGTTGCATATCGAGGATGGCCTGAGCCTGGAGATCGGACAGGCCAAAACTTCCCATCAGGCGTTCTTTCGCCACATCCGCGTCGGCCGATTCCCGGATCGTTTTGATGACCGCATCCAGGTTGGCCAGGGCAATCAACAGGCCTTCCAGAATGTGGGCCCGGGCACGCGCTTTTTCAAGTTCGAACTGGGTGCGCCGGGTGATGACATCCAGGCGGTGCTCGAGATAGATTTGCAAAGCGCGCTTCAGAGAGAGCAAGCGCGGCTCACCATTGACTAGCGCCAGTAATTGGACGCCGAAAGTGGATTGCAGCGGCGTGTATTTAAAAAGCTGGTTAACGACCTTGCGGGGCTGAGCGCCGCGCTTTAGCTCAATAATAATGCTCATCCCGCGCCGGTCTGATTCGTCGCGCAGGTCAGAAATAGCATCGATCTTACCGCTGCGCGCCAGCTCGGCGATGCGCTCGATTAAGGTGGTTTTGTTGAGTTGATAGGGGATCTCGGTAATCACAATGCGATAACGGCCGGCGCTCAGTTCTTCAATATGCGTCAGGCCGCGCATAATCAGGCGACCGCGGCCGGTGCTGTAAGCCTGGCGGATCCCCTCATCTCCTACGATAACGCCCCCGGTGGGAAAGTCTGGGCCAGGCATGAGCTTAAGCAAATCTTCCACCGGGATATCATCCAGGCGATCGTAATGATCGATCAAGTAGGTCAGAACGGTGGTCAACTCAACCAGGTTGTGGGGCGGGATGTTGGTTGCCATACCCACGGCGATGCCGGCGGAACCATTTAGCAACAGGCTGGGCAGGCGGGCCGGCAAGACCGACGGTTCCTGCAAGGAACCATCGAAGTTATCGACAAAATCGACCGTATCTTTTTCGATATCCGCAAGGATTTCTTCAGACAGGCGGTTCAGACGGGCCTCGGTGTAACGCATGGCGGCGGGCGAGTCACCGTCGATCGAACCAAAGTTGCCCTGGCCATCTACCAGTGGGTACCGCATCGAGAAATCTTGCACCATGCGGGCCATGGCTTCGTAAACGGCGCTATCACCGTGTGGGTGGTACTTGCCCAACACTTCACCGACGATACGGGCAGATTTTTTATAAGGTGCACTCGAACGCATGCCCATGTCATGCATGGCATATAAAATGCGGCGGTGAACCGGCTTGAGACCATCGCGGGCGTCGGGCAAGGCGCGCGCCACGATCACGCTCATGGCATAATCCAGGTAGGCGGAGCGCATCTGGTCGTCAATATCAACTGTTTGAACAGTACCAATATCCATCGAAAGTTCCCTTAGCGTTTTGGCGTAAAAAAGTGTGTTCGCCCGCAGGCGCACACACCTGTAATTATACCTCTTTTCCTTTAAAAAGCCTGTGAGCGACCCAGGACGGGTCGCTCACAGTAGCCAAAGGAGGAAGAAAACAAACTCCGGATTAGCTGCGCAAATACTCGTCAATCCCGGCCGCGGCTTTACGCCCGGCGATCATAGCCGTAACGACCAGGTCGGGACCGGTGACGGCGTCGCCACCGGCGTACACACCCAGACGGGTGGTAGCGCCTGTTTCGCGATCAGCGACGATCAGGCCCCAGTTATGGGTTTCAAGATCCGGCGTGGTCTTACCGATCAGCGGATCCGGCCAGTAACCCAAGGCCAGAACAGCCACGTCGGCTTCGACAATAAAATTCGAACCTTCCACCGGCACGGGCCGACGGCGCCCCGACTCATCTGGTTCGCCCAGTTCCATACGCAGGCATTCAACCGCTGCCAGCTGGCCATCCTGGTTGGCGATGAAACGCACCGGTTGGGTCAGGAACTGGTATTTGGCACCCTCTTCGCGCGCCATCTGGCGATCTTTCTTGCCACCGGGCATTTCTCTTTCCGTACGGCGGTACAGGCAGGTTACCTCTTCGGCGCCCAGGCGCAAAGCAGAGCGCAGGGCATCGGCAGCCGTATCACCACCGCCGATGACTACCACCTTACGGCCAACGTACGTAATTGGTTCCAGCCCCGGGGGCAGCAATTCGTTTTTGACATTCGTGCGGATCAGGAACTCGGTCGCCTGGTAAACGCCTGGTAGGTCCACGCCTTCGGCCTTCAGCGGTGCATCTACCTGAGAACCAATGCCTACAAAGACGGCGTCGAAATCCGTCGCCAACAATTCGTCGATAGTCTTGTCTTTACCGATCTTGGTGTTGAAAACAAACTTCACCCCGGCGCGTTCCAGGTCAGCGACCTTATCGAAAACCACCCCTTTGGGCAGTTTGAAATTGGGAATGCCGTATATCAATAAACCGCCAGCATCTGGCATGGCCTCAAAGATGGTAACGGCATGGCCTTTGCGCACCAGTTGCTCTGCACAGGACAGTCCGGCCGGGCCAGCACCGACAATGGCAACATGTTTCCCACTGGGCTCACCCACCGGGATAGAAACATCTCCAAATTGGCGGGCATAATCCAGTACAAAGGCTTCCAAAGCCCCGGTTAAAACCGGCTCATCATGCTTGATATGCACGCATGAACCCTGGCAAAGCGCATCGTGCGGGCAAACGCGAGAACAGATTTCAGGTAAGGAGCTGTTCTCCTGGTATAAGCGTGCTGCAGCCAGGAAATCGCCCTGTTCGATCAGCCACATGGCTGAGGGGATGTCGTTATGTACCGGGCAGGCCACCACACAGGCGGCCGGGTCAGGACAATGGATACAGCGCGAGGCGTGTATCTGGGCGCATTCAGCTTGCAGGGGGATGAGCACATCTTCAAAATCCTTGACGCGCTCTTCCGGATCCCGTAAGCCAACCCCATCACAGACCATCATGGCGCGTGCTTTACGATCAATTGCTAGGTATTCGCTGGGAATAGCTTGAGCCATCTTCTTCCTCCAATAAAAATCGGGCGCCTGCTACACTTAAGATAATATCATATTATCGACAAAACTGGTTTAATTTTTAGTTCCAGATGTCACAAATTTCCTGATGAATGTCATCGCTTCCTGTGAGTAGTATCACAATCATGTTTTCCGGATTTACAGCCGTACCTCTGTTATATTACTTTCCGCCGGTTACCTGGTTATGAGGCTTTACTCCAATCAGCCACTTGACAAACCTGGAAAAGTCTCTATAATCCAGATGCTTAGTTAGACTAACTAATTTCAAGAATGGGACAACGCCTGATGTCAACCGAGATGCCAGAAAATCGTCTGTTAGCGATCTTAAAAGAGCTGCGTAGTCTACCGATTCTGCAACCTTCGGACGATTTTCCACTTTCACCGCCACAAATTGCCCTGCTGAACTGGGTCGCGCTGTCACCTGGGGTAAACGTTTTGGACATCGCTCACAGTTTGAATGTCACCCCACCAACCATTAGCGTAGCCGCCCGGCGTCTCAGTGAAGATGGATTACTCGAAAGCCAGCAAGATCCTGACGACCGCCGCATCCGGCGCTTGTATCTGACCAACGCTGGCCAGGAACTGGTCAACCAGGTCTGGGAACACCGCTCCCAAACTATGAAATCCTTTTTGGCCGGATTAGAACCCGCTGAGCAAATCCAGTTGATCAAATTACTGGAGCGCGGCTTGCGGGCGCTGAAGTTATCCTTGGGACAAGATTAATCCGGCCTTTATCTTAATCTTACAGTATGTCTACACTCCCCCCGTACAATGATGGTTACCTTGCTTCTCTAGCCTTCTCTCCAGGTTACCTGGTATTCGCATGAAAAAATTCCTGAAGCGTATCGCACTCGTCTCTCTGTTGCTGATCCTGGTATTTGCAGGAGCGGTGATTTATTTCCGCCAGCAGCAAGCCAATCTCTACGCCGGACTACAAACTGGCACGTTGCAGCGCGGCCCAATTACAGTGACCATCGGCGCCACGGGTAGTGTGCGTTCGAACCAGAGCGCCTACCTGGTCTGGAAAACCTCTGGCGAGGTCGACCAGGTACTTTTCCAGGTCGGCGACCAGGTCAGCCAGGCAGACATCCTGGCTACCCTGGTGCCTAACTCATTACCTCCTTATATCCTTTTAGCTCAGGCTGAATTGATCGGCGCCCAGCGCTATCTGGATGGGCTCCTGCAATCGGAAACCCAGCGAGCACTGGCTCTAAAAGCGGTTGATGAAGCCCAAACAGCCCTCGAGCAGGCTCTCAACCCGGATCTGGCTCTAGCCCAGGCCCAATTGGACCTGGCCCAGGCCCAGGCAGACCTGGAGGCGGCCGAATACCAGTATGAGATCCTGGTTTCAACCCCCTCCCAATTATCGATTGACCAGGCTTATGCCAACTGGATCCTGGCCCAACAAGGGCTGGCTGACTTACAGGTTGAACTCGAAAGCGCTCGCAACAAAGCCAATTTAAATCCAGAACGCTACCTGCCCTGGGAAAACAAGGAAACGTATCTGCAGTTGGTAGAAGTGCTCGAAGCCCAGGAAGCAGCCCTCAAAACGCGCCTCGAGCAGGCGGAACAAAAATATAACAACTTGCTGGCTCCCCCAGATGCGCTGGATGTAAAAGTGGCAGAAACGGCCGTTCAGACGGCACAAGCCCAGTTGGACGAAACCCAGGCTGAATGGGAACGCTTGCAAGCAGGTCCTTCGGCCGGCGACATCGCCGTGCTAGAAGCCCGCCTGGCTGACGCCCAGCGCGAGTGGGAACGGGTGAAAGACGGCCCCGATCCGGCCGACATCAGCATTGCCGAGGCCAATATTGCCGCGGCAAAAGCCACGCTGGATTCCATCCAGCTGTACGCCCCCTTTGATGGTACCCTGACCCAGTTATTCATCCAACCCGGTGATCAGGTCCAGCCTGGCACACTGGCTCTACGCGTTGATGATCTCTCCCAGATCCTGGTAGACTTACAGATTTCGGAAGTGGATGTCAACCGCATCCAGCCTGGGTTGCCGGTCGTTTTGA
>JAFGRA010000124.1 GCA_016935415.1 Anaerolineales bacterium
ATGTGAATACGGTCGCAGTGCTCACCCGTCATCACCTGCATGCCCCACAGGTAGTCGCCGCGCTCAAAGCCGGGAAGCATGTCTTTTGCGAGAAACCGCTGGCCTTGAACGCGGATGAATTGGCCGAGATCGAAGCTGCCCTGGAAACTGCCCCGGATAGTTTGTTGATGGTTGGCTTCAATCGTCGTTTCGCGGCCTTATCCATCAAATTGGCCGAATTTCTGGCCGACCGCAAGGAACCGCTGGTGGCCCATTACCGCGTCAATGCCGGGTACCTGCCGTCTGAGCACTGGCTGCACGACCCCGAGCAAGGCGGCGGGCGCATCATCGGCGAAGGCTGCCACTTCGTCGACTACCTCAGTTTTCTGGTTGGGGAGCCACCGGTGGATGTGGTGGCGCGCGGCATGGCGGATGTGGGACGTTACCATGAAGACAATGTGGTGTTATCCTTTACATTCCCGGATGGTTCGCTGGGCACGGTGAGCTATTTGGCGAATGGCGATAAGGCGCTGCCCAAAGAACGCGTCGAGGTGTTCTGCGGCGGGCGGGTTGGCATCCTGGATGATTTCCGCAGCCTGGAACTGGTGCGCGGCGGCAACCGCAAAATGGTGCGTTCGCGTTTCAGCCAGGATAAGGGCCACCGTGCCGAGTGGTTGGCCTTCGCCGACGCGATCCAAACCGGTGGCCCGCCGCCGATTCCGTATGCACACTTATTCGGTGTGACGTGGGCGACTTTTGCCGCCGTCGACAAGCTGCGAAATTCGAATATTCGGATATAAGAATATGGAAATTGAGTTTCTTTGTGAAATTTGACACCTAGTCTGGGTTGTGATAAACTTAGCCGATGGTATATTCGGTCTAATCTTGTCATATTTTTCAAAAAGGCTAACATATGCTCGTTCAATACTTACCCATTGCAATTTTGATCTTTCTATCTACCGGACTGGCTGTGCTGATCGTGATCCTGGGGCACAGCTTTGGCCCCCGCCGGCCAACCGAGCGTAAGTCTGCGACCTACGAATCGGGTATGAAACCGATTGGCCCGGGCACCCGCCGTATGCCGGTGCGTTTCTATTTGATCGCGGTATTGTTCATCCTGTTCGATATCGAAGTGATCTTCTTCTTGCCTTGGGCGGTTGTGCTCGAGGAACTCAAGCTCTTTGGCCTGATCGAGATGTTCGTCTTTATCGTTGTTTTATTGGTAGGCTACGTGTATGCGTGGAAAAAAGGAGCGCTGGAATGGGAGTAGAACAAAAATTAGGCAATATGGGCGTGGTTACCACCACGTTGGAACAAATGGTGAATTGGAGCCGCACGCGTGCCATGTGGCCGATGTTGTTTGGCCTGGCCTGCTGCGCGATCGAAATGATGGCGGCCCAGGCTGCCGATTATGATATGAGCCGCTTCGGCATGGAGTTGATGCGCCCCAGTCCGCGCCAATCCGATCTGATGATCGTGGCCGGACGCGTGACCCGCAAGATGTCCCCCGTGCTGCGGCGTTTGTACGACCAGATGCCCAACCCCAAATGGGTGATTTCGATGGGCGATTGCGCTTCGTGCGGCGGCGTGTTCAATAACTATGCCATCGTGCAGGGTGTGGACGAAGTCGTGCCCGTAGACGTGTATGTCGCCGGTTGCCCGCCGCGCCCCGAAGCCCTGATCCATGGGGTCATGACCTTGCACGAGAAGGTCATGAAAGAAGGCCTCCAGACCTGGTCTTAACCCTTTGTTGGAACAAGCCATGAAAAAAGAATTAGAAACTGTCGTAAAAGATATTGAAAAGAACTTTAAGGCCACCCGCGGTGAATTCCGCGAGCAGGCGCGCCTGGTCGTCCAGCCGGAGCAAATCGTCGAGGTTTGCCAGCGGCTGCGCGACGAGCACGCTTTCGAGATGCTGCCATCGATTACGGCCGTAGACTACTGGCCGCAGTCCACACCGCGCTTCCACGTTGTGTACCAGTTCAATTCGCTCAGTAAGCAGCTGCGCCTCGAAGTGCGCGTGCCCCTGGACGGCAATTCGCCCGAACTGGACAGCGTCACCAGTGTGTATCCCAATGCCGGTTGGCTGGAACGCGAGCTGTGGGACATGTTTGGCTTGCGCGTTCAGAACCACCCCGACCTGCGGCGCATCCTGATGCCTTATGAATGGGAAGGTCACCCGCTGCGCAAGGATTACCCCCTCGGTTATGAAGAGGTGCAGTTTACCTTTAATTTTGAGGAAATCCAGGCGCGCAAACCCAAACCGCCGAGATATCCCGATGAGGGATGGGAAGTATAGTAATTATGGCAGAACAAATCAACCTGGAACAGGTAGAAGTTACCTTTGATGAATTGAAGCACCTGGTCTCGGAGCGCGCCATTCAAGGCGATACCGTCCTGCTCAACATGGGTCCGCAGCACCCCAGCACGCACGGTGTGCTGCGTTTGCTGTTGGAACTGGACGGCGAAACCGTGATCAACTGCGTGCCCGATATTGGTTTCCTGCATACCGGTGTAGAAAAGAACATGGAAGCCAAGACTTACATCAAGGCCGAGGTGATGACCGACCGCCTGGATTACCTGAACACGATGGGCAACAACCTGGTCTATTGTCTGGCAATCGAAAAACTGGTCGACCTGGATGTACCCGAACGGGCGCAGGTTATCCGCGTGATGATGACCGAGTTGCAGCGCATCGCCTCCCACCTGGTGTGGCTGGGAACACAGGCGCTCGACCTGGCGGCGCAGTCCGTTTTCCTGTACTGCTTCCGCGAGCGTGAAAGAATTCTGAACATCCTGGAAATGGTCTCCGGCCAACGCATGATGACCACCTACTTCCGCCCCGGCGGATTGTGGCGCGATGTGCCGGTCGGCTTCGAGCAAGCCGTAAACGATTTCGTGGCCTACATGGGGCCGCGCATCGATGAATATGAAGACCTGCTGACCGAGAACCCGATCTGGATCGACCGCACCAAAAACATCGGTGTGATCTCCGGCGAAGACGCCGTGCGTTGGGGCCTGACCGGTTCAACATTGCGCGGCTCGGGTGTCGATTACGACATCCGTAAGATGTATCCCTACAGCGGATACGATCAGTACGACTTCGATGTGCCGTTGGAAACCGGCGGCGATGTGTACGCCCGTTACCGGGTGCGCATGGGCGAGATGCGCCAATCCCTGCGCATCATCCGGCAGGCGCTGGATAAGCTGCCTTACGGCCCGGTGCGCAGCAACAATCGCAAATTCGTGCCCCCGCCACGCTCTGAGTTGGGACATAGCATGGAAGCCGTCATCCACCACTTTAAACTGTGGACGGAAGGTTTCCCGGCTCCCAAAGAATCGGTGTATGTGGCGGTCGAGTCACCGCGCGGCGAATTGGGCGTGTTCCTGGAAGGCGACGGCAGCCCTAAACCCTACCGCGTGCACTGGCGCACGCCAACCTTCACCCACCTGCAAGCACTGCCGATGCTGTCCAAGGGCCACATGGTGGCCGACCTGGTCGCCATTATCGGTAGTATCGACATCGTTTTGGGCGATGCAGACCGCTAAGCCGATTCCTGGCAAACGCGAACGAATGGACGCATGTGAATGAACGCATTACAAGAAAAATACGCCAAAGAGATTAAAACCGTGCTTGGGAAATATCCCGACGATCAGAAGCGCGCCGCGGTGATGCCCTTGCTGTACATCGCCCAGCGTGAACAAGGCTACGTCAGCAAACATGATATGCAGGACATCGCCGAGTTATGCGAGATTTCCTCCACGGACGTGGCTTCGATTATCGGTTTCTACACGCTGTATCATGAAAAGCCGGAAGGTAAGATTCGCATTCAGGTCTGCAATGACCTGCCCTGCGCGCTGCGCGGCGCTGATGATTTCCTCGAATCCTTGTGTGAGGCGCTGGGGATTGGTGTGGGTGAAACTACACCCGACGGCATGGTAACCATCGAAGCGGTGATGTGTCTGGCGGCCTGCGACCGGGCGCCCATGTTCCAGGCGCAGACCGGTGAGGGCATCCACTATCACGAACACCAGACCGTGGAAACTGCCCTGAAAGTGATCGCCGAATACCGCGCCCAGGAGGAAACTAAATGAACGACATCCTCTTACGGCACCGCGAGATCGAAAATTTCGATGATCTCAATGTCTATAAAAAGAATGGCGGCTTCAAGGCCTTCAAGCAGGCCGTCACCAAAATGGAGCCGGATAAGGTTACCCAGATGGTCAAGGACGCTGGACTGCGCGGCCGCGGTGGGGCAGGTTTCCCCACCGGCCTGAAATGGCAGTTCGTCGATAATAATAGCTGGCCGCATTACGTCGTGGTCAATGCCGACGAATCCGAGCCAGGCACCTTCAAAGACCGCGAGATCATGGAAAAGAACCCGTGGCAGTTCCTGGAAGGTGTGATGATCTGCGCTTACGCGGTGGGGGCCAACGAGGCCTACATTTATCTGCGCGGCGAATTCTGGGACCTGGCGCACACACTGGACAAGCAGATCCGCTCCCTGGAGTTGGATGGCTTGCTGGGCGATAAATTGTTCAAAAAGGATTATTCCCTGCGCATCTATACCCATTTGGGCGCCGGGGCGTACATTTGCGGTGAAGAGACCGCGTTATTGGAATCGATGGAAGGCAAGCTCGGCCAGCCGCGCTTGCGCCCGCCGTTCCCGCCCGCCGTCGGCCTATTCGACAAACCGACCGTGGTCAATAACGTCGAGACGCTGACCAACGTGCCGCTGATTATTAGTGAGGGCGTCGATTGGTTCCGCTCTTTCGGCACCGAGAAAAGCCCGGGCACCAAGGTCTTCAGCCTGAGCGGACGCGTGAACAAGCCCGGTAATTACGAACTGCCGCTGGGTACCACCTTCCGCGAATTGATCTACGAACATGGCGGCGGCATCATCGGTGGCGCTGAGATTAAGGCCATTATGCCTGCCGGTGCTTCTTCTTCGATGATCGTAGCGAACAACAAAGCCCTGGATACCCCCATGGATTACGAAAATGTACCCAATGTGGGTGCACAACTCGGTTCGGCCTCGGTGATCGTGATCGACGAGACCATCCCCATGGACTGGGTAATTAATAAGACCGTGCAATTCTTCAAACACGAGTCGTGTGGCAAATGCACACCCTGCCGGGAAGGTACTTTCTGGATGAGCCACCTGACCAAGCGCATCCACCAGGGCGAAGCCTCCTGGGATGACGTGCAGTTGCTGAATGACGTAGCCAACAATATTAAAGGTAAATGCCTGTGCGCTTTGGGCGATTTCTCCACCGAGGCGGTCGTGACCAGCATCGAACGTTTCACCGCCGATTTCGAGATCAAAGTCAGCGGCCGTGAGGCCCAGACCGAAAAAGCGCCGGAGGCAGCAGGATAAGACATGAGCGAAGCCGTAAAGAACGAGACTGCTGAAAAGATGGTTACGCTGACGATCGACGGCGTGCAGGCTGCGGTGCCGGAAGGCACGGTGGTTGTCGACGCCGCCAAGAAAGTCGGCATTGACATCCCCGTATTTTGCTATCACCCCAAGATGGAACCGGTCGGCATGTGCCGCATGTGCCTGGTCGAGATCGGCCGCCCGATGCGCGACCGCGCCACCGGCGAGTTGATGCTGGAAGAAGATGGTTCTCCCAAGATCCAGTTCGGCCCCAAGCTCGAAACCGGCTGCACCGTGCCCGTTTCCGAAGGCATTGTAGTGCGCGGCTACACCGAGAAGGTGGAAGAAGCCCGCAAGGAAGTGCTCGAATTCCTGCTTACTTCACACCCGCTGGACTGCCCGATCTGCGACAAGGGCGGCGAATGTCCCCTGCAGAACCTGACCATGGAATTTGGCCCCGGCACCAGCCGTTACCTCTATGGTGAAAAGAAAAACCTCGCCAAGCATGTCCCGCTGGGCGATCTGATTTTCCTGGACCGCGAGCGTTGCATCCAGTGTGCGCGCTGCACGCGCTTCCAGGACGAAGTGGTTGACGACCCGGTAATCGGGTTCTTCAACCGCGGCCGCTCGCTGGAGATCGTGACCTTCTCCGACCCCGGCTTCGACTCGTACTGGTCCGGCAACACTACCGATATTTGCCCGGTGGGTGCGCTGACCACCGCAGACTTCCGTTTTGGGGCGCGCCCCTGGGAAATGCGCTCGGCGGCTTCGATCTGCAACCAATGTTCGGTGGGCTGCAATACGACCTTCAACGTGCGCCGCGAGCACAAGACCGGCGGCGACTTTGTTATCAAACGCGTGATGCCGCGCCAGAACGAACAGGTCAACGAGATCTGGATTTGCGACAAGGGCCGTTTCACCTATCACTTCACCGAAAATAAAGAACGCCTGACTGCCCCGATGGTCTGCAAGGACAACGCGTGGGTGGAAGTCAGTTGGGAAGAAGCTTACGACCTGGTTGCCAGCAAGATCAAGACGGCCCGCACCGATTTTGTCACCTTGGCCGGTGGGCGTTTGTCCAATGAAGATTATTTCAACCTGCACCACATGACCGATCATCAAGGCGGCAAGTCGCTGCTCTATTCTGAGATGGCGGGGGGTGACCTGGTTGCCCAGGTTGGCGTCGGTAGAGGCACCAATTTCTCCGAGATGGGCGCAGGTACCGTCATCCTGGTGGTTGCCAGCGACCTGGAAGAGGAAGCCCCGCTGTATTGGCTGCGCGTCAAGCAGGCTGCCGAACGCGGCGCTACCTTGATCGTTGCCAACCCGCGTGCCACAAAGCTCGACCGCCGCGCCGACATCAAGATCAATTATGAATATGGCAACGAGGCCGCCGTGGTGTTGGCAATGCTCAACAGCGTTTCACCCAAGCGTCCCGACCTGCCCGATGCCGTCAGTGAACTGACGCGTGTTAAGGCGATCAAGGATGCTGCCAAGGCATTCGCCGAAGCCGAGAACGCCGTGGTGCTGTTCGGCAGCGAAGGCATTGGCCTGGAAGCTTCTGAAATCCTGGCGCAATCCTGCGCCAACCTGCTGGTTGCCACCGGCCACATCGGCCGCCCCAACAACGGCTTGCTGGCCGTGTGGGATAAGGGCAACGCCCAGGGGGCCTGGGATATGGGTTTCCGCCCCAGCCCAACGCTGGCCGCCGATCTGGCCGCCGAGGTGGTTTACGTGGCCGGTGCTGATCCCGCCGGGGACGATACCGATCTGGAGAAGGCGCTGCGCAAGGCCAACTTCATCGTCGTGCAAGACCTATTTTTGACTGAAACTGCCAAACTGGCCGATGTGATCTTGCCCGCTCAAGCCTTCACCGAACGCGAAGGCACCTACACCAACGCCGAACGGCGTGTGCAGCGTTTCTACTCCTCCATCCCCGCCATCTCCGGCCCGAAACCTGATTTTGGGATCACGGCCGAGATTGCCGAACGCCTGCCATTGGCGCTGGAAAAGAAGATTGCCAGCCGCGTGATGCTGCGCATTGCCGAATGGGTAGCAGCTTATGATGGCATGAGCTACCAGAACCTATCCCAGGTGGAAGAGCAGTGGCCGGTGATTGGGCGCAGCGACGTTTATTACGGCGGCACTTCTTACGATAATCGTCAAGGACTGGGTGTGCAGTTGGCCAGTGGTGCCGAGCGCGACGAACTTGTCCCGCTGAATTTCGTGCAGCCGTCCGAATCCGAAAAACCGGCCAGCGGCTTGTGGGCTGTGCCGGTCACCCGCCTGTACGATAACGGCGATCTGATCAGCATGTCGAAAGTGCTGCGCCCCCGCCTGCCGGAGCCTTTCGTGGTGCTGCATCCCAAAGATGCCCAGACCCTGGATTTGGAAGAAGGCCAACAGGTACGCGTACGTCTGGAAGATGATGCCGCCCGCAAAGTAGTGGTGAAGTTCGACCAGACCATTCCTGAGGGTGTGGTGTTGGTACCGCGTAGCATGGGCATGGCGATCCGCACTCCCCGGGCGATCACCATCCAACCTTGAGCTAGAGGATAGCGTAGATGGAAATAGCAGCAGTACAATGGATTGAATGGGTCATCAAAGCGATCATCTTGATCTTTATCTTGTTGACCGGCTTTGCCTATACCACCCTGTTCGAACGCCGCCTGATCGCTCGCTATCAGGCGCGTATCGGCCCAAACCGTTCCGGGCCCTTTGGCCTTTTACAGCCGGTGGCCGATGGTATCAAGCTGATCTTCAAGGAAGAGTTGATCCCTGATAACGCCGACAAGCTGGTGTTCATCCTTGCACCGATCATTACCGTGGTTCCAGCCCTGGTGATCCTGGCGGTGGTGCCCTTTGGCGGCACGATCAACGTATTCGGTTATCCGGTCAGCTTGACTGTCACTGACATCAACGTGGGCGTGCTCTACATCCTGGCGATTGCTTCAATCTCTGTCTACGGCATCGTGCTGGCGGGCTGGTCGTCCAACAATAAATACGCCATGTTGGGCGGTCTGCGCTCTTCTGCGCAAATGATCAGCTACGAACTGGCGCTGGGCCTGACCTTCATCGGCCCAATCATCGCTGCCGGTTCGATGAGCATGGGTGACATCGTTGATGCCCAGAAGGGATTGTGGTTCGCGTTTACCCAGCCGCTGGGTGCCCTGATCTGCTACATTGCCATGATGGCTGAAGTCAACCGTGACCCCTTCGACATGCCCGAAGCTGAGCAGGAATTGACTGCCGGTTACCACACCGAATATTCCGGCATGAAGTTCGCCCTGTTCTTCATGGGTGAGTACGTCAAGATGATCGCCGTCAGCGTTATTTTTGCCACCCTGTTCCTGGGCGGCTACCGCGGCCCTGGAATCGATCAATGGCCGCTGTTAGGGCCGATCTATTTGCTGCTCAAGGTGCTTGGCAGCTTATGGCTGATGGTCTGGCTACGGGCTACCCTGCCGCGTTTCCGCTATGACCGCGTGATGGCCCTCGGCTGGAAGATCATGCTGCCGCTCTCGCTGTTCAACCTATTCTTCACCGCTGTGGTGAAAGTGCTGCGCGATATGGGGGGGGCTGGCGAGGCCCTCAATTTGATTATTGGTAGTTTTATGTGAGTAAATGCCAAAAGAACTTGTAAAAGAAAATTACTTACAAGGGCATTTGCCAAGGAGCTTGAAAGATGAGCCTGATTACAGATACCGTTCGCGGGGTTTGGGCGATGGTCGTGGGATTGTGGACGACCACGATGGAACTCAAAGACAAACCCGTGACCATTCAATATCCCGAGATCAAACGTCCGGTAAGCGCGCGTTTCAAGGGCCGCCACGAGCTTAAGCGCTACGACAACGGCCTGGAGAAGTGCATTGGCTGTGCGCTGTGCGCCGCGGCCTGCCCGGCAGACGCCATTTTCGTTGAGGCGTCCGAGAACACCGACGAAGAACGCTATTCCCCCGGTGAACGCTACGCCAGCACGTACGAGATCAATATGCTGCGCTGCATTTACTGCGGCTACTGCGAAGATGCCTGCCCGACTGAAGCGATTGTGTTGGGTGACAACTACGAGCTGTCCTTCACCGACCGTCGTGATTCGATCTACACGCGCGAAATGCTCTTGGACCCGGTTCCCGAAGGTGGCAAGCCTACCCCGCAAAAAGTGGAACCCGGCGTGTACACGCGTTCGATTCCGGTGATGGAAGATCCCAAGTAAAGTAGGTTCAAGCAATGACACCTGACCTGATCCTGTTCCTGGTTTTAGCTACTGTGGCCGTTGCCAGCGCCTTAGGGCTGATCTTCAGCCGCAACTCGGTCTATTCGGCCTTGTTCCTGATCCTGAACTTCAATGTGCTGGCGGTCTTTTACCTGCTGCTCAGTGCGCCTTTCATCGCGGTTGCCCAGATCACGGTATATGCCGGGGCGATCATGGTGTTGTTCCTGTTCGTGATCATGTTGTTGGGCGCCGAACGCAACATCGGCCGCCCGACACTGGCCTGGCAGCAGCCGCTGGCAATCGTGCTGGCGCTCGTGCTGCTGGCCGAGACCGGTTACATTCTGTTCGTGCGCAGCGATTTGCTGCAAAATGTGGCTACCACAGCAACCGATTTCGGCAGCCCCAAGGAGATCGGCAGCCTGTTGTTCAGTGGTTACTTGCTGCCCTTCGAGATCACTTCGATCTTGCTGCTGGCTGCTATGGTCGGTGCAATTGTGCTGACTGTCAGAGCAAAGCAGCCGGAAGAGCAACCGGAAGAAAACGAGCAATAAATTTACGTCGCCGTGGAAACACGGTGTAGTGTGGAGGAGTGATCCGCATGGTGCCGGTTACTTATTACATCGCATTATCTGCAATCTTGTTTGCCATTGGCGTGGTGGGTGTGCTCACGCGCCGCAATGCCATCATTATCTTTATGTCCATCGAGTTGATGTTGAACGCCGCCGATCTGGTGTTCGTGGCCTTTGCCCGCATGTACGAGAATCTGGACGGGCAAATTTTCGTGTTCTTCGTGATGACCGTGGCTGCGGCCGAGGTGGCCGTTGGCCTGGCGCTGATCGTGGCGATCTTCCGCCAACGCCATAATATCGATATCGACGAGATCAACAGCCTGAAGGGCTGAGCGCCTGGAGAGCGATATGTTTGACATATTACCGCTATTAAGTGAAGCACCTACAAGTGGATTTGTCGGCCTGGCACCCTGGTTGGTGTTCTTCCCCGTCATCGGCCTGTTGCTGAACATTATCATTGGCAAGCGCGTTGGTGAGAAGGGCATTGGCCTGATCGCCAGCACAGCAGCCGGGGCGACCTTCGTGGTTTCGGTGCTGCTGGCGATCACCGCAAGCGGCCTGCACGAAGGCGCCGCTGTCTACACGTTGGTCGACTGGATCAACATCGGTGAACTGGATATTTCCTGGGCCTTCCGGGTCGACACGCTCTCGACCACGATGATGCTGGTCGTCTCCCTAGTCGGTACGCTGATCCATATCTACGCCGTCGGCTACATGCATTACGACGTGCAGTATAAAGAAACCACACCGGAAGAACGTCTCAAGAACTACCAACGCTTTTTCATTTACATGAACCTGTTCATCGCCGCCATGATGATCCTGGTGAGCGGGGACAGCTACCTGATGCTGTTCGTCGGTTGGGAAGGTGTGGGCTTGTGCTCCTACCTGCTGATCGGTTTCTGGTTCACCAAGAACCCCGACGGCACGACCGGCGTGGAAAACTCGCTGGCCGGGAAGAAGGCTTTCGTTGCCAACCGCGTTGGCGACTTTGGCTTCCTGATCGCCATGTTCCTGACCTTCTGGGCTTTCGGCTCACTGCAATTCGACCAGGTCTTTGCCAACGCCGAAGGCGTTTCGCAGGGTGTGATCGTAGCGATTGCGCTGTTCATGCTGCTGGGTGTGACCGGTAAATCGGCCCAGATTCCGCTGTACGTGTGGCTGCCGGATGCTATGGCCGGTCCGACCCCGGTTTCGGCCCTGATCCACGCCGCCACGATGGTCACTGCTGGTGTCTATTTGGTGGCGCGCTCGGCCCCGCTGTTCTCGGCGGCCCACAACGCCCAGACCGCAGTGATGTACGTTGGTGCAGCCACGGCCCTGTTTGCGGCCACGATTGCGGTCGGCCAGTACGATATCAAGAAAGTGTTGGCCTATTCGACCATCAGCCAGTTGGGCTTCATGGTTGCCGCCGTAGGCATGGGTGCTTACGTAGCCGGGGTTTTCCATCTGGTGACGCACGCCTTCTTCAAGGCGCTGCTCTTCCTCAGCTCCGGCTCAGTAATCATCGCCCTGGAACGTGCCCATCACCCGCTGCCGGAAGACAGCGAAGGCCATGCTGACGCACATGAATCCGGCCACGCTGAGCACGGGGAAGAAGAACATCATGGTGAACACTTCGATCCGCAAGATATGCGCAATATGGGCGGCCTGCGCAAGCAGATTCCCGTTACCTTCTGGGTCTACCTGATCGGCGCGCTGGCGTTGTCCGGTATTCCGCCCCTGGCCGGATTCTTCTCCAAGGACGAAATCCTGGCCGATGCCCTGCACGAAGCACAGGGTGTGTACTGGCTGCTGACCGCGGCCGCTTTCCTGACCGCCTTCTACATGGGCCGCCAGATCTGGCTGGTCTTCTTCGGTGAGGCGCGCACGCACGCCGCCGAGGAAGCCAAAGAAAGCCCGCTGATGATGACCGGCCCGCTGATGGTGCTGGCGCTGCTTTCCCTGCTAGGCGGCTTCATCAACTTCCCCGGCATTCATACTTTCACCCACTGGTTGGAAGGCACGCTGGGTCACGAGTTCGCCCACGCTACCGAGTTCAACCCCACCGTGGCAATTGTGTCCACGCTGCTGGCGTTGGGCGCCATCGGGATTTCCTGGCTGCTGTACGGCCGCAAGCCGCTGCAAGCCGGGCAGAAAGACCCGCTGCAAAAGGGGCTGGGTTTCCTGTTCACCGGCATGAATCACAAATGGTATGTGGACGAAATTTACGAAGCGGTCTTCATTGGGCCGTATAAGTGGCTGGCGAACTTCCTGGCACACGTCGTCGACTGGCGCTTCTGGCACGACTGGTTCCACGACAGCGTGATCGCCCGTGGCTTCCGCGGCCTGGTACGCTTCCTGGCGAACCCGATTGACATAGGCCTGATCGACGGCATTTCCCGCAGCCTGGCCAATACCATCCAGAGCCTGGGCAACGGCCTGAGCTTCTTGCAGAGCGGGTACGTGCGCAATTACGCTTTATCATTGTTCCTGGGTGTGGTCGTGATCCTGGGCTATTTGATCTTCTTCACCTAGAAAAATTTTGTAGGTGAAATTGCTTCACAATTTCTAAGAGAAAACGCGTAGCGTTTTCTCCATTGTAAGGAATAATTATGGAAAATATCGCATTGCTCCTGGTAACTTTCTTCCCCCTGGTGGGCGTGTTGGTCTTGCTTTTTGTAAAGCAAGACAATAAGAATGCCGCCCGCTGGGTAGCGCTTATCACCGCGTTGGTCACCTTCGGCATTTCATTGTGGGTGCTGTCCCTGTTCGATGCCAGCAACCCAGATTTGCAGCTTGAGGTCAACGTCCCCTGGATCACGGTGGCGGGTTGGAATATCCGCTTTGCAATGGGCATCGACGGTCTGAGCATCTTACTGGTGCTGCTGACCACCTTCCTGACCCCGATCTCGATCCTGTCCACCTGGAGCGCGGTCGAAGAGCGCGTACGCGATTTCATGCTCTTCTTCCTGATGCTGGAAACCGGCATGACCGGCGTGTTCCTGGCGCAAGACCTGTTCCTGTTCTACGTATTCTGGGAGTTCACGCTGGTGCCGATGTATTTCCTGATCGGTATCTGGGGTGGGGCGCAGCGCATGTACGCTGCCGTCAAGTTCTTCCTCTATACCATGGCCGGTTCGATCTTGATGCTGCTGGCGATCCTTTGGCTGGGCATCAACCAGGGCACCTTCTACTTGCCCGACCTGATTGCGATGGGCGGCATCCCGGAGAATATCCAGACCTGGCTGTTCTTCGCCTTTGCGGCCGCGTTTGCGATCAAGGTGCCGATGTGGCCGCTGCACTCCTGGCTGCCCGATGCCCACGTGCAGGCCCCGACCGCCGGTTCTGTGATTCTGGCCGGTGTCTTGCTGAAGATGGGTACCTATGGCTTCCTGCGCTTCAACATCCCGCTCTTCCCGGCCGCGGCCGTCCAGTGGGCCTGGCTGATCGCTTTATTGGCCGTGATTGGTATCCTCTACGGCGCGGCGGTCTCCTATCCGCAAAGCGATGTCAAGAAACTGGTCGCTTATTCTTCCGTCAGCCACCTCGGTTTCGTAATGCTCGGTCTGTTCGCCCTCAATTCGCAGGGCATCCAGGGCGCGATCTTGCAGATGATCAACCACGGGATCAGCACGGGGGCCTTGTTCTTGCTGGTCGGCATGATCTACGAGCGCCGCCACACGCGTGAAATGGACGAGTTCGGCGGACTGTGGAAGGTGATGCCGGTCTACGCTGTGCTCACCCTGATCGTCACGCTGTCCTCGATGGGCTTGCCCGGCCTGAACGGTTTCGTGGGCGAGTTCACCATTCTGCTCGGTGCCTGGGGTGCCGGTGAAGCCGGTGGTTCTTTGGGATCGGTGCTGTATGCCGGTTTTGCGGCCGCGGGTGTGATCCTGGCGGCTGTGTATATGCTCTACATGTTCCAGAAATTATTCCTCGGGCCGGTCACCAAAGAGGAGAACAAGTCCCTCAAAGATTTGAACTGGCGCGAGATCGCTACTTTGGTTCCATTGCTGGTGTTGATCTTCTGGATCGGCCTGTACCCCAAGCCGTTCTTCAACCTGATCGCCCCGGCGGTGGAGAAACTGCTCGAAGTGCTCCCGGCTGCCACTGCGGCCCTGCACTGATTCGTAAGTTGAGTTGTAAACATGCAAATTTTTAACCCGAACGATATTCTCTACACCCTCCCGATCGTGTTCCTGCTGGCCTGGGCGGCAGTGCTTTTGCTGGTGGACGTGTTCACGCCTCGCAAAGGCAAGGGTTTCATGTTCTGGGCGGCGGTGATCGGCCTGGGTGTTGCCCTGGTGCTGACCATCCAGCAGGCCGGAATAGAATCGCAGGCCTTCAACGGTATGTTGATGATCGACGGCTTCTCCGTGTTCCTCAACGTGCTCACGCTCAGCGCCGGTATCCTGGGGGCTTTTCTGTCCCACGATTACCTGCAGCGCATGGGTCTGGCGCGCGGCGAATATTACGTGCTGATGATGTTCTCTCTGGCCGGGATGCTGTTGATGAGCATGGCCGCCGACCTGATCGTGGTCTTCCTGGCACTGGAACTGCTCTCGATCCCGCTGTACGTGCTCTCGGCTTTTGCCCGCCCCGACCCGCGCTCCGAGGAAGCCGGTTTGAAATACTTCCTGCTGGGCGCGTTCGCCAGCGGTTTCCTGGTGTACGGCATCTCGCTGGTCTATGGCGCCACGGTGACCACCAACCTGGCCGGGATCGTGGCCGGGGCTTCCGCCGGGGAACTGACCTCGCCGATCTTATTGCTGGTCGGTGCGGGCTTGATCCTGATTGGTTTGGGTTTCAAGATCGCCGCCGTGCCTTTCCACATGTGGACGCCGGACGTTTACCAGGGTGCCCCCACCCCGGTGACGGCTTTCATGTCGGCCGGGGCCAAGGTGGCCGGATTTGCCGCCCTGCTGCGTGTGTTCGTGGTTGCTTTCCCCAGCCTGAGTGAGGATATGGTGCCGGTGTTGTGGGGCGTAGCCGCCGCCACGCTGGTGACCGGGAATGTGGCCGCCCTGGCGCAGAAGAACATCAAGCGCCTGTTCGCCTATTCGAGCATCGCCCACGCCGGATACATCCTGATGGCCTTCGTGCCCTACGGTGATGACGCTGTACGCCTGGATACGGTCGCCGCGGCCTTGTTCTACCTGCTGGCCTACACCGTCACCAACTTTGGAGCCTGGGCGGTGGTCATCATGCTGGAACAAAAAGAGGGCAAGGGCCTGGAACTGGCCGATTATGCCGGGCTGGGCAAGAAGTATCC
>JAFGRA010000125.1 GCA_016935415.1 Anaerolineales bacterium
AACAATTCAATCAATGTTAGGGAACTGTCTGTTTGTGTTTAGAATTTTGCGACGGCTATTAGCGGTCAGTTCCATCAATTGATACGTTTATATTGTAGCGCTTCGCGGGAAAAAGCACAAACCTAACAAAATTGTTAAGAGCGATTTTCACTCACCTGATATGATTACTTTATAGTAGGGAGCCAAAAAACAGGTTAATATTAATCATATTTGCCGTAGGGATATTTTTATCCTATTTATTCCAAAAACAAAATATTACTGTTATTGAGGGATAGATGCTCTCCAAGTATAAATATTGGATACAAGTGCCCAAATTTGCCGATAGTGAGAGACAATACAAAGCCCGAATCTTCAAGACCGGTCTCAGAATAGCTGCTCTTATCAATACAGTTATTGCCATTGTCGTCTTGCTGGCCGCGCGGGATTTTCTACCCATTTACTTGCCGCAAGGACTTTATATTTACGTCATCATCTTCTTGGGGCAGATTTTCCTTGCTCAAGGTAAGCTTAATTTCGCAGCACAATTCGTGATCTTCGGAGCGTGGCTGCTGGTGCCCATCGGTCTACTCGGACTTACAGGCTACAACGACACTTCCTATTGGAGTTATTTCCTGTTGCTAATCACAGCTTCGGCACTTCTGTTACAAATTCCTGCTCTTATCCTTATTTTTAGCCTCAGCTTAGGCGTCGTCATTCTTACCCAATTACCAATCACAAATTCATTTTCAATCGTTCAACAAGAATTAATATTGCCATCACAGATTCAGGTTTTTTCAAATCTTGCCAATTTTTTCTTGATGGTGACCCTCTTCTATTTAACCCGCAAAGCTGTGGGGGAATCGGTCGTTAAGCTTCGGCGCAGCCAGCGCAACTACAAAGCATTGTTCGAACAAAACAACGATGCAATCATCATTTTCGATCTGGATTTTGTGATCTTAGCTTTGAATCACAGAGTTATCAGCCTATTAGGCTACCAAGCAGAAGAACTTATCGGCAAATCCGTACAGAACATTGTCGCCCCCGAGGAAATAGAATCCAGCCATGAAAATCTGCGCCGTTTGTTGGCCGGTGAAGAATTAACAGTGTACGAACGCACGTTGGTAACCAAGGATGGGAGACGTCTGCTCTTAGAAATCAACCTTACTCTGGTTCACAACTCGGATGGGTCTCCTGAATGTTGCCAGGCCATTGGGAGGGATATCACTCACCGGGAAAGCGTGCGCAGAAAGCTGGAAATAAGTGAAGAGCGTTTCCGCAGCCTGTTCGAAGAATCACCCATTTCACTTTGGGAAGAGGATTTTTCCGATGTGAAAACCTATATTGAAGAAATTAGAGCTAAAGGTGTAACCGACCTGAACCAATACTTCCTCAATCATCCCGAAGAAGTGGATGCCTGCGCCGAGCGCGTAAAGATCCTGGCTTACAACCAAACCACGCACGAACAATTGAAATGGATTCCTGTCGACGAATTACTGCAGGGGTCATTTCTAGCAATGTATGCAGAGGGCAATCGCGTCATGCGCGAAGAATTCGTTGCTTTTGCAGAAGGACAAACGCGTTTTGAAATAGAGACTTATCATTTAGACAAAGAACACACCCCGCTGCACATCTTCTTGCGCGCATCCATGCTCAATGGGTTTGAGGATACCTGGGGGCGCGTGATCGTCTCGGTCATGGATATCACCAAACTAAAAACCACAGAAGCTGAATTAAAAAAGTCGGAGTTACAATATCGCACAACCATCGAATCATTAGAAGAAGCCATCATGGTTGTCGATAAAGACCTGCGGGTAACCTTATTCAATAATCCCTATACACAATGGGATCAAGCCTTTAATATCCAGGCGGACTGTGCGGGAATGCATGCCTTTGACGTGATACCTTTCTTCCCCGACGACATCGCCGAATACTATGCGCGCGCTTTTCAAAGCGGCGAAACCCAAACGTGTGAGGAATCTATTGAAATCGAAGGTGCCGAATATTATCTGGAACTGCGTATCATTCCAGTAGCCGACCAAGGTGAAGTCGTCCAGGCGATCACCGTGATCCGTGACATCACCGACCGCCGTGACTTGGAGCAGCGCCTGCGCGTGTCATTGGCCAACATGGCAACCCTGTCTCGCACCGATCCACTAACCCTGCTTTTCAACCGTCGGGCGATCATCGAATACGCCCAGGCAGAATTGAGCCGCGCGTCACGAAATGATACGCCACTCAGCTTGCTTTTGTTGGACATGGACCTATTGAAACCGGTAAATGACAAATACGGCCACCAGTTTGGAGACGAGGCCTTGCGCATGTTGGCCCAAGCCATGGATCAGGCCAAGCGCAGCTACGATTGGGTTGGGCGCTGGGGTGGCGATGAATTCCTGGTGGTATTGCCGGACGCAGGCATAGAAGAAGCAGCAGAAGTGGCCGCTCGGTTATGCCAACACGTAAACCAATTGAAATTAGCAACACCCAACGGCCACGAAGAAGGATTAAGTATCAGTACAGGTATCAGTTGCACAGGCATAGGAAATGAAGCAAACTTCATCCTGGATGAGCTTATCAGCCAGGCGGATGAAGCCCTATATAAGGCCAAAGAACGCGGCCGCAATCAATTCGAAATTTACGGCCGCTACCAGAGAAACTAAACTTAACTGAATTTTATCCCCCAACACCAGTAATTCCAATAAAACCATTATAATAACCCAACGAAATTCTCTTTTGGAATAGCGTATGGAACCATTCGAAACCAACCGCCTATTACTGCGCCCCCTGACAATCACCGACCTGGATGATCTGCACAACCTATACAGCCGCCTGCGAGTCATGAAATACATTACGGGAAACGCACGCAGTTACCAGAAAACCGGCGAACGCCTTCGGCACCATATTTCCGACCACCAGCAGTACGGGTTTGGGCTGTGCGCCGCCATACTCAAGGAAACCGGCGAGATGATCGGGCGCTGTGGCATGGAACCGGTCGAAGAAGACCACGGTATGGAAGGTGACATTGCCTGGATGTTCCTACCCGAATATTGGGGGCAGGGTTTGGCAACCGAGTTCGGCACAGCGCAAATCGAGTATGGTTTCAAACGTTTGGGTTTGGTGCGCATCTTCGCTACCGCCAACCGGGACAACCTCGCCTCGATCCGTGTGATGGAAAAGCTGGGCATGAGGTTGGCAGGTGCCTCCGACCAGCGGGTAGAATACGAAATATTCCCTGACTCGGCTACCTAAGCGCCTTGAATCCAGCAAAGCCGATCCGTAACCATTCAAATAATGATCTCTAAAAGTAACCTCCCAACCTTTCTCAGCCATTACTACGAAGCCGCTAACGGGCCATTCCGCAACCTATCTCATGTACCACTAACAGAAGCCGAAGCACGTCTAGCGGCGATCCGCAAACGCGGCGATGTTTTCGCCAGCAAACGCCCCACCGATTATTTGAGCGTCCGGAACGAGTTAGAAGACCGCGTGCGCACATTGTTCATCGAAAAAGGCGGGCAACCACAGCTCTCACACCCGCACTACATGATCCTGGGGGCTTGCCCGTGGGTCAAATCATGGTATAAGCAGGGGGCAGAACTCCACATCCCCCTGGCCGAGTTTGATCCTGATACGATCAGTTTTACCTACGGCGATACTTTCCCGGCCATGCGCTATCAGGATAGCAGTCCGTATCGCGGCCGGGTGTATACTTTAGATGAGGTACCAAATTTAATCCGGCAATTTGGTTTACCGCAAATCACCAACCCCGAGGGCGCCCGCGGGCCAGACCGCTATATCGAAGCCCAGGTCTGGGCAGAGCAGCCTATCACAAAGTATATGCGAACAGATCGAGAGATTCCCTTATCCGAATTCACTTTCCAGCCCATTGATGAAGCTGCCGCGCGCACCGTCCTTAATTGGCGCTACCCGGCCCCCTACGATATCTACAACTCCAAGCCGGATAACATCGAAAACGATATCCAATACCTGCTCGATCCCCAATACCCTTATTTTAGTATGACCAACCAGGCTGACGAATTAGTCGCCTTCTGCACATATGGCCTGGATGCACAGGTGCCCGGCGGGGAATATTCGACCGAGGCGCTGGATATCGGCCTGGGTATGCATCCCAACTTGACCGGGCAAGGGTTAGGCATTCAATTCGTCCAGGCAGTGATCCAATTCGGCATCCAAACCTACCATCCCGAACGGCTGCGTGTCACCATCGCTGGTTTCAACCAGCGTGCCCGGCGGGTATGGGAAAAGGCCGGCTTCGTATTTGAACAGGAATTTGGACGCCGCAAAGACAACCATCCCTTTGTCATCCTCATCCGGATGGCCTGAATCAACTACCATTCACACCCAACCTCCAGCATAGGAGAAGTTCAATTGTCCCCGGGACGCGTGATCAAAGTCGAATGTCGATGCGGTTACCTGCTTTTCAAATACTACAAAGGCGGCCGCGGGCGGCTGATTAAATGCTTCCTCGATCACCTTACCGAAGACAACGTCGGTATCGAAACCCTGTCACTTGGCACACGCCCCACCTGTCCCGCCTGTGATAAGGTCATCGGCGAAATCCGCATCGTGCGCGGCCGCCCGGCGCTTAAGCTCAATCAGGGCGCTATCAAACCAACCCGAACATGAGGATATAATACTCTCGCGCGCAAGCAAAAAATCTGAAGGCAAAAATCAATGCAAAATGAAGATAAGATCACAGCATATTGGCAGGCCTATCTGGAGACACTGCCCAAAGAATTAGACAAAGCAGCCCTGACCTACACCGCCTGGGCTTTTGGCAGCGGGGCAGAATTGGCCGATGAATTAGGCGCGCTGGTTGTACAAGGCACCAAAACCGCCACGCTGTCGGTGATATGGGAATACGAAGCCGAAGGAGAAGCACTGCCCCAGATTGGCGAATTGAACATCATCCTGGATGGGAAAGGCACTCCGATCTGCATTATCGAAACAACCGAAATCGAAGTCAAGCCCTTCAATCAAGTGGATGCCCAGTTCGCTTATGATGAGGGCGAGGGTGACCGTTCCTTCGCATACTGGCGCGATGCCCATTGGGGCTATTACCAACGCGAATTAGCAAAGATTGGCAAAGCGCCACACCCCGAAATGGAAGTGGTTTGCGAACGCTTCCGGGTGGTGTATAAATCACCATCTGCATGAGGATTACTGCAATTTCCGGCGTGGTGATACAATCGAAGCTATGAAACCCCCACATACACCAGCCTGGGTGCGTTGGCTGCCCGCCATCATGCTCATGCTGGTGATCTTCATCTTTTCCGCTATCCCCGATGCCGGATTACAAACCCAATTCAGCCCTGATCCGGTCAAGATCCCGAATTTCGGGGTTGCCAACCGGGTAGTCAAAAAACTCGGCCACCTGCTGATCTACGCCCTCTTGGCACGCTGCTACCTCTACGGTCTGGGCAAGCATGATCGCCGTACGCGCTGGATTGCGTTTGGGTTAGCGGTGCTGTATGGCATCAGCGACGAATTCCACCAATCCTTCGTGCCCGGGCGCGGTGCGGGGCCGGTCGATGTGTTTATTGATGCTTGTGGGGCCTGGTTGGCGCTTTTTCTCCCTAAGATCATCAAACGCCGAAACAAATTTGAAAGCATAAACTTCCAGCATACCAATGAATAAATGGCAATTCCTCAAAATAAATCACAACCTGCCAGGTGTCAAGCTTTCGCCATGACCAATGGCCCAATCCGCTTATCCACCCTGCCAGCCCGTTCTGGTTGCGCGTTCCAGGGAGTTCTTGTATAGTAGTGGGAAGTATAGAAATCTCGGTTTTCGGCCATCTGGCCTGAAAATTGCACGCTATATGCAAAGAAAAATTTCGAAAGTGAGAATGGAGTCTCAGATGATGATTCCGAAGAAAACCTGGCTCGCGTTACTGGCAATTATGCTGCTGATTTTATTGGCTGGTTGTGACGCGATCGCTTTGACTCAACCGGCCGCGACGGTCGACCCGAACGCGACCATCGACCCAAATGCCACGCTTGACCCCAACGCAACCGTAGCGGCAACGGCCACCCCAATCACTGCGGATGGAGTCGGCGGTGGAGAATCGCAAGAAGATGACGTGAACATTGATCTGACCCTGGCAGTTGTAGAAATGACGCTTACTGCCCTGGCAAACACAACGCCGACCGTTGTGACCGAAGAAGTAATCGTCACTGAGCAAGTCGTTGTAACCGCAACAGATGATGCTACTGCTACCAATACGCCCAGCCCTACAGTACCTGGCGTGCAGTTGACCCGCCTAGCAGGGACGCTATCTGCCCTTACCCAGGTTCCGAACACGCTGACTGCCATCGTGGTTTCTTCTACCCCCACTCCGGTCACGCCTTCCCCTACTCCGGAACCAGAACAGCTCACCGCCACAGCCGAGAATCTGCCCTCGCCAACCATTACCCAAACGTTGGTGCCCTGCAATTCGATGCGCTTCGTTTATGACGATACCATCGCCGATGGCACGCGTGTCGACCCCGGCGAAGTCTTCACCAAACGCTGGCGCGTGCAAAATGATGGCACCTGCACCTGGACTGCCGGGCAATACGCCCTGGTGTTCTTCGAGGGTGACCGCCTGAACGGCAGCACGCCTTTGCCCTTGCAGTTCAGCATCCCGCCTGGTGGCTACACGAACCTCTCCGTAGTTTTGACCGCCCCATACACCCCCGGCCCCTACCGCGGCTACTGGCTGCTGGCCGATGCCGAAGGCAACTTGTTCGGCTACGGCCCCAACAACACCCAGGCTTTCTGGGTTGACGTTGTCGTGCGTGGCGAAGTCCCCACCGTGCCGGTGGTCGATTTTGCCACGGTAACGCCGTCACCCTAAAATTTCCTCTTCCCCTGACCATAAAGCAAAAATCCGGTGCCTAGGCACCGGATTTTCATTTTAGATTGGAATCAAAATATTTTGGTATCAATTGACGCAAGTCAACGTTTTTGTGCAAGCATCCAGAGAAAAGGCACCTCATTATCTGCTTCCATCTGCGTTTCAATTTTTGTCTCAAGAATATTAAAGCCTGCGGCTATCACCATCCCCTTCATCGTTTCTGGATCGAAACAGCTTATGAACATCGGTACGTTCAGCCATTCGCCGACCATACCTTCGTATTCTCCGGCTTCGATACTCAACAAGAAGAACCCGTTTGGTTTTATCCACTGCTGTATGCGTTGCAGCAGGCTGGCGTGTTCCTCACGCGGGAGATGTTCAATCGTATAAAAGGAGACGACCGCATCGAAAGAGGCCGCAGGGAAATCGACCGCCCCGGCATCGGCATGGATAAAAGTACCATGCGGAACGTTTTGGCGGGCCAATTCGATCTGCGTCTGTGAGATGTCCACCCCGGTTATTTGGTGATTCTGAGCGATTTCAATATCTGCAGGGTCCCCAGAACCACAGCCCAGGTCCAGAACAGAAGAACCAGGGGGTAATCTTTCCAACAGTTTGTAGAGCCACCGTATGCGCGGCCATTCATTATTGGTTTCTAAACGTGCGTAGTCATGTGCGATCTGATCATAACCCTGTTCGACCAGGCGCTTATGTTGTGCAGCATCAGAATTGGCGTTCATATACACCTCCAGTAATATCTAACAATAAAAATCAGCAACCTTTCCTATCGAGGCGGCCAGATTGTATTTTACAATGCCAATTATGCGGAAGTCAGGCTGATAATTCAATTATAATACCTTCTCATGAATAGTTACATCACCCTCTTACGCTGCCGGCCATATTTCCGCAATCTATGGTTGGCATCGGTTGTCAGCCTGCTGGGGGACTGGTTCAACACCATCGCCACCGTCATCCTGGTCAGCCGCTATACGAACACCGGTTTAGCGGTTAGCGGTCTCTTTCTGGCCCGCACCCTACCACAATTCCTTTTTGGTCCGGTTGCCGGAGTGGTCGCCGACCGCTTCAACCGCAAGCTCGTCATGGTGATCAGTGATATCATGCGCGCCGGGATCGTGCTCAGTTTCCTGTGGGTAGATCGCCCGGAGCGCGTTTGGCTGATCTACCTCCTGACCGCGTTGCAACTGACCATCTCCACCTTCTTCAATCCGGCCAGTTCCGCCCTGCTGCCCAGTCTGGTGGAAGGTGATAAAGAACTGCTGACCAGCAATGTGCTTTCCTCGATCACCTGGTCGGCCATGCTGGCCATCGGGGCAGCGCTGGGTGGCGGTTTTTCGGCCATCTTCGGCGTGCGCGCCGCCCTGATCGTCGACGCAATCACCTTCTTGGTATCAGCACTGCTGGTATCCCAAATTTACCTGGAGCCGCTCCCCGAAGGTGAAACCCAGCCGGAACCCACCAGCGGCTGGGCGGATTTCATCGCCGGCCTGCGCTATCTCTGGCAGCACAAGGACACCTTGATGTTAACCACCGTCAAAGCGTTGGGGCAGATCGGGGCCAGTGATATCATCATCACAGTCTATGCCGAGCGCCTGTTTTCATTGGGCAGAGAAGGTGCGGGGACATTAGGGTTACTCTACGCCGCTGCCGGAGTCGGAGCTGTACTGGGCCCGGTGATTGGCAACCGCATCGGTGATGGCAGCCAATCCGCCTTGAAGCGCGCCATCCAGATCGGCTTTATTTTGATGCCGCTGGGCTGGCTGCTGGTCGGTTGGGCGCCCACGCTGCTCGTGGTCGCGGTTGGTTTCCTGCTGCGCGCCATCGGGGGTTCGGTCAACTGGACATATAGCTCCGTACTGATCCAAATGCAAACTCCAGACAAATATTTGGGACGTGTTTTCTCTTTTGATATGGGCTTCTTCACCCTGGGGCTGTCGATTTCCCTATGGCTCTCCGGCCAGATGCTGGACAGCTTCCAACTCGACCCGCGCACGCTGACCCTGTATTTCTCCCTGGCCGGTATTGTGCCGGTCGCCATCTGGTTCATCTCTCAAAGGCTGCTGGCGAAACAAAATACCCCCGTCACAACATCTCCTTAGATACAGAACCTCCCGCTTACACGGGAGGTTCTCCTATATTTATTTCAATTCAATTGATTACGGCCCCTGACATGGAGAAGGATGCGAAGCGCCCAGGCGGGCACCGCACCAAGCCCCTGAATAACTATCCCAGTTTCCAACAAATTGATTGGTGTTCTTTTTCAGCTGGAAGGTGAAATTGCCTGTACCACCATAACTATCTTCCCAGGTACCGGTCAGTGTCTGTTTGTCTCCACTAAGCGTACCCGAAATCTTAATCCAGTCAGCTCCTGCACCGGTCAATGTAGCATTGACAGAATCCCCAGATTGCACGAACGGCCCTGCCCATGCAGTGGTATCGTTGACCCAGGTCGTCCAGTTTCCGTTCCAATCATACGGCGGTGGGGTTTTGGTTGGCGTTTTAGACGGCGTAGGTGTTGGCGGCGGTGTCATCACCGGCAGGCTCGAAGTATCCCCGGATACCGTGGCGTAGTTCCCCCATAACCAGCACGTTCCTGACCGGTCGGGGTTTTGAATGATCCAATAGTCGCCGGCCGCGCTGCGCCCGACCACTTCTGCCGTCTCCCCAATCAGCAAGGCGCCGATCAAATCGTAAGCCGTGGAATCGCCGGTCCGGCAGTTGGTATTCTGGCTCACCTTCACCATCGGGACGGACGGCGTGGCTGTCGAGGTAATCGTTGGTGTCATCGAAGGTGTTGGAGTAAACTCTGGTGTATCGGTCGCCACCGGCTCTGGGGTTTCTCCCGCGGCAGCGTCACCGGCAGTCGTAGCCGTCGGTGCTCCCGCGTCTGGCACTTCGCCGCCAGCGCTTTCGGTGAGCTGGGCCTGAAGGGTTTGAATGGCCTGCTGATCGGAATTGTCAGAGACTTCGGTTGGCGGTGCCGCTTCCCCAAGCGTACAAGCCAGCGCCAGAAGCCCTAACAACGCCACAATCGAAAAGATTTTGTAAGAGCGAGTAATTCTCATGCAATCCTCCAGTAGGGTTCTGAGTCAATAAAAGTCCAATTTAGGTATATTTATACCGTCCCCCGCCTAATTTTTCCACAAAAAAAGCCCGCCAAAACGGGCTTTTTCGGTTGCATTCTACGGATCAGGGATCTCGACGTCCATATCCAATAAAGAGGAAAGTTTTTCCTGGAGTTCCCTGGTTTCCGATTTCGATTCTTCGACGATCTCATCTTCCGTATTCTGCACGAACAATACACGCATATTCGCCAAAGTGAAAACATCCCCCGATTTTAAGACCCAACGGTCTATTTTTTGTTCGCCGACAAATGTGCCTAACGTTGAATTCAGATCATAAAGCATACACGTCCCGCCCTCATAACGAATTTGGGCGTGATAGCGAGAGACGTTCATATTCCTAATAACAACATCGTTATCCAGGCTACGGCCAATTCGGGTAATAATTTTGTCTAGAAAGACGATCTGATTGTCCAGAACGATAAACGTTCGTTCCGGATTTTCGTTCATGCCGTCTTCTGATTGGAAACTATCCACGACCTGTGCCACTGATTACTCCAAAGATCTTAGGTTATAGATAATAGCTTATTATACGGACATCTTAACATTTTTCAATCCCCCTAGGATACTAAATCTAAAAAGCAGGCCTGGGGTGCCTTTAGCGGGGTCATTCGTCATCCTCCCCTGACAGACCCGGGTCTTTTAATTCACTGGTAACGGAAGCCGATTCGTCTTCTAGTTCCTTGATATTCTGAACGAAAAGCACACGGATATTGGCCATACGAAAGACATCACCAGACTTAAGCACAATTCGGTTTATTCGTTGGTCTTTCACAAACGTACCCAGGGTGGAATTCATATCGTAAAGTACACATTTTCCAAGTTCATATCGAATCTGTGCATGTCGCCGGGAGATATTGAGACTTTTGAGCACAATATCATTATCAAGACCGCGACCAATCGTCGTGATGATCTTCTCCAGGAAATAAACCTGATCGTTGATTACCAGGAAAGTCTGTGCTAATGCCGGGATTTCTTCTGCCATTTGCAAATTACACAATCATGAATGTGGTCAAAGCCATTCTATTTACCAGCCATTGCCTTTTCTAGCATGGCACGCCAGGGAGGGACTTCGATTCCAAAAGTTTTTTCAAAGCGTTCACACGAGAGTGGTGAATGCACCGGACGGCGGGCAGGAGCAGGAAACTCAGCCGATGAAGCCGGAACGATCTCTTCCACGATTTGCTCTGCTTTTCCGGGGTCCAGAGCCAGGATTGCGCGCGCCCATTCGTAACGATTCACAGCGCCCTTACCACTCAAATGATAAAGGCCACCGTGATCCTGTGCAAAGTTATAGCATGTATCGCCACCTTTGGCAATCACCTGGGCGGTTAGATTTGCCAACGCCTTGCTCCAGGTCGGGCTGCCGGTCTGGTCATCCACGATACGTAAAGTTTTGTGATGGCGCGCCCATTTCAGCACCTTGGTGACGAAACTCTGGTCGCCGCCCACGCTGTAGACCCAACTGGTTCGAAAGATGAAATATGCGCCGCCGGCCGCCATGATCGCCTGGTCCCCAGCCAGTTTGGTTTTGCCGTACACGCTGAGCGGGTTGGCCGCATCGTCCTCCACATATATGGTTGGCTTGGTGCCATCATACACAAAATCGGTCGAATAATGAACCAGCACAGCGTTGAGCCGGGCGGATTCCTCTGCCAGGGCACGCACCGCGGTAGCATTGATTGCTTCGGCAATTTCCGGTTGTTCCTCAGCCTTGTCGACCAGTGTATACGCCGCGGCATTGACGATCAACCCAGGTTGCACTTCGCCGACGAACTGGCGCAGCGCGTCCGGTTTCGTAAAGTCGATCTCAGGGTAATCGACCGCCGTCAACGTCCCAAATTGAGGTAGGATGCGGGCAAACTCACCGCCAAGCTGGCCGTTCTTGCCAAGCAAAAGGATTTGCATCATACTCCAATCAGCTGATCTCGCCGCTCACCAAACGCAGCAAGTAGGCCCTATATTCGTTATCGCCCAGCTTATCTGCCAGCGCCTGCAATTGCTGGCGGTCGATATAACCCATGCGATAGGCAATTTCATCCACACAGGAGATCATCATCCCCTGGCGTTCTTCCACCGCCTGCACAAAATTGGCGGCCTGCAACAAAGAATCATGTGTCCCCGAATCGATCCAGGCTACGCCGCGCCCTAACACAGTGACCTTCAATTCCCGCTTTTCGAGATAGATGCGGTTCAGGTCGGTGATCTCGATCTCACCACGCGGCGACGGCGCCAGCGATTCGGCATACTCGACCACATGCCGGTCGTAGAAGTACATCCCTGGCACGGCATAATTTGATTTAGGGTGTTCTGGTTTTTCTTCGATGCCGATCGCGGTGCCCTGTTCATCAAATTCGACCACGCCATAACGCCGTGGATTGCGCACCTGATAAGCGAAGATCATCGCCCCTTCCTCCAGGTTCGCCGCGGCCCGCAGTTGCTCCGGCAATCCATGTCCGAAGAAAATATTATCGCCCAAGATCAGGCAGGTCGGCTCACCGTTGATGAATTCCTTCCCCACCAGAAAAGCATCGGCCAAGCCACGCGGGGATTCCTGGGCCTTATAGGTAAAATTCAAACCCCATTGCTGCCCATCGTCCAACAAACGTTTGAACGCCGGGAGCTGGTCGGGGGCGCTGATCACCAGGATATCTTTGATCCCGGACAGCATCAGCATCGATAGCGGATAATAGATCATCGGTTTGTCGTAAACCGGCAACAATTGCTTACTGATCCCCTTCGTTAAGGGAAATAGTCGAGTTCCGTGTCCACCTGCGAGAATAATACCTTTCACTCCACTTCTCCTCTTTCTACGTAGTTTTTATCGATCCAGGATTGGTAATCTGACTGATCGCTCACCGCCGTGACCCAATCAGGATGATCGAGGTACCAACGCACCGTTTTCTGCATTCCGGTTGATAACGACTCACGCGGCTTCCAGCCCAACTCCTGCTCGATTTTCTTAATGTTCATGGCATAGCGCCGGTCATGTCCCGGTCGGTCGGTTACATATTGGATCAACTGGTCGTGCGGCACATTGGGCGATGCAGGCAGCCACTCATCCAGGATGTCACAGATCGTCCCAATCACTTCCAAATTGACCGGTTGGTTGTTTCCACCAATGTTATAGGTTTCACCGGGCTTGCCCTGCTCAACCACCAGCCAGATCGCTTCGCAATGGTCTTCCACGTACAGCCAATCCCGGATTTGCTTGCCATCGCCGTATACCGGCAAGGGTTTACCCGTCAGCGCATTCAAGATCATCAAGGGAATTAGTTTTTCTGGGAACTGGTAGGGGCCGTAATTATTGGAACAATTGCTGATCGTTACCGGCAAACCGTAAGTGTGATAATACGAGCGTACCAGGTGATCGCTGGAGGCTTTGGATGCAGCATAAGGCGAATTAGGGGCATACGGAGTAGTTTCCGCAAAGGCGGGATCATCCGGCGCCAATGTACCAAATACCTCATCGGTGGAGACGTGATGGAAGCGCACTTGTTCAAGCGGCTTTAATTCCTCGGTCAGCCAAAGTTTGCGGGCCGCTTCCAACAGCGTGAAGGTGCCAATGATGTTGGTTTGAATGAAATCAGCTGGGCCAAAAATGGAGCGGTCGACATGCGTTTCAGCCGCAAAATGCACCACCATATCGATGTCATGGTCGCGGAATAAGCACTCCACCAACTCGCTGTCGAGTATATCCCCTTCAACGAAAATGTGCCGATCAGGGTCAGGCAGATCACTCAGGTTTTCCAGGCTGCCCGCGTAGGTCAGCTTATCCAAGTTGACGATCTGCACGCCGGTGTCTGCTTGCAGCAGATAGCGCACGAAATTAGAGCCGATAAAACCGGCTCCGCCGGTCACAAGTACATTTCGCATATCTCTCCTCTTTTCAAAACAGACTTATTTTACCAAATATAACTTTGATTACAACCAATCAGGCGCACAAATTCTCATCAATCGAACAATTCGGCTTCGCTCAGCAGTTTCCCCTGGGTATCTTTTCCTGAAACCACCGGTTCAATGTCTCCCTGAAGCGGCCATTCGATCCCAAGCTCCGGATCATTCCACAAAATAGTGCGTTCCCATTGCGGCGCGTAAAAATCCGTGGTCTTATAAGTGACGTAGGCTTCTTCGCTCAAGACGTAAAAGCCATGTGCGAAACCCGGCGGCACCCAAAGCTGACGGTTGTTCTCATTCGAAAGTTCCGCGCCTACCCATTGACGAAAAGTGGGTGAACTCTTCCGAATATCCACACATAAATCAAAAATCTTTCCCTTCAAGACCTGCACCAGTTTGCCTTGTGGCTGCTGGATCTGGTAGTGCAACCCACGCAACACACCCTGGCGCGATAAAGACATATTATCCTGCACAAATGCGTGTGGAATTCCCACTTTGTTGTATTTTTCCTGCTGATAGGTTTCGATGAAATAACCGCGGTCGTCTCCATACACATCCAATTGGATGAGCAAGACATCGGCGATCTTCGTTGAAATGACTGCAACCATAATAAGGCCAAACTCCCAGATAAAATATTGTACCGCTCAACGGATCCAGTTGAAGCAGCAACCGGTATCACCAATGAGTGGTCTTAGGTCATAAACTTCCCCACCATCAACGGGGACGTAAAGGTCTTTATAAGCAAACAAGCTCCTGAAGAACATCGCGCTGCCATCCGGTAACCAGCCGCAAGTATGCAAACGGTTATCACAATCCGGGATACTCCCCAGATAGACACCCTCCTGGAGGTTGCCTACATCAAAAATATAAGTTGTTAGATCATGCAGCTTCAGTTCATCAAACCACAGCGAATTGCCGGTATGATAATCCATACTGGCAAAAGCAATGCGGCGGTACGGAAACTCGAAGGGCGCAAACACATAATCTCCCAGATCGCCTTCTAAGGGCACATTGGTAGTCTCAAAAGCAATCCCTGCGCTGGACAAAAGCAGCCGCGCCAACATGATGGTTGGCTTAACCTCTCCGCTCCCTTCATCGGGTAACCCACGCAGCATCAACAAGCGTTCATCATTGAGCCAAATTACAGAAGGTTTCGGATCGGTCAGGCCGTAATCAGAGCGAGGCACCTCTGCGATCAGGCTAAGCTGGGTATCGAATACCCCAATCGATTTACCTTCCTCACCTTCGATATCGAAGAGGATATACTGCCCGCTGGGCGACCACGCGCTGGGTGAATAGCGCGTCAGGATAACGGCAGAACGTTCTTCCCATTCATCCCCAATGATCACCCTGGCCTGGCTGCCAATACGCGCCAGCCAAACGCCGCCGCCCCGCCAGGTGAGCCATAAGCTGTCCGGCGCCCACAAGATCGGCTCCGAGAAACAGCCTGTGTAACTGCCATCCAGGCAGCTATCAAAGACGATCGGGGCAGTGATCCCATCCGTGCGCACTACTGCGGCCACGTGCTGGCTCACATCCTGCCCGGTAAACATCACCCGGTATTGCCATTCAATGAAGGCAATCCAAACACCGTCGGGAGAAGGCATAATCGCCTTGAACGGTTGGCTCTCATCCCATTCCCAGGGCACTTCGTAGATCAAGCGAACGCGATTGAGCAACAAATTCACATCGTATAACCTGAAAGTGCGCTCCTGACCTTCCTCATTGTTATTTTCAGCAACTACACTGATGTTACGGGCGCTCTCATTGATGGCGTACTTCCAAATCTTTCCAGAAATAAAGATCTCGGCATCGTCCCCACTGCCCAAGAAGGTAGTAACTTCCCCAGTATCCCGGCTCAGCCGCTTGACCACGCCCTCAGCAGGTTCAAGCCAAATCAAGTCATAGGTCAGATTCTCCGGCACACCCTGCTTCGGCGAATAGACGAACGGCGTCAATGTCGGCTGTAATTCCTGATTCAACACCGGGTTATCTTCATCCATCTGGACAATCACTGGTGTCGCTGTCGGGAGTTGGAATTCCGGCTCTACCGGCGTTGGTGTCGGTGTGGAAACTTTAATGTTGCCCAATTTATTCCCCTGGCAGGAAACAAACACCAAACTCAACAGAGTCAGGCAGAGCATCCCCAATGAAAGACGACCAACCAGGCGTTTATTAAAGTGTGCGTTCATTTCTTTTCAATGTCCACTATCCATACCCAACAACGTTGGGGAGTATTTTCATTAAAATCAGCCAACTACCTGTATAGATTATCCAAACAGGTAACTGTAATATTTCGCCAGCGCTTTTGTCTTGAAGAGCCGCATCAGCAAAAAGGGAATACCAACGGCAATCACGATCAATAAGGGCTGGAACAGGAACTGATACCGGAACAAGAACGGTACCGTCGCCGACAACATAGGCATAATCAACAAGATCACCAACGGGTGCATCAGATAAATGCCAAAAGAATGGGCATTCAATTCGTGGAACGTCTTTGCCAATGGGAAAGCAGAATCCTTGAAGCCCAAGAAGGCTAGAACAAAGCAGATCACGTAAATCGTGATACTCAACGTGAAGGGATTACTGCGCCAGTTCTCTCCCCCGGTGAAACTGTAAATCGCTTCGTTTTCGAGCAGACCGACGAACAGGAAAACCACCGCCAACCCCAAGAACAGCCATTTATACTTCGTCAATAGCTGGACTTTCATCAAATCCAGGCTAATCACGATGCCTAAGGTGAAATAGAAGATCCACTTCGTGAACAAGGCCCAACGTCCCGCAAGCATGAACAGCCAACTCCAACGCGGATCGACCACCCAGATTTGGGCATAATTCAGCGCGATCATCACCAACTGGATTGCAGCCGCACCGATCAGCACCTTGCCGGGATGCGATTTCGCCAACGGGACGATCACCAACGCCAGCAGATACAATTGGATCAGCAGCGGTACATAATAATATTCGGGAAACGCCCCACCATACGCCAAGCGGGCCACGTAACGCAGCGGGGAATAGACACTGCCGTTCAGCCCCCAATAGACGAACGCGATCGCCGACCAGATCAGATAAGGGATCAGCAGCTTGGTGATACGCGCCCGCACCATTTTCCAGGACAACACCGATTGTTCCCCGCGTGCCGCGTAGGCCACGAAAAAACCGGAGACGAACAGAAAGGCTGGCACACTGAAGGTGGTGATCTTTTGAATGAGCGTCAGACTATAGTAGACTACCGGCCCGATTTGTTCCGGGCCAATGCCTGCAAACGGCTGCTCCACCACCCAGGACATCACAATGAAACCCCAATTAGCAGCGTGGTGCGCCACCACTGCGACAATCGCCAGACCACTGAGTATGAATAATCGTTTTATCATTCGCTTCCAGGCTTCATCGTGTCTGCGTCAAAATGGCTCGAATGGCGCCAGCTGGATTGGTGATCGATTCTACAGTTTGATAATTGGCATTATTCTGTATGCGCCGCAGCATGGCTTCGCCTTGCCCCAGGCCAACCTCGAAGCACAACCACGAAGCCGGCTTGAGGTACTCCGGCGCTTCCTTTATCAGACGCATGATTAATGATACGCCAAACGGGCCACCATCGAAAGCCAACTGCGGCTCGTGGGCGCTGATCTCTTCCGGCATCTTTTCCAGGTTCCCCGAAGAAATATACGGGGGGTTACATGTTACCAGGTCTACCGGCCCAATGCCAGCCGCGTCAAGCGGTGCAAACAAATCACCGACCAAGAACTGTACCATATCCATCATCTGGAGATATTCAGCATTGGCCTCAGCCAGGGCCACGGCTTCAGCAGACAAGTCGCACCCGTATACAACACAGTTTTGTTCATAATGCGCCAATGCCAGCGCAAGATTTCCAGCACCAGTACACAAATCGACTACCTTAACGCCCCCCCTGGCCTCTACCAGTCCATACAGCTTCTCTAACGCAGCATATCCTAACAGTTCAGTCTCCCGGCGGGGAATCAAGGCAGCTTCACTCGCCAGGAATTCAAGCTCCATGAAACACTGCCGCTCGGTAAGATGTGCCAGTGGTATGCCCTCCAGCCGTCTAGAGACATACTCCCGCAACGCGCTCTCTTCTGCTTCGGACAAAAGCGGTAGTTCACCCAGTGTTTGGCAGCCGATCGCTCGGGGTAAGCCATATGCGAGAAACCATAAAGTTTTCAGTGTGGTTTCCGGCGTCTCCTCCGGTTTATCCGGCAGGGATTGCCAATCCGCCTTGATCTGGGCGAGTAATTCGCGGTACAGTTCCTGATCTTCGATAGTCAAATCAACCTCAATCCAGGTGCACGACCGGCATGCGTAGGTATTCAGTCGTGCGTTTTTTACGCACAACATCGTTGATGATGCGCTCAACCTGCTCGGCTTCCAGTTCCAGGGCCTGGGCGATCTCGGTTTGCGACACGCCGCGCTCAAAGCCATACCAGACCGTATCGAGGATGTCGAAGGGAATGCGGTAGAAGAACTCTTCCTGGGTGCTGCCGCCCGGATAAGTATCCGTGGTCGGCACGCGTGAGCGGATGTTCTGCGGAATGTCGAGGTAAGCGGCTAACATATAAACCTGGGCTTTGAACAGGTGGGCAATCGGCTGTACATCCACGCCGCCATCACCATATTTCACAAAGAAACCCAGGTCATGTTCGTTCTTATTGCCCGTACCGATCACGGCATAATTGCGCAACTCGGCGTGGTAATAGAGCATATTGCTGCGCAGGCGCTGCTTGAAATTGGAGGCGGCCACGATCTGTAAATATTCGGCCGCCGGTAGACGCTGGGTGAAGTCTTCACCTTCTGGACTGGTTACGGTCAGGGAAAAGATATTCAAGGTAGCGCGCTCCAGCAGATCGCCCGGCAAGGTGATCTTGGCGCTCCAACCGGCATCGAACTGCGGGAAAATGCGTTGGATGGCTTCATTCCGGCGTGTATAACAACCCAGACCCTTTAGCCCGGCGGTGATGTCTTCAGTGAGTGTGTCCACCCCAAACCGGGCGACCAGTTCCTCAGCAAAAGGATCATTCTCCGCGCTGGATTCCATTTCCGGCAATTGAATGCCAAGCACGCGTTCGGGGCCAAAAGCACGCACACACAAAGCCAGCACCACCGAGGAATCGATCCCGCCGCTGATGCCCACCACGGCCCCTTTGCGGCGCATTGTATTGTTTACGGTTTCACGCAGCGTTTCGACAATCCGATTCACTTCCGCTTCCACGTCGATCTCCAACGCGGCGCGCGTGAATTTATCCGTTTGTTTTTCTACATCTTTACTCATAAACATGTTCCTCCGCGGTGCGGCGTACGATCTTGATCCGATCGGATTCTTGTAAGGTATTCACCCTGGCTGTAAAGTTGTTCACAAAGAAATGCTGCACCAATTGGGCCGACAGCACCCCCACCAACGCCATCTCATCGGTCTCACTGAGCCGCCTGCCGCTGCCTGCCTTACGCAGTAAACGCTGCACCGGTTCCACTTCAAAAAGTCCGGTCTGTTTCAAGGCACGTTCGCCAAGCATTTCGTCCAGATATTCGGCCCGGTAATCGCCGACGAAGCTATCCTGTACCGGGGCACGGTATGGGCGCTTCGGTCGTCCCCAGATCTCATCTGGGATCAATTTACTGCCCAGTTGCTTGAGGATCCACTTCTCCTTCAAGCCACGCAGCTTGAGCCGGGCGGGTAACTTGTTGCTGAATTCGACCACGCGATGATCGAGGAACGGGTAACGTCCCTCCACCGAGTGCGCCATAGCCACCCGGTCGCCTTGTGAAGATAACAAATACGGCGACATGAAAGTCAGAATTTCCAAGTACTGCGCCTGCGCCAACGCCGACCAGCCGGAGAACTCCGGCGGCAGGGAAAGTCGCTCCCAATTTTGGGCAGCATCACCACCCTGTCCCACCAGGAAGCGCCGCAAGCGGGCGGTGTTTTCCCAGCGGATCAGATGTGAATAGAATGGCGAATCCGTCTCCACCAGACCGCGTTTGAAAAAGCCGCGCAGGAAAGCTTCGTTGGCCGAATCCATCTGGCCAATATCTCGATACAAGCGCCGCAGCAACAACGGGCGCATTTCCGAATCCGGGTCTTTGGCCCAGAAGCGGCGCACAGCCATCTCCCGGAAAATATTATAGCCGCCCAGCATTTCATCTGCCCCCTCACCGGTCATCACCACCTTCAAGCCACTATCATGTACCAGCCCGGATAATAGAAACATCGGTGCCGGGGAAGTGCGCAAGATCGGCGCTTCGGTATGCCAGATCACTTCCGGGAAAACACGGCCGATATCTCTGTGCTCGCAGTGCACGATATGATGTTCCGTGCCCAGGAAATCGGCCATCTGGCGCTGGTAGGCACTCTCATCATAAGCCGGGTTGGCAAAGCTGATCGAAAAGGTTTCCAGGCGGTTGTCGGTATAATTCTTGATGATCGCTGTGGTGGTCGAAGAATCCAGGCCGCCGCTCAAATAGGCGCCCACCGGCACGTCGGCCCGCAGCCGGATCATAGTAGCGTCAACCAGCAATTCTTCGAAAGCCTGCAAATACTCATCGTCAGAAGCAAAGGCCGCGTCCTTATCCTGATAATCGAGATGCCAGTAGGCTTCCGTACTGATTTCGCCATCCTCGACAAGCATGTAATGCGCCGGGGGCAGTGTGTAAATATCTTCGAAGATCGTTTTCGGGGGCAGTACGCTCCAATAGGTGAAGGTCTGGCGCAAGCTTTCCGGGTCGATGCGGGCCTGCAACGCCGGATGCAGCAGCATCGCTTTGACTTCCGAACCATAGATCAGTTGGCCGTCTCGCACGGCATAATACAACGGGCGGATGCCCATCCGATCACGCGCCAGAAACAGGCGCTTTTGGTGATCGTCCCAGATCGCAAAGGCAAACTGCCCGTTGAGGTAGGTCAGACTATCTGGTCCGTACTCTTCGTACAGGTGAACGATCACTTCCGTGTCGGAGTTGGTCTCGAAACAATGGCCGCGTTTTTCCAGGTCGACGCGCAATTCCAGGTAATTGAAAATCTCGCCGTTGAAGACGATCCATACCGAACCATCTTCATTGCCAATCGGTTGGCTGCCGCCCGCCAGGTCAATGATGCTCAAACGCGCACTACCCATGCCTGTCTTCGCATCGAGATAGATGCCAAACTCGTCCGGGCCGCGGTGACGCAGCATGGCCAACATTTGTTTGAGCAGCGCTTCTGGCACCACCGCCCCACTATTTAAATTGTGTACACCAACAATGCCACACACGATACCGATCCTTTAGACTTGCTCGGCCTGTTCGGCTTGCAAAGCGCGCTTGTCGATCTTGCCATGTGCACTCTTCGGCAGCGCGTCCCGAATTTCAATTTGCCGCGGCACAAAATAATCTTCCATGTTCGCCCGGCAGTAACGCAACACTTCCGCGGCAGTGATCTCTTCCCGATCCACGACCACGAACGCCTTGACAGCCTGTCCCAAAATCGGGTCGGGCACGCCGACCACGGCGACTTCCTGCACGCCCAACATGCGGTAAAGAATGCCCTCGATCTCTTTCGGGGCAACTTTTTCACCGCGGCTCTTGATAATGTCATCTTTGCGGGAGACAAAATAGAAATAGCCCGCTGCGTCCGTTTTGAACAGATCACCGGTATAACACAGACGCTCACCGGGAATCGGGCCGGGGCGAAAGCGGTCCGCACTGGCCTCTGGATCATGCCAGTAGCCACGCATCACGTGTCGTCCTCGCACCACCAACTCGCCAACTCCCCCCGTACCCAGGCGTTGGCCGTCTTCACCCTCGATCCAGGCCTCCGTGCCGGGAATCGGGACGCCCACCGAACCCGGGCGTTCGTTCAACTGCTCTGGCGGCAGATAAAGCGTGCGCTTGGTTTCACTGAGGCCGTACATCGAATATAGCGTCGCCCAATCGAACTTATCCCGCAATTGCTCGATATGCTCGACCGGCAAAGCCGCGGCGGTGTTGGTCAGATAGCGTAGGTTGGACAGGTCGTAGTGGCTCAAATCAATTTGCAAGAGCATGGCAAAAGTGGTCGGCACGCCTGGGAAACCGGTCACCTGCTCGGTCTCCATTTTCGTGAGCACTGCCGCCGGGAAAGTGAACCCTTTTTCCAAAACCAGCCGTCCGCCAAAACGGAACGTCATCAACAGCTGGTACAGGCCGTAATCGAAGGACATCGGCACCGCGCACAGGATCACGTCGTCTTCAACGTTGCCAATGTAGGAAATGATCGCATCGGCAGCAAACACCATATTACTGTGATCGCACATGATGCACTTGGGGGTGCCGGTACTGCCCGACGTCGAGATCAGACAAGCTAGATCGAGGTCAATATTGACGTGTTCTGGACGCTGATCTGGATATTGTTCCTGCACAACATCCCAGGCAACCACATCTCCCGCGTTCGACTCTGCCCCACTGACGATCACCTTCCTGAGCGAAGCAACTTGAGCGATCGCGTCCTGGTTGGGCACGTACCCGCGTTGATCAGTGATCAACCCGGCGCATTCACCAAGCTCCAATAGATACTTTAATTTATCGCCTTTGGTGGTATGGTTGATGACCATGAACACGCCCCCGGCCTTCAACACGCCAAAAATACTTACAACTAATTCAATGCTGTTCGGCAAGAACAGCGCCACCCGGTCGCCACGCGCCACACCCTGGGCACACAAAGCATGCGCCAGGCGGTTGGCGCGCAGCTCTATTTCTGTATAAGTCAGGCGCTCACTGCCGCTAACCAGGCAAACTTTTTCACCCAGGCGGTCAGCACTGCGCTCGAGGAATTCATGCAGCAACATTGTTTACACCAATAATTTTCTCAAAAAAAGCTTAATTTGCTTTCGAGCGTATATAACCCGCCAGCTTACTGACCGAATCGAAATTGTCAGGCACAACTTCGTGGTCTTCGACAGTAATTTTGTAGTTCTCCTCCACAAACATGACCAATTCCAACACATTCATAGAATCCACCACACCCTCTTCCATGAAAGAAGCTTCATCCGCAAAAGGATAACCATTACCTGAGAACAGGATATTCTCAGCTATAAAACTCCGAACGGCCTCTTCAATTTGCATGATCTTCAATCTCCTAACGACTTGAATGTTGAAATCCGAGCGCCGATAAATTGACCAGATTAACCGTAATAAGCCGGTTTTTCCTGAGTAACTTTATTCATCACAACCCCAATAACTTTGACGCCGGTGCGGTCGATTTGCTCCATCATGCCCCGTACATCTTTTTCCTTACTCGAACCACTGGAAACCACCAATAGAACACCATCAACCTTGGAGGCCAGCACAAGCGCATCGGGCACAAAGAACGGCGGGGCATCGATGATCACAATGTCCGCTCGCTTTTCGATCTCGTTGAGTACTTTATCCATACGCACCGAACCTAACAGTTCGGTTGTATTCGGCGGGGTAAAACCAGCGACAACGACGTTCAAATTATCATCCACCCAAGGATGCATAACATCATTGACATTGATCCCGTTAAGAAAAACCTGGCTCAAGCCAGAATCCTCGGAGATTCCCAATGGGGTATGCAGTTTGGGGCGGCGCAGGTCGGCTTCGAGCAACACAACCTTCTTGCCACCCTGAGCCAGCGAAACTGCCAGATTGGAGGCAATCGTCGTTTTACCTTCGGACTCACTGGCACTGGTGACCACAATTGTCTTCAGCGGTGCATCCAGCGTTGAAAATTCCACGTTAATCCGTAAAGACCGGAAAGCATCCGTCACCGGAGAACGTGGATACTCAGACACATAATCCAAAGTATGATTCTTATCATCGATTTTCGGAATGTAACCAATCACCGGTCGGCTGACCACTTTCTGCACTTCGGTCGTGGTAGTCAAGGTATCATCCAGATACTCCAGTGCGTATGCCGCACCAGCACCTAGCACAAGCCCGGCAAACGCAGTAATGGCAACAATGATCGTGTTACTCAGGCCAATCGGATGGGTTGGCAGCTCGGCCGACTCAACGATATTCAGGGTATTCACCGCCCCAGACTGCGTGTTATCCAATAGTGCAGAGTAATTGGCTTGCAAGACGCCCAACTTCGATTCAAGTGCGGCGATATCGGCCTGTGTATCGGAAATTTGGACCGCGCTGGTCAGACCAAGCAAGTCCTCTTGCTTTTTCTCAATTTCAGCCTGGGTATCAACAATGTCCTGCTGGAGATCATCCAATTGCTGCTCCAGGAACGCCAGGCGTTCAGTGGTCATCTGCCCAGAACTGGTCGGGCTTTGCAGGATCAATTGGTGCACCAACTCATTCGCCACAACCATCGCCCGCTCTGGGTCGGTATCGGTAACGGCAATTTCGATAAACGGGCTTCCCGGAACAGCATAAACTTCATACTCCGGCAATTCTGGCAACCCCAGCGCGTCCATAGTGGCATTCTTGACACCGCCGCGCTTGGCGATGGACGCGTATGCCGATACCAAACGGGATGGGAGATCGAGTTCATTGTAGCTTGGGTTTGGATCGTTGATCGCACTGCCGACCGCCACGGTTGCACGCGTATAATAAACTTCGGGCCGGGCTGCGACGATCACGATACTGGCCGCAGCTGCAATGCCTGCTGAGATCAAGATCAACCACCACCACTTGATTATAGGGGCAAGGTAGTCAGAAATTTTTATTTCCATCGCTTATATACTCTTCCAGGAGTTCTTCCTAATTATGATTTTCGCTAACTTCGTGATAGATGCCTTCAAGGCGTTCTGCTATCACGCTCCATTTATGATTATTCTGAACGTATGCCAGGCCAGCATCACCGATCCGTTGTCTTATCTCAGGATGCTGCAATAAATACACCACTTTTCTAGCGAATTCGAGCGGATTCTGGGCGACCTCGATATCCTGACCGGAGACGACATCCAGTGCCGACACCGCCAGCGGGGTGGATACAACCGGCGTTCCCGTCGCCATTGCTTCCAAAACCTTATTCTGGATACCAGCGCCATAAACGACCGGCGTAAGTGCCAGGGTTGCACTGCGCAGATAAGGGCGAATATCGGGAACCGTGCCCGTCACCTCAATCGCCGGGTTCTCCGCCAATGCCTGAATTTCGGATACCGGATCTTTACCGACGATCAATAGCTTAACATCAGGTTTCTGTTCCCAGATCGCAGGCATGATATTCTGCACCAGATGAAGCACCATGGTTACATTAGCATGATAACTCATTTTCCCACTAACGATCAACGTGGCCGGTTCGCGTTCGACCTCCTCATTGGGGTGGAAATAATCGAGGTCAACACCATTTGGCAGTACTTTCACAACTCCATTTGCACCGTTTTCGGGGGCCAGAGAAAGCAAAGCATCCTTGTCAATGGTAGATGTAACCAGCACGCGCTCGAAAGCATCCAACATGGCGCGTTCAAAACGCTCTGTCCGGCTCAATTCAAAAGTTGTCACCCAGCGCCCAAAAAAGCTCTTGCTGTGAGAAGAAGATTGTCGGAACAGATGCGTGATGCTATCCACACTATCCCAGACAATGGGGGGCTGTTTCCCTCTACCGGCTAGTTTTTTCTTCAAAAACAACCCGTAGCGTGCCCCGCGCAGATGTTCGATGTGCACAATATCGTAACCATTCCCATTAGAACGAGTGCTGATCTCATTCAGCATGAAATCAGCCAACTCCGGCGTCCAGCAATAGACCGATTGCAGCGGCTGTGAAGTCGGCACAGCCAATAAGCTGTTGCTCAACGAGCGCCACTTTGGCAGCGGGAATGCGTGCACCTGATGGCAATATTGTGCCAGGTTTTCAACATCCTGGCATTCCAGTTCATTCGACACAAGCGTGGCGACAGTTACCTCATGCCCCTCTCCGGCCAGGAAACGAATCAAATTGTAAGGCCGAACCCGAATCAGATTGGGCACATAAGGGACTACGAAAAGGATTTTCATGTTCACATCTACTACATCTACGCTATCCATTACGGACGCGGAATACGATTGCAGCCATAATAATGATCAGAATAGCCGGAACGGCCAGGCTTAGCCCAATCGAAATCAATTCATCGTTTTCGGACCGGATGTACACGGGTGCATTCGGATCCAACGGTTCTTGTGTCAAAGAAGCCACCATTGCAGTTGCGGTTGCCGTTGCCTGGGCGGGCGGCGTCGGGCTGGGCTGCCTGGTGGGGGCCAAATATGAATATGCCTTAGGAGCAATCGCGGGGGCGTCTGCCATTCCGCGTGCATAGTGGATTTGATAAATGGCTTCCCCGTCATCCGATGTCCAAACATGTTTGGCATCACGCGTGAACCAAACCACGTGTAGTTGGTTACCCAGGCCCACCGCGATGCGCGGCCACTCAGGAACATCGCCAACATACTCTGCCACGACATCAGCATCAGACCAGGAATCCCCATTCCAGGCCATATGGAGCACATCCAATCCTTCCTGGTTCTGTTTATGTCTTCCTACAAAAACCAAATGCACCATATCGAGACTGTCGTTTTCCATTGCATAGCCATCTTGACCGGTATTTACAGCCTTCCAACGCCCGCTGACGCCATAAATCGGAACAGCTTCCGTCCAGGTGCGGCCATCATCCCTGGAAATTTGGTAATACAGTCGATTCGTACTTGAACGCAGCCAGACAACAATCAACTGCCCCATTCGATCTTGTGCAATCGCAACATTTTTCTTGATATCACGGTAGAGCGGCATGAATTCTTTGGCCGGTTCCCAGGTCACACCATCGTCATATGACACGGTATGCAATACGGTACTATCAACATTAGAAACTTTACCGAGGGTACCACCAACGCCCGATTCGAACACAACATGAATAGCACCGGTACCCGAAATCAGCATTTGTGGTTTCGCCGCACCGGTGGTGGCCAGCGAAATAGGATTGCGATTAGACCAAGTTTCACCGTTATCCGTGGAACGGCGATAAAAAACCTGATAACAAATCGGGCATTTTTCAGTTTGTACGTTTTCCGTAAACACGAGATGCAATACGCCGTCATTATCTTTCAGCGATTGCGAAAAATAACCCCAGTCATTAATATTCGCCCGAAATACATTCTCTAATTCACTCGCCATAATACGATTGGCATAGCGTGCCTGAGCATAGAATACATCAAAGCTACGGAAAGTAATATGAAAAGTTCCGTCAGGATCGACGAACATATTCGGACGGGTTACCTCACTATTGCCAACAGGTACCTGCTGTAACGCAACCAGATCTTCTGTCGGTGCCCAGTTAGCCCCATCCATGGAATTGGTATACCAGACAACGTCATACGCCTTTGAAGGGTCACCCTGTTGATCGACTTTACTCAGGATCGTTCCAGCCCAAGAAACATGAATCCGGCCGGTGGCATCCACAGAGATATTAGGAAACCAGCCATCACCCAGCGTGATCGGTTCAGTCCACCCCGTGAGCGATTGTCCCAGCGCTTCGTCGGCCTGGCTGGACAACACAAATCCCACACAAACTACGATCAAAACAGCAATTAGTATTCGAACATGGATCGCGCGCATAGTTCGTAAAAGTCCTTCTCGTCTATTCCTACTCACCGCTTAATTCTACCACTTGTACCGGAATAGCCTCAAATAGCTGGGGATATCCTAAGAATTTCTAAGGTTTTAATAAAACTTTATATACCTGCACCTGTCCGGCATCAAAAACCAGGGTCAACGAAGCGCTCTCCGCGGGGTCATAATCACCCAGCGCCGCTTCGGCCGGGCCGTGGAGCACGTAATCCACACTGTAATCAGCAAAAACCTCGCCTCGCCAGGCATCATTTTTATCGGTTGCGAAGAATTCATCCACAATTTCGGATTTGGTGTAGAAATCCACCGTTTGTGCCCAGTGCGCCAAAAAGGCATGCGTACCGGTGAACATGGGCACGTATTGGCCGGTGGTCAATGAACTTAAAACGACATCATCGCCGTCCGCATTGGCCTCCAACCAATCAAAAGCCGAAAATTCGTCTTCATATAGGTAAAAGGGATAATCATAGCGTGCCAGATCGGTGAATCGCCACACCAAGAGGTAAACGTTCGTCGGCAGGATCAGGGCAATAAACCCCACCATCACCAGCTTCTGCACCCGTTCCTTAGTCCAACCCAATTTACGCTTCTCAACAAAACCCTGTACATAAGGCATGACGTAATCGAACAAACCCCAGGTGACCATGATCGCAATCGGTACCTGCCAGCCATTGAGCAGGTGAATTTGATAGTCGACCGGCAAATAGATCAGCACAAATGTGACCAGGAACCAGCCAATCACGAAAAGCTCATTATTGCTCTTGGCTCTCAAATCAAACGGGTTCTTGCGAATCAAGGTGTATATCGCGAACAGAAAAGCCAGACCAAGTAAGATCACCAGATGCAGCAGATTAGGTGTGAACACCCCGGCATTCTTGAACTGAGCCAATACCTCTTCCCATAACGGGTCAAGAGAAGTCAACAGCACAGAATACAACGCTGGCCAACCGGAAATCAGCCCGACGATCAATCCACTCCAGAACAGGTACATGGGGATTTTTCGATCCCGGATCAGGCGCAGCCCGGCATAAGCGGCCAGCACAAAATAAACCGAGATTAGATCATAAGCGTGCTGCCAACCCAGAAACAAGGCGAAGAACCCAGCTCCCACCGCATAGCGCAGCTGTCCCTTTGCTGCCCCTCGCAAGATCAGGTCGAACACAAAAATGTAAATCGCCGCGGCAACGAAGTGCGGGTAGGCCAGGATACACAGGAACGTATTCGCCTCCGCAACATACAGGTCAAGCGGAAAAAGCAGTTCACCATTGGTCAGCGTGTATTTCAACACCACCAGCACCCAGCCGAACCCCGAAGTAAAGGTCGTCACCAGGAAAGCAGCCCGGCGCTTACGCACATCTTCGAAGAACCAGGCACTCAGCCAATACACCAGCGGCAGAAAAACCAGCGTTGCGGAGAAGCGCAGCACCTGTAAGATGTCCCCAAAGCCCAAACCGGTCAGGTTACTCAAACGCGCCAGTCCCCACCACAGCAGGTTGAAAAAGATCGGTGCGTTGGGTTCCGGCGTCAGCTTATTGGCCGAAAGGTTGGCTGTTTTAAATTCCCGCATCCACGAGAAATACTGGGCATGATCAGGAATATCCAGCATAATGCCTACAAAGCGCTTTTCCGGGGGTGCGGTCAGCACGCCAAACAGGTAGGGCAAGCTGGTCAGGAAGAGCACGAGGGCGATGATGATAAACACAAAGCGCCACTCGCCAGCCTTGATCTTTGCAGCTTCTATAGTCTTGGTTTCTGTTTTTTCGTTCATAGTGTTTATGAAGGTTCTTCTACTTGTTGTGAAATTTTAATTCCGGTCTGTTTGCGCGCCAAACCGATCCAAATGCCCACCAAGGTAACTAACACCAATCCCAACGGCACTAAGCTGGAAGCACCTGAAAATCCCAGGATCGTTCCCAGGTTGCGGGCGATGTTGCCCGCCCCCCAGTGCACCAAAGCATATTCCGTGAAGGGGTTCTGGATCGCATCCGAAGGGAAAGCCTGTCCGGCCAGGGTCAGCCCCCAGGTCACCACCAGTGACCACAATGCTAGTACAGCACCGCCAATTCTCAACCACAGCTTGTCAGCCCAGGCTTGCAGCGTGAAGGCCACGGGCAGCGTGAAGAACGGCAACATCGGCAACAAATAACGTGGGCCAATCGAAAAACCGCCCCACCACATGATCGACGAAGCGTTGAACAGGAACATCTCCAATGAAACCAGCAGCACGACCACGAACGCCACCCGGTGCACAGCTTTACGCCACCACAGCACAAAGCCCGGCAGCACCAGCAGCAAAACCGGGGAAATATAGAATAGACCACGGAAACCGCTGAATGTAATGCCCCAACTGGCCGCCCAATACGGCATCGTCAGGCTCATAAAACCGGTGTTGTGTTCGTCAACCCACAGTTCTGAATAGCTGTATCCCAACGTCAACGGCCCACCGAAAATGTAGGTGTTGTAGGCCATCCATCCGGCCGCCACCAATCCGCCCCCCAACGTTAACCAACCGACCTTTAACCAGTTCCCATTCCGATACAGTTTGTAGAACGCGTAAATGTACAATGTCACTACGATCAGGGCAACCGGATATTCGGTCACTACTGCAAAGCCCAATGCCAGCCCTAATAGGAACAACTTCCAACCGGGAAATTGTTCGTTATCAAACAGCACGTAGAACACCAGGAAAAGCAGGAAGGCGCTCAACTGGTGCCCGTATAAAGCGCCTGCGTAGGCAAATGCCGGGGTCAGCAGCGCGTAAATCAGCACAACCGCCAGTGCCACCCACTGAACCGCGCCCAGTTTTCGGGAGATGCGAAACAGCAAAACGCCCAAAAAAGCAGTCGGAATTACGGCCACCACGAAGGTAATCACGATTTGGGCAATTGCAAAACGCACCTTTTGTTCCAGGATGCCGGTACCTTCGGTATTCAAAGTCGACTGGAAGGCGGAATTATTACTCAAGCGATCCATTAGGGGATCGATCACCGGCAGATCGAGGAAAATGCGCAGCCCAGCGTAAACCGGAATACCAATAAAAGCCGTCCCCGGCGCTTTGTCACTGTAGTAATGATCGCCCACTTTGGCGTAGTCGACTGTATTAGCGACGTAATTGTCTATCCGAAATGAGCCTTCCTCCACCACCGCAAAGACCATATCCAGGCGCGAGTTCTGGTTAGGGTCGGCCCAACGCGGGAAGGTATACGCAAAGCACACCACCAGGATCAGGAAAAGCATGATCTCGGTCAAGCGTTCCGACGCAAACCGGTTATTTTTCACTTCCATAACACTTCTCAATCCACCAAATAAATTTGATCCAACGGCTGGCACGCCGTCCGGTAATCGTATCTCTCTTTAATCAAGTTGCGCCCGTTCTGACCCAGTGTGGTCGCCAACGTCTTATCTTCAAGGAGTTGCAGCACGGCCTGGGCAAAGTCTGCCGGCTGGTCGGCAAGCAGTAAATGTTCTCCCGAAACCACCCCAATTCCCTCCGCCCCCAGCGAGGTCGAAACCAGCGGCAAGCCTTGCGAAAGCGCATTCAGGATTTTCACCCGCATACCCCCACCGGCGCGCAGCGGCACGATCATCACCCCAGTATTGGTGTAAAACTCAGCCGGGTCTTCGACATAGCCGGTCACATTGATTCCAGCGTCCTGTGCTCCCAGTTCAACCAATGCTTCCGGCGGGCGTGAACCCACCAGATCAAAGACGGCATCCAGTCTTTCAACGCGGATCAAGGGGTAAATCTCATCCAGGAACCAGGTCACGCCGTCGATGTTCGGCGGCCAGAACATGGTGCCGATGTGCAGGATGTGGTCGGCTTCCGGGTTACGCTCGACATACGCTTCTTCATCCGTATCCACTGCAATCGGGATCACGCAGATGTCCGATTCGTCCACGCCCATGGCTTCTTCCAGGGCGAGCTTGTCCTCATCACTGACCGCCAGCACAGCGTCGAACTCCCGGCAAATCCAGCCTTCGTAGGTCTTCAACAGCTTCCAATCGCGCCCCAGCAAAACCTTACGCACCCCGCCGCCCATTGTTTCCCACAGCCGCTTATAAAGCAGCCACAAGGCATTATGAGCATCCATCACTGTACGCGCGCCGGGCACACGCAACGCGAACTGCCCCATGTTGAGTTGGTCAGCATGCACGATGTCGAATTGTTTCTCCGCGGCCAGCCGGTCAATCAACTCGCGCATCGCCTTGCGGTCATCGCGCACCATCATCCACGGTTTACCGGTCAGGAAGCTGCGCGCCATCGCCAGACCATCCAGCACCACGTTGCGCTCCATCGGAACGGTATGCACCGCCGTGCAGTATTCCCGCAATTTCTCCACTTCAGCAGATTGGTCGCCGCGCACGAAGGACACCAAAGTGACCTCATGATTTTGGGCTAGATATTTAATTACATTCCAGGTTTTCACCTTGGGACCGCTGTCAGGCGGGTAAGGCAGCACCTGCGTCAATAATAAGACCTGCACGTAATTCCCTCGTCGTCGAAATAATTTTTGGGTAGTGGTTAAGTAATAAGTGATAGGTTGTAGCGAACAATAAATATCCTGGTAACAATTTCGTGCATATGATCCGACTTCGAGAAA
>JAFGRA010000126.1 GCA_016935415.1 Anaerolineales bacterium
GACATCGAAGCCTCTAACGGCGTGATCCACGTGATCGACGCCGTCCTGATCCCTGCCAACTAAACTTTACCTGAACCGGCGTAAGCTGTACCTCCTGCTCCTCAAAATTACCGGCTTAGACATCACGACAGCTTACGCACAAAGCGGTGTGACCATTCGGTCACACCGCTGCTTTTATTAATCAGAATTGTCACTGCCCGATAATGGGAATGCGAGCGCTTTATCGAATTCGGATATATTCGACCTCGACCGTGCCAGGCGCATCCGTGGGGTCGAGGCGCAGTTGGTCGACTGTGCCCTGCCAGGTATCCACGGTGGACATATCCAGCGTGTAGGTATGGTATTGGCCGTCGGCGTTGATCTCGAACACCAGCGACTTTTCCTCAATGAAGTCCAGATCAGTCCCGGTGGCAAAAAAGACCTGGGCGGAGTGTCCGGCAGAGACACTCATGCGGATCTCGATCTGGGGCATGGTAGCAGCATCGATCGCCAGATTGGCAGGCAGCGAGAGATAGGGGTCATCGCCAAGTGACTCAAGCACCAGGTTACCGCTTTCCACACGCAGCGGTTTGAGGTTATATAAGGCATTCCAATTGAAGATATCCGCTTCACTATCGAATTCCCAGGCATGGCCCGTTTTGTTCACAATCAGCGAGTCGAGTTCCAACTGCGTGGCTTCCGGGGCAGTCAGGCGCAGTTGCGTGATCACGTTTTCATTCCAGGAAGCCAACGTGCCAACGTTGAAATCGGATTTGGCAAATTCATCACCGGCAATGGTCAGGCAGGCCGACCGATCCGGGTTCCAATCGGATTCGGACAGGGTGAGATATTCCAGGCAGACCATGGCTTCTCCCTCCGGCACACGCGCCCGCATGCTCACCGTCGGCGCGGTGCGCCCCTGGATGTTCAAAGCGGGGCGGGAGGTCAGGGGGTTATCCGGCGAAAGGGCCAGCACAACCACGCCATCGGCCACGCTGGCCGGGGTAGACTCGGTCTGCCACCCCTCCAGCGTGTCCAGGTTGAAGCTCCAGATGGTGTGGGGGATGAGATCGTAGACGATCTTGCGGCCTTCCGCGATCGGGCCAGGGATCAGATAGTAGGTCATCTCGCGCGTGTCGCCGGGCGCAAAATCGAAGAACGCCAGCGGACTGATGTAACCCACCTGGGGGGAATCGTAGAGCAGGCAAACCGCCCAATACGCCGACAAGTATTTTTGCGGCGGCACGGCCAGGATCAATCCGGTCTGATCCGGGCGGGCAAAAGCCGCCCAGTTCTCGGTCGGGATCACGCTTGGGCAGGAGGGGTCTCCGGGCAGTTCCCCAGGGGCAGCGACATAATGCAGTTCTTCGAGCAGTTCCCCGGTAAAAGGGGCCGCGCCCAGGTAGCTGTATTCATCGCGCAAGTCAAACTCAAAATAGGCCGCCGGAAACTCGACCGAACCGGTGATGTGATACTCGGTGCCGATATGCGTCGCCCGCACATGCACCTCGAAGTAGCCCTCCCGCAGGAAAGCCCACACCTCGTAGATCGTATCCGAATCCTGGTCGAGCTTGCCCCACTCTTTCGCCAACGCTTTGATGTACATTGTGTCTTCCGTGCGCCTGAACTCCAAGATCGTACCGCCGACCGGGTTTGTCATCGGCGCCTTGCTGCCGGATTGGAGCGGGTTCCAACCGAAATTGCCGTAGGGATCGTTGCCCACGGCTTCGTAGATATCGTCACCATCATAAGGGGAGATTTGGATGAAGCGTCCGTTGTCGCTGTCGTCGACCAGTTCGCCGCCTTGCCAGAACAAACTGCCAACTGAGCCGCCGCTATTGAGGTTGAACCCCAATGCCATCTCGTCCTTGTCGCCCAGGTAAGCGTAATCGCCGGTAACCGGCTGCACCTCACCCATCGGGGCAAGCGTGGCTGTCGGGGTCAGGGTGGGGTAAGCGGTAGGCTCAGATGTTGGCGTAGACGGGGGCGGATCGGTGGCGGGAGGAGGGGTTGGAGAGCTGGGAACGGGGGTTTCGGGTGTCTCGGCGATGGGAGCCGACGTGCAGGCGCTGGCAAGCAAAAGTACCAATAACAACCAGCGCGCCGGTCGCTTGATCATATTCAACATGGACTACCTCTAATTCAATGGTTCCAATATCACTGCGTTTTATACCACAAGTTGCCCATCGGAAACTGTCCATTGGATTGAGATATAATGCCTACAATAGCGAAGCTTCCCCACAACGCCTCACCCATTTACACAGAAAAGGATTACAGGTATGGAGATTGGTAAGACATTGTACGTCACAGACCGAAAAGGTTGGCGCGCCTGGCTGGAAAAGCACTTCGAAAGCGAGCCGGAAATCTGGTTGATCTACCCCAAGCAAGCCACCGGCAAGCCCTGCATCGTTTACAACGACGCCGTGGAAGAGGCTTTATGCTTCGGCTGGATCGACAGCATCCGCAAGAGCCTGGACGAAGACCATTCCGTCCAACGCTTTTCGCCCCGCAGATCCAAAAGCAGCTTTTCCCAGCAGAATATCGAGCGTTTGAATTGGCTGGCCGAAAACGAGCTGATCCACCCCAGCGTCCTCCCCAGCGTACAGCCCATTTTGGAGCAAGAATTCATATTCCCGCCGGACATCATCGCCGCCATTCAGGAGAACGCGCAAGCCTGGCAACACTACCAGAATTTCTCCCCCGCCTACCAGCGCATCCGCGTGGCCTACATCGACTCGGCTAGAGCACGCCCAGAAGAATTTGACAAACGGCTGGTAAATTTCATCCATAAAACCGCGGAGAACAAACAAATCGGCTTTGGGGGCATTGATAAGTATTTCTAAAGATTGTGCCTTTACGATAAGAAATCATCAACTCAATAAATCATACTAACTTTGCACTTTAAGAATTAGATAAAGCCAATTGGCCGCAGATCTGCTCAAGGGAGCCGCCATTTCTGACCTGCTCAA
>JAFGRA010000127.1 GCA_016935415.1 Anaerolineales bacterium
CATGCTGGCCTCCTGGTTGTGGCTGCTGGAAAATGAGCCTGAAATCGCCCAGATTGCGCATAGCCTGTTACTGCCAAAAGATTACCTGCGCTATCGTTTGACGGGAGAGATCGGCACAGAACCAAGCGACACTTGCGGGACGCTGCTGTTCGATACCGTGCATGGCGAGTGGAGCGCACAACTATTGGATGCCCTCTCGCTCGATGCCCGCGTGCTGCCCCCCGTGCATTCCTCGGCGGAAGTGGCTGGGCAGTTGCGCGTTGACGTAGCTGCCCAGATGGGGTTGCCCGCCGGTGTGCCGGTGATCTTCGGCGGTGGTGACCAGGCCATGCAGGCCCTGGCGCATGGCGTGATCGAACCCGAATTGGCCTCCTGCACGATTGGCAGCGGTGGTCAGTTGCTGGTGCCGGTCGAGGCTCCCACATATGACCCACATTTGCGTATCCATTGCTTCAACCACGCCTTGCCGGGGCACTTCTTCTTGGAGGCGGCCACACTCACGGCCGGGTTGTCACTGCGCTGGCTGCGCGATAAGGTCGCTCCGGGGACATCCTATCAGGAATTGGCCGACCGGGCCGCAGCAGTGGGTAGTTCGAACGGCCTGTATTTCTTGCCGCACCTGGCGGGCGAGCGTACGCCCTACATGGACCCCAACAGCAAAGCCCTGTTCTACGGCCTGACGCTCGATCACGATCTGGGGCACATGACGCGCGCTGTGATGGAAGGCGTGGTTTTTTCCTTACGCGCTGGGTTGGAAATCATGCGCGAATTGGATGCGCCTATCGAGCGCGTGGTTGCTTCCGGCGGCGGGACGCGGCATCCTCTCTGGCTGCAATTGCTGGCTGACATTTTCAATCTCCCGATACACAAAACGCAGGCTGTAGAGGCTGCCGCCGTCGGTGCGGCTATGCTGGCTGGGGTGGGCGTAGGGGCATATGCTGATCTTGCTGGGGCAGTGGATAAAGTTGTGCGCTGGTCGGATGAAGTTATTATGCCTGATCCGAAAGTTGTCGTGGGATATGGGAAGGCTGATGAGATTTTTGAGAAATTGTATTTAGCAGGCAAAAGTATTTGTGCATTGGGTGATCGATCTCGTTTCTGAGGAAGTATAGATATTGTGAGGTAATATGGTGAGCCGGACAAGCGGTCAAATAAGTGCTGATATATAATCATACGCAATATAAAAACAGGAAGGAGATAGACTGTGGAAACGAATTCAAAACTTGGTGGTATTGGGGCTTTTCTGCTGGCGCTCTACTTTATTGTCTTTATTCTCTTGATCGTTTTTATACTGCCGGCACAGGGATTTGCAATTGACCAGGGAAGTTTATATAACCCAGATGAGGGGTTAGCATTTGCGGCAAAATCTCCAATGTTGAGAATATTCTATTTGCATTATTTCCTTTTTGTTGCCGGGCTCGCTTTCGTGTTGCCGCCAATTCATAAACGCCTATCGACCAAATTCATCTGCTGCGGCAGAGCAGCGGTTGTCTTAGGTGTGATGAGTACATTACTGATGTTCATCAATATCACGATTGGATATCTAAACCTTCCGCTGCTGGTTGGGCTGCTCACCGAATATCCATTAGAGGCGAAAGCAACATATATGGCGATAACGCTTGCGGCCGGAGCATTGGTATATGGGGCCTTTTTTACCTATGGTATTTGGGTTTGGTTGACAAGTTATATGGCATTGAAAGCAGGAGAGTTTCCAAAAGTGCTGAATTACCTGGGCCTGATCTTAGGATTGGTGAGTATCTTCTCATTTGTTTTTACGCCTCTATCATTTGTGGTGATAATTCTAAGTATCGTCTGGGCAGCTTTTTTGGGAGTCGTATTGCTTAGGGCGTAGATAAGCCGCTGCTGGCCGATATTTTCGCCTCGCCCATATATAAAATTGTAACCGTCGAAGCTGCCGCGGTTGCTGCAGCCATGCTGGCCGCGGTGGGCGTGGGGGCCTATAGTGATGTGAATACGGTGTAAGATAAGGTTGTACGCTGGTGAGATGAGGTTGTGGAACCTGATAAGGGGGCTGTGGAGAGATATGCGCAAGGGTATGAGACTTTTACACGATTGTATCCAGCTGAGAAATATATCACTGATAATAAATAGGGGAAAGCTCTCCAGCAATTTGCTGTTTTTATGATAATAGCAAGAGAAAACGGACGGTAATATTCAGAGTTTGCATATGCGAAAGGTGTATATGCTTTAATAATTGGGGGTATTTGCATTTTTGTAAACCTACCTTCATTGAATGGCGAGTAGTTCGTCAGTATAATTTATACACATAATTAGATTAGAAGACCTTTGCCGCCGCATTGCATGACACTAATCCCGTCCTGTTGGGGGGCAAAGGCGGGTCTTATTTTTTTGGAGGAAGCAATGCAGAAACATGGATTTACTGCACGGTCACTGCGGGGGAAAGTTTTCGTTTTTGTCACGGTCTTACTTTTGATCTCATTCACAATCTCACCCAGCCTGGTTTATGCCCAGGAGGGCGATACACCTGCCCCCGACGCGACCGAGGAACCCACACCGGAGGCGATGCCTACGGAAGTGGTTGATTCTGGTGAAGAGCCGACCGCTCAGCCGACGGAAGCACCGACCGAAGTACCCGTCGATGAAGCGGCTGACGCGCCAACCGAAGAACCAGCCCCTGAGCCGACGGCAACCGAGGACTCGGTAGCAGCGCCCGCGGCCGAACTTACGCAGGTTCCCCCAGGGCAGCAGCAAAGCACCACCGGGCCAATCCCACCGGAATGGGTTTCTCCACCTGTGGAAGGACCGGCGGTGGATGCTCTCCAGGCATCCGCGATCCTGCTCGATGTTCCGAGTTATCTTTGGCAGCATGGCTGCGGCCCCACCGCGACCGGGATGGTGGTCGGCTATTGGGACGCAAACGGTTTTCCCGATCTCGTGCCCGGCGATGCATCCTCGCAAACAACCGCTGTGGATGAAATGATGGCCAGCACCGGACACTATAACGATTACAGCCTGCCAATCGATGATAGTGGTACGGGCCTTTTGCCTGATAAATCGGAGCCCCCGGCAGGTGATGAACACACCAGCAATTCGCTGGCTGACTTCATGTTCACCTCTTTTAGTTCCCATAGTAATTATTATGGTTGGAGCTACGCTTCTCATATCGGTGTTTCCTTTGAAGATTATGTCGATTATGTATCCGATTATGTAGCCTCATCAGACCTCTATTGGTGGGCAAGCGGACTCACCTGGGAAGCCTACAAAACTGAAATTGATGCCGGCCGGCCGGTAGTGTTTTTGGTCGATACCGATGGCGACGGCAGTACCGATCACTTTGTGACCGGTATTGGTTACGATGATGACAGCGGCACGCCGATGTACGCTTCCTGGGATACCTGGTACCACACGGTGCGCTGGGAGGAGTTTGCCGAAATGGGCTCTGGTCAGCCCTGGGGTATTGCGACGGCGACATTTTTCGACATTTACAGTTCAGTGCCTGCGGTTCCCAACGACGATCTGGCAAACGCCTATGCGGTGACAGAACCTTTGCCCTACAACAACGCGCAAAATACGTTTGGGGCGAGCATGGAAACCGGTGAAGATATGCATATGTCGTGTGGCGTTCCCGGCGCAAGCGTATGGTATACCTTCACGCCATCTACGTCTGGCACATATACGATCGATACCTTCGGAAGTGGATTTGATACCATCCTGCATGTTTTTGAAGGTACCGCGTACAACGATTTATCCCTGGTTGATTGTAATGATGATTCTCAAGGGACATATCAATCTAAACTCAACGCAGAATTAACCGCCGGAGTAACTTACGCAATCAATGTCAGCGGGTATGCGGGCGTATCTGGCACGTTGGACTTAAATGTTAGTCAATTCTCGTGCGATACGAACACATTATGCGTGGTGGTTTCCGATAATTGGGGAGACCCGGCGGCTGAGGTTGAAGGATATGTTTTGAATGCATTGAACCAGGTCGCGGCATACAATGCCGGTGAGGACGGTCTGATTGAATTTGCGTCCCTTCCCGCCGGCACCTATACGCTTGTCTTAGCCGATTTTGCCTTTTACATCGTCGAGCATGATGTCCCCGCTACGGGTGTGCTTTACTTGAGCGCGGCCGACCTGCCTGAAGTTGATATTTCCGCTTTAGGTATTTCAGGTGATCCGCTCGATGCAGATTATTACTTTGCATATACACCGGAGACAACCATGTGGGCGGGGTATGGCGTGGATGGGTTTGTAAAAATTACCCCTGGAACCTATGATGTAACTGCTATCGACTGGTACGAAAATTATATTTTAGGCTTGGAAGATGTCACGCTAACGGGCGATCCCGGTCAGTCAATCAGCATTGATGGGTCAGCCTTGCCGGTGGATTCCTTTACCGTCACCTGGCCGGACTGGGATTACCAGTGGCTGCAAGCGGACTTCCCATTCTCGTCTGATTGGGGTTGGTTCGAAGTGTTCAGTGGGGATACGCTGTATGTGGTTTCTCCGCTCGACCAGTATCATCTCTGCCCGAACCCTGGCATGGACGATCCGGCTACCGGCGATTACTGGGATTACCTGTTCTCGTGTGTAGAGTTCAATACCCCGGCAGGGGGGGGGACGAATATCCCCTTGAACCTGGGCGGAGCATTGGATACCACGCTTACCAATCTCAGAGGAGATTATGCTCCAGGGGATGAAGGCAAGGTGGACGTGTCTGTGACCAATGGTTGGGGGCTGCCGATCATCCGCATCGAGCAGTACACAGATTCAGATGCGGCAATGGCTGCGAAGGATGACAGTAGGCCTGTTGAGCCGAATGGGGATAAGAAAGTTCTTCCGATGGAAGAGGGAGAGACGGAAGTGGATCGAAGTCAGGCGGTCTATGAGGTCCTGCCCGAGTATGCCGTTTATGATGCGTTGGATAATCCAATTTCAGGAGCACGCGAATACACTTCGTTTGGTTCCGCCTATCTTTTCGATATCCCCAATCCGACCAATGAAGGCACCTGGTCGGCTGAAGTCAGCGTAGACCTGGGGCCGTATCAAGCTACTGGTGCGGATACGATCACCTTCGAGGTTGCCAGTTCGGCATACCCTGCTGCGCCGTCCGATCTGGTGGCAACACCGATTTCCGAATCCCAGATCAACTTGAGCTGGACCGATAATTCTGGCGATGAGACGGCTTTCTTTATCGAGCGTTCTCTCAATGGTATTGATGGCTGGGATGAGATGGATGTGGCGGCCGCCGACGAATTCACCTACGCGGATACCGAGCTTACCTGTGAGATGACCTATTACTATCGCGTCCGTGCCTATCGCGATTCGGATGCAACTTACTCTGAATATTCGAACGTGGATAGTGCTACAACACAAACCTGCTCGTTGGCTTACCCAATCCAAATCACGCCTGCAAACGGCGACTCGATCGATCAATTGCGCCCGGTGTTGACCTGGGGAATCCCGGATTGGACGCCGGCGCAATATCACATTAGGGTCGATACTGCTGATGGCGAGACCAACATGGTCGATGTCTGGGTTTCGGCGGCTTCTGTCTGCGGCGTTTCCGAATGTACCTGGACGGTTAATACCTCCTTTACGGAGGGTGATTATGAATGGCAAATGCGCGCCTACACCGCTGGGGTTGGGGCTTCAACCTTCTCCCCTGAATGGGCGTTCACGATCAATAGCGCAGTCGTACTGCTTACACCAACCAATGGCGAAACGGTCGACTTCCTCAAGCCAACCTTCACCTGGAATAAATCTTCCTGGTCTCCGGCTCAATACAACCTGATCGTAGAACCGGCTGGGGGTGGCACGGCGTTGATCAATGCCTGGCTGAATGGTGGTGCGGTTTGCGGCGCTGATGAATGCTCCTGGACACCCGCCAGCTACCTGAGTGACGGCGACTATCAATGGCGCGTGCAGGCTTATACCAGTGGTTACGGTGCAGGTGTCTGGTCGACACCGTACGCGCTGAGCGTGGCAGCTACGCCCACACCGATCGAACCGGTTGACGGAGAACTGACCGACTACCCACGCCCTGAGTTTGTGTGGGAAGAACTCTCCTGGGTGGAGTGGTACCAGGTCGAAATCACACCCGATGGTGGCTCGGCCGCGTCGCGCTGGGTAAATGCCAGCGCGTGCAGTGCTGGCGAGTGTACCTGGGCGGCGAACTACACCATGGCGGATAATGCTTACGACTGGCGGGTACGCGGTTACACTGCTGCAATGGCGACCGGCTACTGGTCAGAGATAGCATCCATGGAAGTGCAGTCTGCACCGCAGTTGAATTTGCCTAACGATGGGGCTACGATCGACACGCCCAAAGCAGACCTCAATTGGACGGCGCTCAGTTGGGCAGAGAATTACCTCGTTGAAATGTACGACAGCAGCCTGGGCTTGAACTCACGCTGGTTGGCGGCAGAGGATGTATGCAGTGGGGAGGTGTGCAGTTACGAAACCGCCTTTACGCTGGCTGCCGACGATTACACCTGGCGCGTGCTGGGGTATACACCGGGGATGCCGACCAGTCCGTGGTCTGAAGTCTGGGATCTGACTGTAGCGTCTGCCCCTGAACTGGATTCCCCGGCAGATGGCGAAACCGTGGATATGGGTCGCCCGACCTTCAGTTGGGGTGAACTCAGCTGGGCGAACTGGTATGAGTTGGTGATCGAACCGCTGGGAGGTGGCACACCGATTCTATCAGCCTGGCTGGATGGCAGTGCGCTGTGTGATGATATGTGCAGTTGGCCGGTCTATGTCACTCTTTCCGATGGCGATTACCAATGGAAAGTACGCGGTTACACGGCTGCTTATGCGGTCGGCCCGTATGCCGAGCCGAATGCGATGACGGTGCAGCGAGCGCCGCAGTTGCTTGACCCCACAGATGGGGAGACGGTGACGGAAAACCAACCCACCTTGAGCTGGAACGCCATGTCCTGGGTGACACACTATCAGGTGCAGCTCATCCCGCAGGGTGGTGGTACCAGTGTGGATCGTTGGATCGACGCGGCTACGTATTGCAGCGCAGAGGTATGCGAGTGGGAGGTCGATGCGAGTTTGTTGAATGATGATTATACCTGGCAGGTAAGAGGCTTCAATTCCTCGACTAACCCAACTACCAGCCCGTGGTCAACGGCCTGGAACTTGACCGTAGATGTACCCTAAGCTAGACACCAAGTGATTTTCGGTGACCGCCATTCTGATGGATGGCGGTCACTTTTTTGATGGGACTGATTGTGGATCGGCAGTTACTGGTTGGCGGGTTTGATGATTGTATAAGGTAGCATTTCAGCATATACTAAAATCATAGAAAGGCTTTACAGAAATTGGGCTGTGCTCGAGGAGGTAATGTGACTATGCAAAACGGTTTGGATACTGATCTATTAACCTGGCTGCTGGAGCCGGACACGCCGGGCGTGCGCTACCTGGCGCTGCGCGATTTGTGCGATTTGCCGGAAGAGAGCGAAGAATTCCTGGCCGCGCGTAAACAAGCCTATACCGAAAGTCCCATCGCTACCATCCTCGAAGCTATGCATCCGGAGGGATATTGGGATGAACCCGGCCCCGGTTACCTGCCGAAGTACACTTCTTCAGTCTGGGCGGTGATTATGTTGGCGCAGTTGGGCGCATCTGTGCACGTAGATGCACGCATCCGGCAGGCCTGCGCTTACCTGCTGGAACATGCCCTAACCGCAGGTGGTCAATTTTCTGCATCCGGGACACCATCAGGTACGGCAGATTGCTTACAAGGAAATATGTGTTGGGCTTTGCTCGAATTGGGCTGTGATGATGTGCGCCTGGACGCGGCTTACGAATGGATGGCACGCAGCGTCACCGGAGAAGGAGTTGCGCCCAAGGAAGATAAACAAGCGGAAGTGCGCTATTACGCCGGCAAATGCGGCCCGAATTTCTTGTGTGGCTCGAATAATAAATTGCCTTGTGCCTGGGGCGCGGTCAAGGTGATGCGGGCCTTCGGCAAGCTGCCAATTGATCGAAGAACGTCGCTTATCGAACGCGCCATTGCCCAGGGTGTCGAGTTCTTGTTCAGCGCCGACCCGGCCAAGGCAGATTATCCAAGCGGGTTCAGTGATAAACCCAGCGGGAATTGGTGGAAATTTGGTTTCCCGGTATTCTACGTCACCGACCTGCTGCAAAATGTGGAGGCGCTGGTTGGGTTGGGATATGGTGATGACCCGCGTTTGTCAAACGCGCTGGAGATCATTCGGAAGAAACGGGACGCGCAAGGCCGCTGGCCTTTGGAGTACAGCTACACGGGGAAGACCTGGGTGGATTTTGGCGCAAAGAAGCAGCCCAATAAGTGGGTGACCTTACGCGCTTTACGAACTCTTAAAGAGGTGGCCTGAAAATCAAGTGGAGGAAGGCAAAATGAAAAAATCAAGGGTTTACTTTGTAATCTTGGCGTTTCTGGCTACTTTTGGCTGTCGTGTGCTCGGTGAAACACCCAGGTCAACGGCGACCTTAACACCTACGTCACTGTCGGGTTTGCCAACGCCGACTTCCCCAATGGCAATGGAAACCAGAGTCCCTGCTCCGCCCAAAGAGCGCCTTTCTCCTTTCTCGGTGGATTGGTCGAAGCCCTTCGCAGGGCAAATGATGGATGGCACCACGCTTGCCTTGACTGCCTGGGAGCCGCAATCCTATCAAGGGGAAGACATCTCGCTGCCGCTGAGTCTCAGCCAGGTGGCAAACGTTGAGGTGCTTGCGAACCTTACATCTGAGCAGCAGGCTTTCTTGGTGAAGAACGGCTTCGTGATCCTTCACAGCCAGGAAGTGCAGTTCGGTGATATTCGGGCTGAAACCGCTAAACGAAACGGCCAACCTTACTACCTGACCACTGATGCCGCTTTCCACGCCCTACATCTGCTCTTTGACGATCTACTTAAGTCGCTGGAACGCGAACATTTCCGGCCGCAGATGATCGCCATTACCCAGGCTGCGCTGGACCAAGTGGCTGCCGATTATCCTTCAGCAGCAAATACTTCCCTTGCCGGGGATATGGAACAAAGCCTGGCCTATCTTTCTGTGGCGCTCAAGCTTTTCGATTCGGAGGCCGAGATCGATCCGGCTGTTGCTGATATCGTTGCCCAACAGGTAGAGCAAATCATAGCCGCCGATGGCCGGGCGAAATCGGCGCTTTTCCCGAATTTTGAAGACGATTATGGCGCTTATAAACCGGTGGGACATTATGCCGGTGATCCCGACCTGGAGGCGTATTTCCGCGGCATGACCTGGTACGGCCGCATGCATTTTTTACTGCAAAACCCGGATGATCCAAACTTCGTGCCTTCGCGCTTACCGCTGATAATTACCCTGGCGTTACGCAGAGCGCAAGTGGATGGACAACCTGCCGCGGATGTTTGGGCCGAGATGCATAAGACGCTGACTTTTGTGGTTGGCCCCTCGGACGATGCTGGGCCATTGGAGTATGGCATTTTGATGGATGCAGTCTATGGCGATAATCCCGGCGTAGACGATCTGGCTGACGAAACGCTCTGGCAAGAGTTCCTCTCTCGCAGCGACCAACTCCCAGCGCCTGAGATCAATTCGCTATTTGTGGTTTCAACAGTCGATCTGGAACCGACAAAAGGCTGGCGTTTCATGGGGCAGCGTTTTACCCTGGACGGGATGATCCTTCAGAACGTGATCTTCGACCGAGTGGAACCTAAACCTGATAACACGCGCCGTGAATTTCCATCAGGCCTGGATGTGATGGCGGCTTTTGGTTCGCAGCCGGCGTTGCTCGAACTGGAAAATCAGGGTGTGACTGAATTCCCAAACTATAGCGAACAACTTGAAATGATGCAGCAGGCTGTACAGGCTCAACCCGCATCCCAATGGTTGGGGCGTTTCTACGATAGCTGGTTGTACGCCTTCTTCCCGGTCATTCAGGCCAAAGATGCGGCTTATCCGGCCTACATGCAGACTTCAGCCTGGGGTTACAAAGACCTGAATGCGGCCTTGGGCAGTTGGGCTGAGTTGAAGCATGATACGGTTTTATACACCAAGATGCCTGAAAGAGCTGGCGGCGGTGGCCCGCCCATGTCCGGCCCGGCACCCAGCTATGTGGAGCCGAACCCAGAGGCCTTCTATAGGATGGCCTATATGGCGAGTTCTTTGTCCTGCGGCTTGCAAAACCGCGTGCTTTATATGCCCTGTATTTTAGAAGATACAACCGGTGGATATCTTGGATATGCTGATCCATATCCCTATATCATGGCGATGGGTGCATTAGGAGCGCGGTTTGAGGAACTTGGCGATATTGCCGCCAAAGAATTGGCCGGGCAGCCCTTGGATGCGGACGATACGTACACTATTACCAGTTGCCTTGGGATGCAGGAATGTGTGAATACAGATACAGTTTACAATCAACCGAACAGCGAGATGCCTAAGGTGCCCGTGATCGCGGCTGTGTCGGGAAGTGACGATAGTGTGCTTGAAGTCGGGGTCGGTGGGGTCGACCGAATATATGTGGTGGTCCCGCTTGAGGGGCGTTGGGAAGTTGCCCAGGGTGGCGTATTCTCATACTACGAATTTACTCAGCCCCGTGACCAACGCCTGACTGACGATGAATGGCGCGCAAAGTTAGCCGCCGGTGAGGTCGAATTGCCGAGTTGGGCTTCGAACCTGGTATTGCCCGGTGGTGAGCCGACCGAAGCGTTGTTTTTCCGAATTGGTGATGTGTATATCATTACGGAAGAAGGCATTGATCTGAACGTGCGTGACCAGCCTTCGGTCAATGCTAACGTACTAACACAATTAGAACCGGATGCATATGTGGGTATCGTTGATGGCCCTATAATGGCAGATAGGTATACCTGGTGGAAGTTCGAGATCATCTTAGGCGACGAACCACTATCCGGCTGGGCAGTGGAAGACCAGGTGTGGTACGAACGCTCATATCTGGAATGAATCGGATAATGATATTGATGAACTGATTAATAGTCGTAAGGCTTGAATCCTGAATAGCGTCGAGTTTTTGTGTGCTTTCCATCGCAAGATGGGGGCAATGGTAAAAAAACAAATGAGAATGGTGTGATAAGGAGCAAAACGGTGAATATTTTGTTATGGGTATTGCAAGTCTTGCTGGGTTTCTATTTTGTCTTTGTCGGCGTTACCCATTTTATAATCCCACCTGGATTACCGGCGCCAATGGCATGGATGTATGAACTTTCGCCTGCGCTGCATGTTTTCAGTGGGGCAGCCGAAATTCTGGGGGCTTGGGTTTAATTCTTCCGGGCCTTACGAAAATTCAAGTGCGGTTGACATACTGGGCAGGATTAGGGTTGGTGCTTGTTATGTTTGGTGCGGCGGTCTGGCATATTCAACGCGGCGAACCCTCGAATATCTTTATGAATTTGGTTCTGGCGGCTTTCGCTGGTTTTATCGCCTATGGCCGCTGGAAGCTCAGTCCCTTGCCTGGACGCGGCGAATAATACTTACTTGTCATACGCCAATACATCGTTTCGAGAAAAAGCACATTAACAACCTCATAACCGCCAATACATCGTTTCGCTGAAAAATTGTTTGA
>JAFGRA010000128.1 GCA_016935415.1 Anaerolineales bacterium
AAGTGGCTTGAAATTCGATTGGTAAGGTGCTGTTTTTCAACCCGACCTTGTGTCCGGCTAATTCATTTTGTCTAAACTCGAGCTTTTTAATCAAGGCGGAACTTTTCAACACTTGTGGGGTAAAATTGCCGACATGCACATATCCAATCACCCTACAATTTCAATCAACGGTGTGCTCCGACCAACCTATGTCGAGATCGACCTGGAGCGCCTGACCGAGAATTATCGTGCCATCCAGCAGCAGGTTGGTGCGGCGATGGTGATGCCAATCCTGAAAGCTAATGCTTACGGACATGGCTTGATCGAAGTTGCCATGCATATGCAAAAAATTGATGTGCCTTACCTGGGTGTGGCCTACCTGGAAGAGGGTTTGCTGCTGCGCGAGGCTGGGATTACGACCCCGATCCTGGTATTGGGGGGTATCATCGGCAGCCAGGTGCCGCTGTTTATCAAAAATGATCTGACGCTGACGGCTTCATCAATTGAGAAATTGGAGCACGTTGACCGGGCGGCGAAGCAAGTTGGCAAACAGGCCAAGGTACACCTCAAGATCGATACCGGTATGGAGCGGATTGGCGTACATTATTACAACGCCAAAGATTTCCTCAAAGCCTCGCTGGATTACAAGCATATCGAGGTGGAAGGTGTGTTTTCGCACTTTGCCAACGCCGACAGCCTCGACCTGGCTTCGGCCAAGTTGCAGCTGGAACGTTTCAACGAGGTGTTGAAATTCTACGAAGACCGCGCCTTGCCCGTTCCGATCCGGCATATTGCCAATTCGGGGGCGGTTTTGCAACTCCCGGAGAGCTATTTTGAATTGGTGCGCCCCGGCATCTTGACCTATGGTGTTTATCCGGCCGGGGATATTCCCAGGAGCGTGCCCGTCAGTCCGGCGCTGGTCTGGAAATCGCGGGTGGTGTATTTCAAGGTGGTCAAACCGGGACATCCAGTCAGTTACGGCTCGCGCTGGGAAAGCGACCATATGGTGCGTGTGGTTACCGTGCCGGTCGGTTATGGGGATGGCTATTTCCGTGCGATGACGGGGAAGGCTGAAGTGATCCTGCGCGGCAAGAAATACCCGGTGGTGGGCAGTATTTGCATGGACCAGATGATGGTCAACATTGAGTGGGATTCGGCTTACAACGATGATGAAGTGATCTTGATTGGGGAAGCAGAAGGGGAGCGAATTACCTGTGAAGACCTAGCTGAGTGGGCAGGCACCATTCCCTACGAAGTGCTGACCAATATCAATACGCGCGTACCACGCGTTTACGTTTAGTCAATTTCCTTGACCCAGATCCAGCCTTCTTTTTGGGCTAGAGTGAGATCGTCTGGGGGATAGCATTGCCCCTTGAGGTAGTCGGCCCCGGCCAGCACGCATATGGCGGCGTCGAGCACGTCCGGGCTGGCCAGCATAAGGTCTGGAGCAGTCTTAATTTCCATATGTTGTTTTAGAGAAGTCAAAACCTTTTGGCGTTCTGTGGTTGCGGCCGGCTTCTTGTAGCCTGGTACGATGGCGTTGTAGGCAATCAGCGTGGCGGCGGGGTAGACTTCAATGACCGCAGTGTTGACGATTTCGGCCGGGTTCCAGCCGACGATGATTTCATTCCCGCTGCGATGGCGGAGTCCTTCGATCAATTTGAGGGCGGCGAGTGCGGTGCGGGCAATACGGTCTGCCCCAACTTCTAAAGGTTTCTTGCCCAGTTTGTTGTGAATGAAGTGGTCGGTATGCCGGTTGAAGAGTTTGCCGGGTTGCTCTCGGATGGGTTTCCCGGCCATGTGCCCGGCAAGCTGCTGGCCGAGCGCGGCGGGCCAACCCAGTGGCGCATCCAGGCCGAGCAGGGCTGGTTCGTTGGGTGGCAGCCAATCCAGAATGGTTTCAAGTACCGGCTGGTCTTTGCCGCTGGCAACCTCCAGGACGGCGACCTGTGAATTCTCGAATTTCCCCTTTGCCAGACCAATGCGTTTGTCTACAGTGGCGCAGTCGACTCCAATAACGATCATTTATCTACGATGATCCAGGCCGCGAAACTGCCGTCGGATTGGATCTGGGCGGTGTAGCCTTGCTTTTCGATGCAGGTTTTGATCTGATCGGGGGTGAGGAAATGGCTGCCCATCAGCATTAACATTTCCCCTAATGCTACCAATTTAACCTGGAACAAGTTGATGTCCGGTTCTTCGATCACCAGGCGGCCGCCGGGCTTGAGCACGCGCAAAAGTTCCTTGACGGCCTCCTTCTGATGACCAATATGGTGCAGGGCGTCGACCATCATGACGCGTTCGAAGCTGTCATCAGGGAAGGGGAGGTGGTGGGCTTGCGCCTGGGTGGCTTTCAGGCCTTTTTCATGGGCCTGTACGAGCATGGGGTGGGAGAGATCATTCAGCACCATGCTGCCAACGGAGGCTTCCAGGGTGGCAGAGACGCGCCCGGTCCCACCGCTGGCATCCAGCATTTTGCCTTCCATAGGTAGTTTGAGCACGTCCAGGAGGTCTTCCGGCTGGCGGGGAGAGATCAGGCGGTCGTAGAGCGGGGCGATCAGGTCGAAAAGGATGTTTCGGGGCATGATGTTCTTCCAGGTGGTTAGGATGGGGCAAGTATAGTGTAGATTGTGGGAATGAGCAAATCGGCTGGCAGCTTTGAGCGATCAGCTTACCACGAATAGCACAAATAAAGCAAATGACACGAATTACGTGAAATATTCGTGTCATTTGTGTAAAACCTAGAGAGGCTATAACCACCCCAGCCCGATGCCGAAGATCAGGATGGCGAGCAGGTCGACACCAAAGATCACACCGACGGTGGTGAGTTTCTGGCGGACGGTTTCCATGTCGAAAACCCAGAACGAGACCAGGAAGAAGGGCAGGTAACCGATCAGGAAGACCAGCCAGGGTGCGCCTACGCTCCACCAGGAATATTCCCAGGTCAGCGCGCCGATCAGATTGAGCAAAACTTCGACGAAAACACTGAAGATCGAACCGGCGATGGCGATGAAAATCCGGTTCGGGATTCCGAGGATTCTCATGTTTTTGTCGGCAGGGAGCATCTTGCAATACGCGACACCGGCAACCGCAAACATAAACATAATCTCGATGTTCAGCCCAATCAGGATCAGGTAGGCCGTACTGCCCGGCGCGCCCCAGACCGGCGCGTAACCGCTGGCGTGGAAGACCAGGCCATTCCAGATTTCGTTGAACCAGTCCATGCCCCAGAAAGCCAGCCCGGCAAAAACCAGACTCCAGTTCTTGCGCTCGATTTCTATGGCGTAGACGTAAACGACAAAAGCTAGTAAGGGGATCACGTACCATTTGAACTGGCTGCCATCCCGTAGAATAGATAAGGCTTGCGCCGCAGTCTCAGACATATTTAACCTCCTCATGATGGGTTCTGACCATTTGCAGTTAGAATTTTTCAACAGCTATAAACGGTCAATTCCTAGTGCATGATTACTATACAATAATTTCGTGGTTGTGCTGTATTTATTTGGTAATATTTTGGCGGGAATTACGTCAGAACTATGAAATCAACTAAAATAGGTCGATAATGGAAGAAAAGATAATCAAAGGTTTGGATGACCTGACCAGCTTGCGCGTGCGGCTGGTGGGTATTATGTTGCTAAGTGGTCTGGTTACGTTTGGTGTCTTTGTGTTATTCGACCACGTTTGGGATATACAGGCTGGGTTGACGTGGATGGCGGCGGCAATTGGGGCGGAAATTTACCTCTTCGGTTCTGTATGGACTTGGCTCGACCAAAATCACCGCGCGGGTGAATCTCAGCTTCTGCCGACTTTTGGCGCTGGAAACCTGCTCTCGATCACAAGGGCGGTGTTGATTGGTTTGCTGGCCGGGTTCGTGTTCGTGCCGCAGCCGGAGGGGCTGCTGGCCTGGCTGCCTTTTGCGCTCTACCTGCTGGCCGACCTGACCGACTTTTTCGATGGTTACCTGGCGCGCATTTCCAACCATGCCACAAAATTGGGTGAAACGTTGGACATGAACCTGGACTCGTTGGGGGTACTGGTGGTGACGCTGTTGGCATTCCATTACGGTACGGTGCCGGTCTGGTATTTGCCGGTTGGGTTTGCGCGCTACATTTTTCTGTTTGGTATCTGGCTTCGAAACCGGAACGGTCAGCCGGTGTATGACCTGCGACCCAGCAACCGGCGGCGCATCTTCGCCGGAATCCAGATGGGTTTCGTGACTGCTATGTTGGCCCCGGTATTGTCCCCGCCGGGCACAACCATTGCGGCGGCGATCTTCATGCTGCCGTTCATGGTTGGGTTCATTTACGACTGGCTGCAAGTTAGTGGAAGGATTGGCCCAAGCAAACACCGCGCCGGCGAATTTACCGGTAAATTGAAAGGCAGGTTGTTTGCTGTCGTCCCGGTCGTGCTGCGTGGAATCGCTGTGGCAGTTCTGATCGTTTGGATAACCCAAACCTCATTTGACTTTCCAGGTACAATCGTATTCATGCTGCTCGAAATTGTGATCGCGCTGTTCTTGGGGTTGGGAATCCTGACGCGCGTTTCTGCCATTGCGGCGTTGAGCGTGATGGGTATCAAGCTGCAATTCGTAGATTTTGGTGGGCTGCACTTGTTCTACTTGTTGGCAGCAAGCGGAGTCTTGTTCCTGGGACCGGGGAATTACTATGTATGGTCGCCGGAAGAATGGCTGTTCCATCATCGTGCTGGAGAAACGAGTAACGATGAGCATCAAGGATAAACTCAAAAAGCTGCGTTTTCTGCTCTGGTCGCTGGTGGCGATGCTGTTGTGGTGGAGTGTGCGCCAGATTCCGCTGAATGACATTCTGGATGTATTACGCCAGATTTTAGGCTGGCAGATTTTGGCTTTGCTGGTAGTCAATGTGGGGGTTGTGTTGCTGCTGGGTGGGCGCTGGTGGCTGATCTTGCGTGCATACGGGCACCGGCTGCCCTTTTGGGTAGTAATGCGCTACCGGCTGGCGGCTTTCGGAGTGAGTTATTTCACACCCGGTCCGCAGTTCGGCGGCGAACCGCTGCAAGTCCATTATTTGCGCCACAACCACCAAATCCCCGGCACCGAGGCGGCGGCTACGATCACCGTGGATAAGATCATCGAACTGCTGACAAACTTCGGCTTTCTGATTTTTGGCATTCTGATGTTGACCACCCTGGAAACGACCGCGCAGATCCAATCCAGCCGTTTGGTGATTGCGGTCAGTGGCCCGGCTTTACTTCCGGCCGTGTACCTGGGGCAGTTGTGGATGGGTAAGCAGCCCATCGCCGGGGTGCTGCGCTTGCTACCGGTGCGCTGGAAAGATCGGCCGTGGTTGGCGAATGCGATTGAGCTGGTGGAGATCACCGAAGTTCAGGTGACTGCTTTATGCCGCCAAAAGCCGCGTTTGATCTTCGGCTTACTGTTCTATTCGGGCGTACTATGGGCAGTGCTTGGTTTCGAATATTGGCTGGCCTTGCGTTTCTTAGGTGGTGTTCTAAACTTCCGCCAACTGGTAAGCGTGATGGTGATGGCGCGTTTGGCTTTCCTGACGCCGATGCCGGGCGGGTTGGGTGCGCTCGAAGCCGGGCAGGTGCTGGCGATGCAGATATTGGGCTTGAATCCTGCTTTGGGGGTTGGTATTAGCCTGTTGATTCGCGCCAGGGATGTGCTGTTTGGCAGCCTGGGATTGTGGTGGGGCGGGTTGCGCCAGCGCTGATATGGCCTTTTAATCTGGAAAGTAGTATAAATAGATAGCAGCGAATGATGAAGTTATGAGACGAGGATAATATGGACACAAAGATCGTTGTGCAAATTGGCGCATGTGCTCGCATCCCTACGGACGAAGGCGAATTTGTGCTTTGTTTGTATACGAATGACCAGGATGATAAAGAGCACCTGGCGTTCATTATGGGGGATGTGTACGGGAAAGAAGATGTTCTGGTGCGGGTGCATTCAGAGTGTTTTACCGGCGATGTGTTAGGTTCGAAGCGTTGTGACTGCGGCGAACAACTGGCACTGGCAAAACAGATCATCGCTGAGGCAGGTACCGGTATTTTGCTGTACATGCGTCAGGAGGGACGCGGAATTGGGCTGTACGATAAGCTGCGGGCTTATAACCTGCAAGATGAAGGGTACGACACGGTCGATGCTAACCTGTTGTTAGGGCATCAGGAGGATGAGCGTGACTACACAATTGCGGCGCATATCTTGAAAGACCTGGAAGTCAAATCGATCCGCTTGATTACCAATAACCCTGACAAAATCGAGAATTTGAAGCGCCTGGGTATTGAAGTTGCCGGGCGTGTCCAACTCGAGCCAACGATCACGCCGGAGAACGAGCGTTATTTGGCGACCAAAGTCGAGCGTATGAATCACCTGCTGAATTTACCATTGTCTGAAAAGGAAGGAACCGACCTTAAAAATGGATCTGGCAAGTGAGATCGTCGAGCGGGCGAACGAACATTTTCTTTGCAGCCAAAAACCTCTGGTTACTCTGACCTATGCCCAAAGCCTGGATGGCAGTATCACTGCCTGGCGGGGAATTCCCCTGGCGATCAGCGGGGCGGAATCTTATGTGCTCACGCATGGTTTGCGGGGTGTACATGACTGCATCCTGGTGGGGATTGGCACCGTGCTGGCGGATAACCCGCGCCTGACCTGCCGGAAGGAAAACGGCAGGGACCCGCAGCCCGTTGTTCTGGACAGCCAGTTGAGATTTCCATTGGATGCGGCTATGCTGGATAACACGCTGAAACCGTGGATCTTCACAACTGATCATATTGACCAGGAAAAGCGGAAGTTATTAGAGGATATGGGGGCGCGGGTGATCCCTTTGGAAGCGGATGCGCATGGGCGTGTCTCGCTGGAGGCTTTGCTGGATTGCTTGGGAAGTATGGGCGTAAAGAGTGTGATGGTTGAAGGCGGGGCGCGCATTATTACCAACTTCCTTTCGCATCGCCTGGCCGACCAACTGGTGCTGACGGTAGCGCCGATCTTTGTTGGTGGTTTGCAGGCTTTCGAAAGCCGCCAACTGCTGGAGCAAACCGACCCGCCTGACCCAAATAAGTTTCTGCGGTTAGCAGACATGAAGTTCGCGCAGTATGGCGACGATTTGGTATTGTGGGGACAACTTGCGCCGGAGTGTGTATGAAGCGTCACAGCATCTTTTTTGTAACAGAACGAAAAATTGAAATTGTTGAAGCAGAAATTCCGGCGCTCGAATCCGGTCAGGTGCTGGTACGCTCGATCAATTCGGCCATCAGCCCGGGAACTGAAATGCTGGTCTATCGCGGCCAAGCTCCCCAGGAGATGGCGGCCGACGAGAGTATCGCTGCGTTAGGGGGCAACCTAAAGTATCCGCTCAAGTATGGTTATGCGATAGTAGGTGAGGTGGTCGAGCTTGGGGCTGAAGTCGACCCTGATTGGTTGGGACGGCAGGTGTTTGCTTTCAATCCCCACGAAAATTATTTTGTCGCTCAACCTGAACAGTTGTTGGCAATCCCGGAAGGTATATCTGTAGAAGATGCCGTTTTCCTGCCGAACATGGAAACCGCCGTGAATTTCGCGATGGACGGACAGCCACTGATTGGCGAGAAGGTGGCGGTTTTCGGGCAAGGAATTGTTGGATTATTGACTGCCGCTTTGCTGGCGCGCTATCCGCTTGAAAGCCTCATTACGTTCGATTTGATTCCGCACCGCCGAGAATTATCGCTTGCCAACGGCGCGCAGGAGAGTTTCGACCCGCGGGAAGAGTACGTGCTTGAAGCGGCCAAAACACGGCTGAGTTCCCCCAGCGGGCATGTGGGTGCTGATCTGGTTTATGAATTGTCGGGCGCACCGGCAGCTCTGGACCAAGCGATTACGGTGACCGGATTCAACGGGCGGGTGGTGGTTGGCTCGTGGTACGGCCAGAAGCGTGCTAACCTGGATTTGGGTGGGTATTTCCACCGCAGCCGCATCAAATTGATTAGCAGCCAGGTCAGTACATTGGCACCGGAATTGAGCGGGTGTTGGACCAAGGCGAGGCGCTTCAATCTGGCCTGGAAAATGATTGCTGAGATCAAGCCTTCGAAATTCATCACCCAGCGTTTCTCGTTGGATGAGGCTGCTGCGGCTTATCAACTGATTGATACCCAACCTGAAAAAGTCGTTCAGGTTGTTTTTACCAATTCTTGAGGAGTTGCCATGTACACTGTTGCTGTAAAGCGTGATTTCGTTGCCCAGCATTATCTGATCGGGGGCGATTGGGGGGCGGAAAATGAACTGCATTCACATCACTATAATCTGGAATTGCAATTACATGGTGAAACACTGAATGAGCATGGCTATCTGGTGGATATCGTCGATATCGAATATCACCTGGATGAAATCGCGGCTTATTATCGCGACCGCACTTTGAACGACTTGCCGGAATTCGCCGGGTTGAATCCATCCATCGAGCATTTTGCGCGCATCATCGCCGGAACGCTGGCGGAGAAGGTCAATGCCCCGAATCTGTCCGCACTCAGCGTGCAAATCTGGGAGAACGAGATCGCCTGGGCTGCATACAAACAGGAACTGTAATTGCGCGTCGGCTTGCTCATCTATGGTTGCCTGGACACGGTTTCGGGCGGCTACCTTTACGACCGCAAATTGGTCACATACTTGCGGGAACAGGGCGACGAAGTAGAGATCATCTCGCTGCCCTGGCGCAATTACGCGGCCCATCTGGGAGATAATTTTTCACAGGCGCTGCTGCAGCACTTGGTTAGCCTGGATGTCGATATCCTTTTACAGGACGAACTTAACCACCCCTCCTTTTTCTTGCTGAACCAGCGTCTGAGGCCACAAGTTACGTATCCGATCATCTCTATTGTCCATCACCTGCGCGCCAGCGAGCGCCATCCGTTTTGGATCAAATGGCTCTACCGCCTGGTGGAACGCCGCTATCTGAATGGTGTCGATGGCTTTATCTTCAACAGCCAGACCACGCGCCAGGTAGTTGAGGCGATGACGAATGAACGCAAACCCACCATCGTAGCTTACCCGGCCGGTGACCGCCTGGATGGGGGAATATCGGAGGATCAAATTCGCCAGCGCGTTTTTGCCCCTGGGCCGTTGCGGATTCTCTTCTTGGGAAACTTGATTCCGCGCAAAGGCTTGCATGTACTGATTGAAGCACTGGGCCAATTACCTAAAGATACTTGGCGATTAACTGTGATTGGCGGCTTCGACCATTCCGAAAAATACATAAAAAGCCTATTCTTGCGCATAGCCAAAATGGGCTTGGAAGCCAATATTCAGTTTTATGGATCGGTTGCTGATGAATTGCTGCCAGAGCAGTTTGCGAAACATCATCTTTTGGTTGTGCCTTCGACCTATGAGGGCTTCGGGATCGTTTATTTGGAAGGAATGGCATATGGACTGCCTGCCGTCGGGACGACGGAGGGGGCGGCGTATGAGATTATCCAGTTGGAAGAGAGCGGATTCTTGATCGATGCGGGAGACAGTGTAGGGCTGGCGGAAATCTTACAGAACCTCCATAATGATCGCCAATGCCTTTTCGCGCTTAGCTGTGCGGCTTTAGAACGGTTCAACCAATTTCCAGGTTGGGACCAGACAACATTGCAGATAAGAACATATTTGCTTTCAATATTGTCAAGTCAAGCCGCTTGAAACTCTGTATAATGTAGTTATTGAAGCAAAGAGGTGTATTATGGACCGCAAGAGTTTGAAAACTGCAATCATTGTTTTAGGATTGATCATCGCCGTTATCCATCTCGTGATACTCAACATCATGTACTTCAATCAAAATGGCATTCCCAACGTGATTTTCACATTGGCCGGGTTGGCTTTCCTGGTGATGCTGGGTGGAGTGACCATGGATATCCAATTCCTGGCCGGCAAAGAAACGCAGAAATGGCTGCATTACGTCTTTATCGCGTTGGCCTTGGCAACCGTACTGGGATTCTTCCTGATGGAAAACGAAATCGGTGTAGCAGGCCTGGGGTATTTCTCGGTGCTGATTGAGGTCGGGCTGATGGTTGCTTTGTATATGCATATGCAGCAGGTGCTGTCTGCGCCCGAAGTTGTGGAAACTGAAATGGCTGCGTCGGAGGCAGAAGAAGATGCTCCGGTACAGAAAGCTGTTGAGGTCGAGGGGTAGCAGAAATTCCCATATTTGTGATGTTCTTTATAGATAATCGAGCTGGCGGTAATGTTTATGTCTGAACCGCCGGCTTTTTCTTTTCCCCGTTACCTTCGTGCCAAGAAAAGTGTGGACGACCGCGCCTTGAACCGGTATGTCTGGGAGGCGATGAGTAGCGCGTTACCTGCACAGACTCCAGACCGGCCGCTCCGGATTTTGGAGGTGGCCGGGGGAATCGGCACGATGTTACAGCGCATAGTCGAGTGGGGGCTTGTAAAGTATGCCCGTTATACCCTGGTCGATATCGACCCGAAAAACATCACTTCAGCCCGCGAATATCTCACCGCCTGGGGCACGCAGGCCGGATTTTCGGTAACGGCTGAAGCAAATCGAATCGTTTTTGCTGACGAAGACCGTAAGATCGAACTGGCGCTGCACATTGCCGATATTTTTGCTTTTATCCAGGAGCAGGATCAGGAATGGGATTTGGTGGCGGCTAACGCTTTCCTGGATTTAGTCGATCTGAAACCGGCATTGACGGCGCTGTTCGCCAGCCTCGCACCTAGGAGCCATATCTACGCCACCATCAACTATGACGGCCTGACGATCTTTGAACCGGTGATCGACCAAGAATTTGATGCTGAGATCGCGCGCTTGTACAATCAGACCATGGATGCGCGTATTGTGGCAGGGAAACCTTCCGGGGACAGCCAGACCGGGCGGCATCTGTTTACAGCATTTGGCGCGGCCGGGTTCGAGGTATTGGCGGCCGGAAGTTCGGACTGGGTCGTGCATTCGCAAGCAGGAAGATATCCGCAAGATGAAGCCTATTTTCTGCATTGCATCATCCAGATGGTCGGGCAAGCACTGGGCGGGCATCCGACGCTCGATCAGGCTCGGCTCCAGGACTGGCTGCGGGCGCGGCGTGCCCAGATAGAACAGGGAGAATTGGTCTATGTTGCCCACCAGATCGATTATCTGGTCAGAAAACCCTGAATACTGAGCCTAAATTAATCTTTCGTAGGGTACAATGGGGGGCTGAAATTGCTTTTTCATAGAGGTAGCCTTTTGATCGAACAAACACATACAGATGAGAACGGCCAGGAAAAAGAAGCTCCGGCCAAGATGGAAACGCTCGAAGACAAAAAATCTTTTGGCTATTACGCCAAAGATTACCTGTTCTTGGTGTTGATCGCGGGAACAATTATCTTGTTGGATCAATGGACGAAAGGGATCGTCGAGAACAATCTGGCGATCAGCGAGTCGTGGATGCCGGTGGAATGGCTGGCGCCTTATGTGCGCATCGTACATTGGTGGAATACCGGCTCGGCGTTTGGCATGTTCCAGAGCGCCGGCCCGATCTTGACCGGCCTGGCGGTGGTCGTGGGCGCGATCATCGTGCTTTACTTCCCGCAGGTCTCCTGGCAGGATTGGCCGCTCAAGGTGGCGATGAGCCTGCAATTGGGCGGTGCAATGGGCAATCTGATCGACCGGCTGACAATTGGGCACGTAACCGATTTTATTTCGGTCGGTACTTTCCCGGTGTTCAACATAGCCGATTCGAGTATTTCGATCGGAGTGGCTGTGCTGGTGATCGGGGTGTGGATCAGCGAGCAGCGCGAGAAAAAAGAAGCTGCCGAGCAGGCGCTTGCGGCCCGACTTGACAATGTGATTGACGAAACCGAATTGGACGCAGAGCGCGACGCGTTAGACGAGTAGCCGATTTTTGATAAGTTGGGGGAAATAAGCATGTGGATTTGAGAGCGATATGGAAGAGCGCGAGCTTGTATTTGAATACGATGAAGCAGAAAGCAGCCGGTTGGATCATTTCCTGGTATCCAATTTGCCGGAGCTTTCGCGTTCGCGCATTCAGGCGCTGATTAAAGCTGGTGAGGTGCAGGTCGATGGGGAAACGATCACCAAAACCGGGTATAAGGTTGAAGCGCCGTGTACCGTAAAGATTCTTATCCCACCGCCTGAACCTAGTGAGATCATTCCCGAAGATATTCCTTTAGATATCATTTACGAAAACAAGGACGTTGCCGTAATCAACAAACCGCCCGGGTTGGTGGTGCATCCTGCTGCGGGGCACCAGACCGGTACATTGGTGCATGCCTTGTTGGCGCATATCCCTGACCTGGAAGGGGTTGGTGGTGTAAAGCGTCCGGGGATCGTACATCGCCTGGATAAGAATACATCCGGTTTGCTGATCGTTGCTAAGAACGACCGCGCACACCGCGAATTGCAACGTCAATTCAAAGAGCGTAGTGTGGAGAAACATTACCTGACATTGGTCGATGGGCAGCCGCCTACCAAAATCGGTCGTATCGAGGCCGCGATTGGCCGAGACCCGGCCAATCGCAAGCGCATGGCGGTGACCACTGAAAACAAGGGCCGGGCCGCAATCAGTGAATATCAGACCAAAGAGCAATTCGATAAGCATGCTTTTCTGGACGTGCACATCCTGACCGGTCGCACACACCAGATCAGGGTGCATATGGCATTTATCGGCTGCCCGGTGGTGGGCGATACGGTCTATGGGCGCAAGCGGCCAACGCTGCCGGTAAAACGCCAGTTGCTGCACGCAGCGCGGATGCAATTGCAGTTGCCGGGCGCGGCCAGGCCAAGGTTGTTCGAGGCACCTTTACCGGACGATTTCCTTCAGACTTTGGCACGCTTACGTGCTTGATGTACACGTGTTTGTGAAATAAAATACGTTTTATGTGAAGCCTGACGGGTTTAGGCTCTGTCCTATGGGGCAGAAAATTCACAGATATTTCTCGCTTCGCTCTAAATGACAGAAAATTGAATGAGGAAACATCATGCAGGTTATTGATTTGCGTTCGGACACAGTTACCCAGCCAACCCCGGCGATGCGCGTCGCCATGGCGGAAGCTCCGGTGGGCGATGATGTCTATGGAGAAGACCCAACCGTAAACCAATTGCAGGAGATGGCGGCAACCATGCTTGGAAAAGAAGCGGCTTTGTTCGTTTCCTCCGGGACGATGGGCAACCTGGCCGCGATCTTGGCGCACTGCGGGCGCGGCGATGAGGTCATTCTGGGGAATCTGGCGCATACCTTTCTGTATGAAGCTGGGGGCATATCGGCATTGGGTGGGGTACATTCTTGCCAGCTTATGAACCAACCGGACGGTACGCTGCGCCTGGAAGATATCGAAAAGGTGATCCGGCCAGATGACGCACACGACCCCATTACGCGCCTGATCACATTGGAGAATACCCAAAATCGTTGCGGTGGGGCGGCGATAAGTGTGGAATATACCCAGGTGGTGGGTGACCTGGCAAAAGCACATGACTTGCAGTTGCACATCGATGGAGCGCGTATCTTCAATGCTGCCGCGGCGTTGGAAGTTCCGGCGCGGGCGTTGGTCGAACCGGCCGATTCGGTTACGTTTTGCCTCAGTAAAGGGCTGTGCGCGCCGGTCGGATCGGTGCTATGTGGTTCGGCCGAGTTTATCCACAAAGCGCATCGTATCCGCAAGCAATTGGGCGGTGGCATGCGACAGGCTGGTATCCTGGCGGCAGCCGGAATCGTAGCCCTGGAAGAAATGGTCGCCCGCATTGGCGAAGACCACGCGCGTGCCCAAAAACTGGCTGCCGGGCTGGCAGAAAACCCCGGCTTGCAGATTGACCTTGAAGCAGTGAAGTCGAATATGGTCTATGGCGCAGTCGATGCGAGTACAGGACTAACAATGTCCGCTGTCGTCGCCAAGCTAGACGAGCTGGGTGTAAAAGTGGGGGCGACCGGCGAGCGCAGTTTTCGGCTGGTGACGCATTATTGGGTCGACGACCAGGCTGTGGAAACAACAATTCGGGCCTTTGCCGAGGTAATGCCGAAGGGATAATTTATGTCTCGAAAATTATGTCAATTTATAGGGTTCAATGATATAATTCGGTACGAATATTAATGACTGCGAGCAACTAGATTACCGGCCAGCATGGAAGAACTGATAGCACGATTTATTGATTACCTTGCGAATAATGGGGAGTATTCCCAGAACACCTTTAAAGCGTATGAGAGCGATTTAAAGCGGTTCGTGGTTTATTTGCGGAAAAAATTGGGGCGAGAAATTAGTGCCGCCGATCTAATCGGGCAGAACATCGCAGAGTTTCTACAAGCTGAAAGCACGAAAGGCAGAAAAACCAGTACGCTGCTGCGCCGCCAGGCCAGCCTGCGTCGTTTTGCGCGCTATTTAAAGGCGCAAGCACTGATTCCCGAGCTTCCTGAAACAGAAGTCGACTTTCTCAAGCAAACCAGAAACGGTGACCAACCTGTCGAACAAGAATGTTTGACCGAAGAGGAAATCGAGTTGGTCCGGCAGGCGATGGCGGAAACTACACATCCGCGGGCTTTACGCGATCTGGCGATCTTTGCATTGCTGTTGGAAACCGGTATTTCGATTTCTAAATTGGTTGAGTTGAACCTTTCGGACCTGGACTTGCGTGCCCAGCGCGTCCGTTTTGAAGCAAAGCGTGGCATAGATGAATGGGTGCCGATCAATGGCGTGACTGACGTCCTGGAACAATATGTATTCGAGGGGCGGTCGGATTTGTCCCACCCCGCTGGTCAGAAAGCCCTGTTCGTCAGCCAGATGGGCGGCCGTATGAGCCGCCAGGGTATCTGGCAGGTGCTGCGCAATTGGGGCAATCAAGTCAATATTTCGCGTGAATTGTCCCCGCGCCTGATCCGGCGCACGGCGGCAGCCCGCATGATCGATAAAGAGCTTCCTTTGAAAGAAATCCAACGTTCGCTTGGGCATCGCAATGTACTATCCACCCGCGCCTTGATGCGGCGGATGCGAGATACAAACGGTAAAGGAGAAAATAGTAATGAGTGAATTCTTGACACTCGCCAGGATCGACGCCGTCGTCCAGGCTGTGAAGGAACGCACGGACTACCAACCTTCGGTAGGTATGATCTTGGGGTCTGGTTTAGGCCCGTTAGCAGAAAGTATCGCGAACGCGGATAAGATTCCCTATCCGAATCTGCCCGGTTGGCCGGTTTCGACCGTGCAGGGACACACCGGGCAATTGGTGATCGGTGAATTGGAGGGCAAGCAGGTCCTGGTGATGCAAGGGCGTTCCCATTTCTATGAGGGTTACGACATGCCCCTGGTTGGCTTGCCGGTACGCGTCATGCAACGCATGGGGGTGGAAGTGCTGATCGTGACCAATGCGGCCGGAGCAGTGAATCCTGATTTTGAACCCGGCGATTTGATGTTGCTGACCGATCATTTGAACCTGATCGGCATGGCGGGGAATAACCCGCTGCGCGGTCCCAACCTGGAAGAGTTTGGCCCACGCTTTCCAGATATGAGCCAGGTGTACGATCATGAATTATTGGACCTGGCCCGCGATGTAGCTGTTGAAAATGGTATTACGTTGCAAGAGGGCGTGTACGTTTGCTTGGCCGGGCCGTCTTTCGAGACTCCTGCCGACTTACGGTTCCTGCGGGCAGTAGGTGTGGACGCGGTGGGTATGTCGACGGTGCCGGAAGCCACTGTGGCACACCATGGCGGGACGCGCGTGATGGGTGTCTCCGGGATCAGCAACAAAGCTAACCTGGATGGCAATACGGTGACAACCCACGAAGAGGTCTTGGAAGCCGGACAGGTGATTGTGCCCAAGCTGACCAGCCTGGTTCGAGGTGTTTTGAAAGCACTTTAATAATCTGGAATTACCATGAGTGAAGCTCTCCGCTTCTTTAAACAATACGAATTCGTCGTGTATACCATTCTGGGTTTTGGGGGAGCGGTGTACTTCTTTAAGTTTGTGCGCGCCTGGCAAGAGGTTCGGGATGCCCGTTTCGGATTGGAACGCGAAAGCGGGCAACGACGGCTAAACCAGGCTGCAATCGCGCTGTTCTTGCTGATTTTGCTTGGCGTGATGGTCTTTTCACTGGTTACGTTCGTGGAACCGCTGCTGCCGGTGGCAGACATTATGTCCACGCCGACCATCGATCTGCTGGCTACCCCAGGAGAAGAAGGCACGCCAGACCCGGATGCTGAGGCTGAACTGTCGGTTGGCGGGGCGGCTACGGCTACACCACTGCCGACCGTGGAAGTTTTAGAAGATGGTTGTGTGCCCGGCGTGCTCGAAATTACATCGCCCGAACCGGGTGAAACGATCAGCGGCGAAATCGATGTGCTGGGCACGGTGAATATACCGGACTTTGGCTTCTATAAATTCGAGATTGCGCGTGCGCAAGAAAGTCTGTGGTTGACAATCCGGGCGCAGCGCAGCATTGTGGAGGATGATGTATTGGTCGATAACTGGGATACCTCGCGCTGGACACCCGGAGAATATGTCTTGCAGCTTGTGGTCACCGATAACAGCGGCGAATCTTTGCCGGCCTGCCGGATCCCGGTTTTGATCGGTACGCCATAGGAAGCACAAAGATGAGTAATGTTCAAGTCCGACCTTTTGTAGTTGGTGATCTGCCGATGATGATCGAATTCGATCATAGTTATCACACCGACTATGTCTGGCAAATGGATATCGCTTCTGAGGATAACCAGATCAGCGTCGCATTCCGCGAGATCCGGCTGCCCAGGTCGATGCGGGTGATCTACCCCCGCATGCCTGAAGCGCTGGCTGATGAATGGTCGAACCGGACTGGTATCCTGGTTGCCGAATTGAACGATGAAGTGGTCGGCTATGTCAGTTTGATGGAAGGTATCGCGCCGATGTCCATCTGGGTGATCGACCTGGTGGTGATGCGGCGCTTGCGCAGGCATGGCGTTGGACAGGCGCTTTTGATGGCCGCTCAATCCTGGGCAGCAGAAAAAGACTATCGCCGCTTGATTATTGAAATGCAATCGAAGAACTACCCCGCAATCAGCCTGGTTGGCAAGCTGGGTTTCGAGTTTTGTGGGTACAGCGATCAATATTATGAAAGTCAGGACATTGCGCTTTTCTTTTCAAAGCGTTATTAATTGGAAGCGTTTATGGGTGTTATTTTATTAGCAGTACTGACGACGATCAACCAGGTTTTTGAAGCAGGAGTTGCGATCACCGCCTTCTCCCTGTTCTTACGTTCCCTGACGTTTAATCTAAAGGATAGGGTGACGTTTGCATTCCTGGTCTTGCTGCTTTGTGTGGTTGCGATCTTTACCGGGGAGGCGATGGGGGGCGCGGTGGGGCGCACGACTTTGCTTGAAATTTGGCTGCGCTTCCAGTGGGTTGGGTTGATCTTTTTTCCACCGGCGTTTTTCCATTTTGCGGATGCGCTTTTGGCTACTACGGGGCGGCCTTCGCGCGGCCGGCGGCGCTTGCTGCTGCGGCTGGCTTACCTGACTTCGGCCATTTTCTTTTTCATGCTGTTATTCTTCAAGATGGTCGGCCCGGTGAACTATGTGGGCGAACCGGTGCCTTATATGGAGCGTACCTGGATCACCCTGGTGTTCACGCTGTACTACTTCCTGATGCTGATCCTGGCGTTTTCGCTAATCTGGCGCGCCTATGACCGGACGGTATTATCGGCCAGCCGGCGGCGGATGGGCTATCTATTGGTCGGTTCGAGCTTTTTAGGAATTGGCTCGTATCCCTATTTGTTGTTCGGTACCGGCTTTGCTTTACGCTTCCCGCATCTGTTTCTGGTTGTGGCGGCGATGGGAAATATCCTGGTGTTTACGGCTTTGGTGGCGATGGCGTACGCGGTAGCTTTCTTTGGGGTGCCCTGGCCTGACCGGGTAATAAAAATTCGTCTAATCAAATGGTTGATGCGCGGTCCGATCACAGTGTTTGTAGTGCTGCTCTTGATGACGCTGGTCTGGAGGGCGGGGGAAGCGTTCAACTTGCCTTATTCGGTCGCGATTCCTGTGGTGGCGGTTGTTTCAGTGCTCCTGATGCAGCATCTGATTACACTGGGCGCGCCGGTGATCGAGCGCTGGCTGTTCTACCGGGATGAATCAGATTTGCAAACCGTGAGCGCCTTTCAGGATCGGTTGATCACCGATGGTGACCTGCGCCAATTCTTGGAAGCAGTGCTGGCATCGGTGTGTGACCAGTTCCAGGTCTCCACTGCTTTTATCGCCGCCCTGAATCAAAACCGGGTTGAAATGTATGTGCCGGTGGGCAAGAAAGATTTACTGCCGAAAGATGAATTGCCCCCGGACTTGCTGAATGCAGGTGCAGTCCAAAACGGATATACGGGCGTTTTTTCCTGGGAGAATTTCTGGCTGTTACCGTTATTTGCCGATGAGAACGATAGCGAAGAATTGTTGGGTTTGCTGGGTGTTTTCCGAGAAATGGAAACCGAACTGGATCCCGACCATCACTATTCGTTAGAACGGTTGGGAGCACGCGCCGCGATGGTGTTAGCGAATCGTAAGTTGCAACGTCAGGTGATCCAGGAAGTAGAAAGCCTTAGCCCGAAAGTGGATTTGATCCAGCGCTTGCGGGCAGCCAGCCGTTACGACCAGGTCGATGTGCTCTCTGACCTGGAAGATCTGGGCATTGCCGAGGACATGTCCAAGTATGTGAAGGATGCATTCAGTCATTACTGGGGTGGCCCGAAATTGACCGAGAATCCGTTAATGCGGCTCGAGGTTGTGCAGCAGGCGATCAGCGATTATGACGGCAACGCAACCAATGCCATGCGGGCGATCTTGCAAGAAGCTTTAGAGCGCATTCGCCCAGAGGGAGAAAGGCGCTTTACAGCCGAGTGGATACTATATAATATTCTGGAGATGAAATTTCTACAGGGTCGCAAGGTGCGCGATGTGGCCCTGAGGTTGGCAATGTCGGAAGCAGATTTGTACCGGAAGCAGCGCGTGGCGATAGAGGCCGTTGCCGACGCGATTATTGATATGGAACAGTTGGCCCGCGAAGGAGTTACTACACAAGAGGAAATGGTGAATTATGAAATATAAAGATGCTCAGAAAACAGAAAATACCCCTCCAATGCTCGATGATAGTTGGTGGGCCTCCGTTATGGCAGACGAGGAGAGTCATGTGTCTGCCAGTGAGGTACTTGAGCCGATTTTGGAAGCACACGAAGATGCATCTTCCAAAATCGACCTCGATGTGGATTGGGACAATATCCTGAAATTGCAAGATGATGAAACAGCCTTGGGCTGCCATGTCGTTGGTTATAACCGCGGCGGCTTGCTCGTGGATGGCGATGGTTTCCATGGCTTTGTGCCGATCTCTCACCTGGTAGAAATTACCCCCACGCAAATGGATCGGGAACGCGAACCTTGTCTGGCCGCGTACGTTGGCCGGGATATGAAATTAAAGGTGATCGAATGTGACCCACAGCGCGGCCGGGTCGTGCTCTCTGAACGGGCGGCGCAGTGCGCTCCGGGTGAGCGCCAGAAGTTATTTGACACTCTGGAAACCGGCAAAACCGCCAACGGATGCGTGACCAACATTACTGATTTTGGGGTGTTTATTGACCTGGGTGGTGTTGAGGGCTTGGTGCATATTTCGGAATTGTCCTGGGGCCGGGTGAGTCACCCCAGCGAATTCGTTGAAGTTGGCGAGACACTCAAGGTATTGGTTTTGCAGGTCGATGGTGACCGCGGCCGGGTAGCATTGAGTGTGAAGCGACTTTATCCCAATCCGTGGGAAACGGTGGCCGAACGCTACGCGCTTGGTGAAGTGGTCGAAGTCATGATCACGGATATCGTCCAGTTTGGCGCTTTCGCCCGTCTTGAGGAGGGCCTGGAAGGTCTGATCCATGTTTCGCAAATGGGCATGGAAGGCTCGGTCGATCCCTGGAAAATCGTTTCCGAGGGCGAGCGCATCAACGCGCAGATCTTGCAGATCGATGCCAAGCGACAGCGCATGAGCTTGAAACTTGAAGATGTGATGGAGCATCCCCAAAGCAAAGAATTGGTGGAGGAGGATGTCTAAAGAGCGAACACCCTCAAAGCGCGGTTCCGAGAAAAAAGGCCCGGTGGACGCCGAGCAACACACCGAATGGATCGACGTAGGCATTAATTTCGTATTGCGCTTGCGCCGGTTCTCTTGGGATGTGGGTGGGCTTTTCTTGTTGGCGTTCGCGGCGATCAGCCTGCTGGCTTTGATTGGACACAGCAGTGGTGCCTGGGAGAGCGGGGCCTGGATCATCCCTTGGGTGAACTTGCTGCTTGGTCTGTTCGGGGTAGCCGGTAGCGTCATTTCTATTTTGAGCCTGGCGTTCGCCGGGGTCGTGATGCTCAATCATCACCGTGAAGAAATCTGGGGGAATATCTGGAAGCAAGTGATTACCTTTGAGGTTGCTGTTTTTGCTTTGCTGGCATTGCTGTCTGTTGCCGGGGGTGTTTCGCCGGAGTATGCTGAACAAGGTATGTATGGGGGTAAGGTGGGCTATGGCCTGGCCGTGCTGGCCGGGATTATTTTGGGAACATCCGGTTTCTCGATGTTATTACAAAAATTGCTTTTGTTTACGGCTACAGCGGTTGGCTTTATTTACAGCTTTGGCCTGTTTGGAATTGTATATGGCTGGCTGGAACGCACAACCCGCGAGCGCAGATCGGCGCAAGTTGAAGTCGAGCACACCCCGACTGTAAGCGTCGCGCCTGCTGCGGAGACAATCGAACCAATCTTGCCTGCCGCGGAGAAACAGAAGAAACGCCGCGAGCGTTTACCGGCTGAATTTCGCAAGAATTTCCGTGTGGAGGAAAAAACGGAATCAGCTTCTGAACCGCCACCGCGTGATGACCGGCTGCCTCCGTTAGAACTCTTATCTATTGAAAAAGCAACCCGACCGGACGAGCGCCACATCAACCAGGCTGCCGGGTTGATCGAGAAGACGCTGGCGGATTTTGGTATTGCCGCCAAGGTGGTTGGCTTTCAGATCGGCCCAACCGTGACCCAGTTTGCGGTGGAGCCGGGCTACCGGCCGAAAGCGGGCAGTGAAGATGAGGAGAACGGCAGCCGGGTAAGGGTGTCGCAAATCTCCTCTTTACGGCGCGACCTGGCATTGGCTTTGTCTGCTGAACGCTTGCGCATCCAGGCCCCGGTTCCCGGACAGCCTTATATTGGGATCGAAGTGCCTAATTCGCGCTCCTATGATGTGCGTTTGCGCCCAATCTTGGAAAACGAAACTTTCTACAAAGTGGACGCCCCCCTGGCGATTGGCTTGGGGCGAGATGTCTCCGGCCAGGTGGTGGCTGCCGATCTGGCGCGTATGCCACACTTGCTGATTGCCGGTACGACTGGGTCGGGTAAGTCGGTGTGTATCGCGGCGATCACGATTTGTCTGGTGATGAATAATACGCCTGAAGACTTGCGCCTGGTGATGATTGACCCCAAGATGGTAGAGTTGGTGCCTTTCAATGGACTGCCGCACCTGATCGGCAAAGTGGAAACCGATCTGGAACGCATCGCCACCGTGCT
>JAFGRA010000129.1 GCA_016935415.1 Anaerolineales bacterium
CAGGGCATGCTGGGCGCTGATTGGCTGGTTGGAGAAGGCTGCTTCGGTGGCGCGCCCCAGCCCGATCATTTGAGGCAGCAGCAGCGAGACGGCCGAGTCTGGCACCAGGCCGATGCCCAGGAAACCGACCACGAAACGCGTCCCTTCGGTGGCGATACGCAGATCGCAGGCCAACACAATGCCCAATGCCGCCCCCGCAACCGTACCGTTGATGGCTGCCAGCACGGGCTTTTCTAGCTGGCGGATTTGCAAGATGATTTGATTGTAGGTGCGGCGCAGGTGGTCGCGGAAAGATACCGGATCAGCGGCCTGCAATTCGTTGATGTCCTGACCGGCGGAAAACAACTTGCCCTGACCGGTCAGCACCACGCAACGTGCTTCCGGTTCGCGGGCAGCCTGCTTGAAAGCCGCCTGCAAACCTATCAGCATTTCTGTATTGAATGCGTTGGCTTTGTCGGGGCGGTTCAGAGTGATGGTGAAAACGTTGTCTTTTAATTGAGTCAGCACAACCGGGTCTGACATGGCAACCCTTCCTCGAAAATCAGGTGTCTATACAACAAAATACCGGCCTGAGTGTAGCACAATTTTTATCCTATGAAAAGGAAAAGCCCGCGACGAGGAACATCGCGGGCTGAATGGTAAAAGCTGGTGAAATTAGAATTTCAGATCGAAGCCAATGTCCTCGTCGAAATCATCCTCGTCATCGAAATCATCCAACTCGTCATAATCGTCGTAGTAGTCGAATTCGAATTCAAACTCGTCTTCTTGCAGGCGGACCCACAAGAACAAAGTTTGCCCATCGGTAGATTCGGTGTAGCGGGCAGCGATGATGGGAACTTCGGCATTCAAACCGTCCAGCGAACGATACTCCAGATTGATGGTTTCCATATTGCGCCAGGCACGGTGGCAGCGTTCTACCAGTTCCGCCCCTTTGAAGGTGCGCAAGCGGGTAACGGCAATATTCGCCAGGTTGGGGCTTTCGATGATGCCGGTGACCCAGCCTCCGGGGATGAGTTCAAACGTAGGGGATGGCCCTTCAATGATCGTAATCTTCTCGTTTGTCTCTTCTTCGTTGTTGAACACCTTTATTCTCCTTTTCTTGCAATGACGAATCTTACCACAAAACGATATGTCAAGGCTAGTTCTGGAAATCTCAAAATTGTAAAATCCATATTAATACCGTGGTGAGAACGTGAAGATGTTTTTACTCGAATCAGTCGTGCTCTGCCCGCCAAAATGGGTTTTCGGTGTTTTCGTTGAAGAATTGTGGGGCTTCTACATAGATTCCCCGGCCGTTCACGGCCACTTTGCCGTTTGCCAGGCATAGTTCGGCGGTAGTATGGACGGAACGTTCCCCTTTCCCGGAAATGCGGGCAGTTATTTCGACTTCTTTGTCCAGGGGGACCGGGGCCTTGTAGTCGATGTTCAAGTTCACAGAGAGCACGCGGTGTCCGGCGGACCATACGGCTGCACCCATCGCTTCGTCCAGGATGGCGGCAGTGGCACCTCCGTGGGCGTGTCCGGGCGGACCTTGTTGGGCTTCAGTCAGGGTAACTTTGGTATGGATTTCCCCGGCGGCGTTTACGTACCAGCGGATGCCCATGCTATGGGGGTTCTGGCTGCCGCAAACAAAACATTTACCGTGTTCAGGTAGGGCTTCCATGCAATCATGCTCCAGCGTTCTTCACGAGCTGCAATGCGGGCTGAGATGAGATCAGGAAACTCGTTGATCGAATCTTACCACGCGCGTCGAAACGGTAGATTAAGGCTTTTGTAAGCTTTCGATTAAGATATTTGTCGGGATGTTAACCTTTAAAGATGCAAAATATGGAATAGAAGGTGCAGGAAGAGTGCCACGGAGGGATGAAATGAGAATGTGGAATGAGAGATGCAGACATGGAAGCAGATAGACCAGGCGTGAGGCGTGTCTTTGTCCTTGAATGATTGCCTGCCAGAAAAATGGTTATCCGACCAACGACGATCTGACCATTCGACTACCTGACTATCAAACGACCCAACTACAAAACGACCCAACTGATCTATAGGTAACGTACGAAGCGATTGTGCTCATCCACTAGGATGAAGGTTGGTTCTATGGGCTGGTCGGTGATTTCGAAGCCGATGATGATGATCTCTTCCCCTGCTTTGATCAGGTGAGCGGCTGCCCCGTTCATGGTGATCTCCCCGGAACCGCGTTCACCGACGATCACGTAGGTTTCCAGGCGCGCCCCGGAGGTGTTGCTGACCACCAAAACCTTCTCGCCGGGCCACAGCCCGGCCTTTTCGATCAGGTTCTGGTCGATGGATATGCTGCCCACGTAACTCACATCCGCCCCCGTCACTGTGGCTTTGTGTATTTTCGAGCGTACAACTGAACGCATCTTGTTCCAGTCCTTTTTTTGATAAATTGCCCCGGTATTTTACTGCAATTTTCATCATTAAGACGGTGTTCTTACCTCACTCCTTACGCTCATTTAGGGCAGGTATATTCCTGCTATAATTGGAATAACAACGGCAATTCGCAAAGCGATTGCGAATCTTTGTTCCTTTTTTCCAAAATTCCACCAGTTTACTGGAGGGATGGCATAGCACTTTGCGCTTTGTCATGGGAAGAAGGAATAAAGAAGCAATTCCGTACCCGCAGGGACAAAATTCCAAAATACGCCGCAGCTTGCTGCGGGAATTGGAATTTTGAGGAATTGCCATTTATTTTGGATTATAGAGGAGAAAGCAATGCCACTGGATATTCTGGTAGGAGCACAGTGGGGCGATGAAGGCAAAGGTCGTATGGTCGACCTGATGGCCGCAGAAGCGGATTACGTGGCGCGTTACAGCGGCGGCGACAATGCCGGGCATACCGTGCACGTTGGCGATGATATTTACAAATTGCATCTGATCCCATCGGGTCTGGTGCGGCCCCACACAATTGGTTTATTGGGAAATGGCTTGGTGGTCAACCCCAACACCATGCTGGATGAGATCATGCAGTTGCAGCAGGCTGGCATTGAAGTCGGCCCGGAGCGTTTGAAAGTTTCGCATGCTGCCCACATGGTTACCCCGGCGCACGTTGCCCTGGACAGAGCACAGGAGCACAGCCGCGGCGATGACTTGATCGGCACCACGCTGCGCGGCATCGGCCCGGCTTATGTCGATAAGATCGCCCGCCACGGGCTGCGCTTCGGCCAGATGCTGGACGAAGAAAATTTTGCCGATCTGGTTTACAAGCATACCGAAGCTGCCAATCAACAGCTCACCCAGATTTACAATGCTGAACCGCTGGATGCCCAGGTAGTAGCGGCTGAATATCTGGATTATGCTCGCAATTTGCAGCCCTACATCGCCGACGTTTCGGCGATCATCTCTGAGGCGCTGTCCGATGGCAAGATTGTGTTGGCCGAAGGCGCACAGGGCACGCTGCTCGACCTGGATCATGGCTCCTACCCGTATGTGACCAGTTCTAATCCCACCGCGGCCGGGGCGCTGATCGGGTTGGGCGTTGGCTTCCGTGATGTCCACCGCGTGGTTGGTGTTGCCAAATCCTTCCAGACGCGCGTCGGCGAAGGCCCCTTCCCGACTGAGCTGGAAGGCGAAATCGCCGGCCGCCTGCGTGGTACCGGTGAAGCGCATTGGGACGAATACGGTACCACCACCGGGCGGCCGCGCCGTGTCGGTTGGCTGGACCTGGTCTTGCTGCGTTACGCCGTGCGCGTGAACGGGCTTTCCGTGCTGGCGCTGACCAAGCTGGATATTCTCACCGGCCTCGACCCTCTGAAACTATGCGTGGGTTACCAGAAAGACGGCAAGATTTACAAAGACCTGCCGATGGGGCCGGCAGACCTCTCTGGCTTCGAGCCGATCTACGAAGAGCTGCGCGGTTGGAATGTGGACATCAGCGGGGCGCGCACCTGGGAAGATCTGCCCTCGGCCGCCACCGCTTACATCCAGCGCGTCGAATCGCTGGCCGGAGTACCCGTGTATTGGGTTTCGGTTGGGGCTGAACGCGACCAGATGGTCGTAATTGGCTAGGAGTGTCTAACCGAAAATTGTTTCTCTGACATGGCACGGGCATTGAAGAACATATTCCTGCTATTGGTAATTGGTTGTGTTTTGACGTTATCTGCTTGTGGCGTTATGGATCGAGTGCAAGTGGCGTTACCTACACCCTTACCGACGCTGACACCGACGAGTACGTTCACGCCCACGGCAACGATTGCCTGGTTCCCCCCCACGCGCACGGCGACACCTTTTCCTACGGTCGAGCGCACACCCACTCCCGACTTGCGTGCCGGGATTGGGGAGCCGATGTTCGGCGATGATTTCAGTTCCGGGGCGGCCTGGGCGCTGGCTGCTTCGGACAGCGGCAGCGCGGCAGTCGCCAACGACCATCTCACCCTGGCAGTGACCGAACCCGGCGTGTATCTGTTCACCACCCGCCAGCAGCCGGTCTTGAGCGACTTTTACGCCGAAGCGACTGCCAACGTGGCCTTGTGTTCCGGTGCAGATGAGTACGGTATGCTGGTGCGTGTGGCTTCCAACGCCGATTTTTACCGCTTCACGCTGACCTGCGACGGGCGCGCCAAGGTCGACCGCATCTTTCGCGGCCAGCCCAGCACAATGGCCGATTACGTGCGCAGCGGCCTGATCCCCACCACCGTGCCGGGAACGGTCAAACTGGGGGTTTGGGCCGGAGGGGATGAACTGCGCTTTTTTGTGGATGATTATTACCTGTTCAGCGTGCGCGATACTGTGCTGTATTCCGGCACGCTGGGCTTTTTTGTACGCTCCCAGGAGCAAACCGCTGTAACCGTGCGTTTCTCAGATTTGCGCGTTTTTGAAGTGGAGGAATGAAATGAAATTTAAAGTGGTTCAAGATGAGAGTGAAAAAATTTATCCAGAACGGCTGGCGCGCGAAAAAAACCGGATATTGCAATATGTTGATGATCCACATATTCGAAAGAAAGTGGAGGCGGATTACGCTCGTCATCTGGAAAAATGGCTTACGTATAAACGCATCATATTTATCACCTTTGGCGTGCTACCAATCATCGCAGTTGTGATCTACTTCCTGGTAATTGCAATAACGAACAATTGGTTGTGATCGCTTTTCGAAGTGGAAGAATGATATGTACCACCAATACAAAAATGACAAGGGCAGAACAGATATCCTCGCTGAGAAACATGTCCGTAAACAAAAGCAGCAATTGGAATCGATGGGGGATTTGGACCATGTTGAGAGGATATCCAGGAATTTCAGCGATCTGGCAAGGAAGCGTGCGATCCAAAAAGGCGTTACGCTTCTCATTGTGGCCAGCGTGCCAGTGATTGCGATCCTGGTCTATTATTTGATTGCCGTGATCAAAGGACCGTAGCTGGATTGTTGGATTACTGAAAACAAACCTGGAAGCAGGTACACGCGGTGTATCGCTCAGGTGTGCTGATGTATCTGTTTCCTTGAACTTTTCATTTGAAGTGGTATTTCATTGAACGCATCGAGTGTATCCCTGATGAACAAAAAATGGTAACTTTTACTGGATATTCAGTGCTTTCATCCCTTTTCAGTGAGGTCAGTGATTGATGATGCACCTTATCAAACCCGAAGCCTATGACCGCGTCTACCCCTGCATTCAGGAATTGGACTATAACCTGGTGATCTGTTCTATCCTGGACAGCAACACGCCCGGCTGGGTGTTCGCGGATGATCCGAATGCGCCGCGCACTGTGCTGCTCTGGAACATGCAGGATGCTGTTTTGTTGGAAGGCGAGCCGGACAAGCGCACCGCCCAGGATGTGGCAGATGTGTTGGCGAGCAAGATCGTGCCGCATGCCAAAGCACGTTACATTCCCGGTTTAAGCTTGCAGTATGCCCCCGAAGATTGGGAGCCATACGCCGACCTGCTGTTGGGGCGCTGGAAGCACACGCTCGGCAAGCGCTACAATTTTGAGTTCAAGCGCCTGCCGCCGGATTGGGAAGACAAGCTCCCGGCCGGTTTCACGCTGCAGCGCGTCGATGCCGAACTGCTCAACCGCAAGAACTTACGTAACTACGACCAGTTATCGGGCTGGATCAATTCTTTCTGGCGTTCTTACCGCCATTTCCTGGATACCGGCGTGGGCTATTGCGTCCTCTCCGGGGATACGATTGCCAGTTGGTGCCTTTCTGTGTACGTCAGCGGCAGCAACTTCGAGTTGGGCCTGGCAACCGATCCAGCTTTCCGCGGCCAGGGTCTGGCAACGGTGGTGGCTTCGGCATGCGTCGATTACTGCCTGACGGAATACATTGTTCCGCATTGGCATTGTTGGGCCGATAACCTGCCTTCGGTTACAGTGGCTGAGAAGGTTGGCTTCAAGAAGTCGCTGGTCTATCCCGCTTATCGCTTCGAAATATGAATACGCCTCCTGTCAAACTCCAGACCGAACGCCTGGTTTTGCGCCCGCCGGTGTTGGCGGATGCCGAGCTGATCTTTGAAACGTATGCGCAGGATTCCGAAGTCACGCGTTATTTGATCTGGCCGCCGCATACCAAAGTAGAAACCACCCGGGCATTCGTGCAGCGTTGCATGGCAGGCTGGGAACAGGGCAGTGCTTTCCCGTGGGCGATCCGGTTGCGCACTGCTGGCACCCTGATCGGCATGATTGAACTGCGCCTCGAGGGGCACATCGCCGAACTCGGTTATGTGCTGGCGCGCCCGCATTGGGGCATGGGCTACGCCACCGAAGCTGCCCAGGCAGTTGTGGATTGGGCGATTGCCCAGCCGGAGATCTTCCGGGTTTGGGCAGTGTGCGACGTTGACAACATCGCGTCCGCCCGGGTGCTGGAAAAAGTGGGCATGCAGCGAGAGGGGATTCTACGGGCGTATTTGCTGCGCCCAAGTTATGGCGATACCCCGCGGGACGTGTATTGTTATTCGATCATCAAAAATGCGGTAACGCCATCAGAATAGGGGCGCATTTACCTGCAACCGGCTGTCTGGTTTTTCGTATAGTAGGGTGAAAACAAAAACCGAAGGAGGTTGAAAATGTTCCTAATCAAAGCTTTAGTCGGCCTGATCGTCAGCGTGATCGTTGGCGTGCTTGCACTGGTGATCGCCGTTGTCGTCGGCGCAGTCGGCCTGGTGGTCGGCATCCTCGGTGCCTTGATCGGCGTCCTGGCTGCGATCTTCTAAAGGTACCAGCTGGCGCTGCGGCTTCCTCTGCATGGGTTTGCAAAAGCCGCGCGAGCAGGCTTCGGGAAACCGGAGCCTGCAATTTTTTAACACGAATGGCACGAATGAAACGCATAACGCCAATAGATTTCTGATTTCCTAACCCCTTCCCGCTTGCTGCGCAACCACCCTTCCCCTTGAAAAAGGGGAAGGGCCGGGGATGGGGGTAATATTGGTTTCGATAATTCAAAACCAGCGTAGTGTGAAGTAACATGTGCAGTAAAACAATTGTATTCGCGCTATTCGTGTTTTTCTCAGCGATTTTCAACGTATAATGGGAAGTATAGGACGGTATTCGCTATCAGGAGTTTGGATGCTTGCTCCCCAAGACCCGCTTACAATTCCCTATACCCCCGATCTGACCCAGGCTGGGATCGCTTACGTGCAGCACAACCTGCATTACATCGGCGGCCAGTACGGCGGCACGCGTCCGCAACGCTTGCAAGGTATCGTTACCGAGAAGATCGTCGAACTGGCCTTCCGCCGTCACCTGACCACAGCGCAAATTCCACATGAATTGGTCGAAACCCCCTCATTTGCCGCCGGAAGTGATGTGGGTGTTACCTTGGGTGGACGGCGTTGCGAACTTATCAGCTATTTGTTTGCTGAGCGCGAGATCATTCGCGCGGTTGGTGCTGACCCGCGCCAACTTTTGCAGGCCGAGGCACTGGTGCCCAAGGAGCAGTTGGTGAGTGAACGTCTGGCCGATGAAGATGTATATCTGTTCGCCTTCTTGCTCGGCCTGGTGGCGGACGATGAATCCGAGCGCCAGAAAGCGCAGCAAGCTAACCTGCCTATGCATCTGATCAAACCCTGCCCCAAGGATTGGGCGCGCCCGGCGCACTGGCATTCCCTGGGAACCCTGGTGCTGAAAAGCGATACTTCCGCGCCAATCAAGCTTACCCTCTCCGGCCAGGACGCCGACCGCCACCTGCTCTCTGAAGAGATCATGCTGCAGCCCTTGGAGCGCGCCGAGGCGACCAACGGCTTCTACAGTCTAACCCATTTGTACGCCGCCGCCGAACCCAACGGTCCGGTTGGCGTTCACAGCCCTGTACTGGGTGAGACCTTGCTGGTAGAAGCCGGGGACTGGCAAAACCTATGGGTATATGGCATGCGCATTATCCTGGCCGGGTATATGACCCGTGGCGAGTTCCGCCGGATGGCGCGCGTCCTGCCGCCCGGCAGTAGCACCATGCCGTTTAGCCATACCGCGCAAGCGTACCTGACCGTACCCGTACACGCCTTGCACCCACTCGCCGATCTGTTCGCCCGCGCACAGTACTAATCGCAGCCGAATCTTATAGAGGGGCAAGGCCGCTGATGGTAAAGCTGCATCGACGTTGTTAGCCCATGCATGCTCTTGAAAAGTATTGCAAGCGGCTTTAGCCGCCAATACCAAAACAGCTTGCTTGCAAGCCTTAAAACCTCAAAAATTGGCCTGGACAAGATATAGAAAATCCTTTCTATTTTTCTTGATTTCGGGTAAAATATAGACATCAAAGGTGTCTTTGGCGTGTAAATGCAAAAACGTCTTTGGCTTTCTTATTTGTATGGTGGATGTACTGGAACCTCGCACCGGGCGGCGTTCGCCCGGGAACTGAAAGATCAGCCGTCCACTGGAAGGAGTTCCCCATGTATCACAAGATAATCATTGTTGGCAATCTTGGGAATGATCCCGAGATGCGCTACACCCCTGGCGGCCAGGCGGTTACCAATTTCTCGGTCGCTACCAATCGTACCTACACCAATTCCAACGGCGAACGTGTCAAGGAAACCACCTGGTTCCGCATCTCAGCCTGGGGGCGGCAGGCTGAAATTTGCAACCAGTATCTCGCCCGCGGCCGGCAGGTGATGGTTGAAGGGCGGCTGAATGCCGACCGCGATACCGGCGGCCCGCGCACCTACATGCGCAATGACGGCACACCTGGCGCCAGCTACGAGATCACCGCCGACCGGGTTGTTTTCCTCGGTGGACGCGACGACGAGCAGGGCGGGTTCCAGGGTGGCCCTCAGGGTAATGACGCGCCAATGGAAGACGACATTCCCTTCTAGGTCGCTGTCAAATGTATACATATCGTGCCTGTTCCCGCGTGTTATCGGGAACAGGCGCGTGTGGGGAACGCCTGGTGTGTTCCCTGGTTCATACTGCCTGTTCGTGAGTGTGGGTAAATGCCGTGAAAATCATTTTCTTTAGAAAGTCTTTCAGGCATTTACCGCTTACTCAATAAGGAGTAATTGAATGACCCAACCGCAACAACCCAAGAAACCCCTCAAACTGGTTGTGCCGCGTGATCTGGAAATGACCTACGCCAACCTGGTGCGCATCGCCCACATGCCTTCGGAGATCATCCTGGACTTTGGGCGCATGATTCCTGGGGACAAGGATGCCAAGGTGGTCTCGCGCGTGATTATGTCGCCGCTCAGCGCCAAGCTTTTCTACAGTGCGCTGGGTGAAAACCTGGCAAAGTACGAAGCCAATTACGGCGAGATCCAGATTCCCCAGAAACAAACTTTGGCCGACCAGCTTTTCCGGCCCTTTACTGCCCCCGGCAGCTCCGAAGACGACGAAGAAGAAGGGGAATAAAAATGCAGCATCTTGATGAAATCGCCGATACCATTCGGCAATCCTTTGACGCCCATACCGCCGTGCGCGACCAGGCACTTTCACAGGCGCGCACGCTGACCCGCCACTGTGCCCATGCCATCCGTGCCATCCATCGCGATGAGCGCGACCAGGCTCAAGAGCAGTTGGCTGCCGCCAAGGAATTGGTCGTGTCCCTGCGTGAGACCCTGACCGAATACCCCAGCGTATACTATGCCGGGTATACCCAGGATGCCCTCAAGGAATACGTCGAGGCGATGGTTTTCTATGGCCTTTCCGCTGATGACGATCTACCCTCCCACTTGGATTTAAAGGTAGAAGAGAACACCTATTTGAAGGGGCTGTCAGAGTCGGTTGGCGAAATGCGCCGCCGCATTCTCGATATTCTGCGGCATGGGTATTCGGAGGAAGTCGAGCGCTTGCTCAGCCACATGGATGACATCTACGCCGTACTGGTGACCATGGATTACCCCGATGCGGTCACCGGCGGGCTGCGCCGCCTGACCGATATTTGCCGCGGGATCATCGAACGTACGCGCGGTGATATCACCATTAGCCTGCGGCAGGAACGCCTGGAAGCCAGCCTACGCCAGGTCGAGCGGCGCCTGGACGCTTACGACCCCAATTCGGTGGAGTAACCCCTCAGGGTAAACCCCATGCGCATCATCCGCGCTTCCGAGATCGGTACCTATCTGTTTTGCCAGCGCGCCTGGTGGTACCGGCAAAAAGGTGTGCCTTCCGCCAATGTGATTGAGATGGCACAGGGCACGCAGATCCATGAAAAGCACAGCCGGGCGGTGTTCGCGGCAGGTTGTACGCGTTCGCTGGCATATGGACTGCTGCTGGTTGCCTTGCTTTTGTTGGTGATCGGTTTTGCCAACTGGTTGGTGTGATGGACATCATTGCCATTCCACTTGGTCTGATCCTTTTCTTCCTGGCATTGGTTTTCCTGTGGCAGTCGGGCCGCCAGCGGCGTTCGGCCGGGTTGCCCGGCGGGCGCGTGATCTATACAGACACGTCACAATGGGGGGCTGTGGAAGAAGCGCTTTATCATCCCCTTTTGGAACTGACCGGCAAACCCGATTACCTGATCGAGCAAAGCAAGGGCAAGCGCGGGCATACTGTGATCCCCGTGGAAGTCAAATCTGGGCGTACCCCGGACGCGCCTTATGATGGACATATCTTCCAGTTGGCGGCTTACTGCGCCTTGGTGGAGCGTGAGTACGGTGTCCGCCCGCCGTATGGCATTATCCGCTACGAGAAACGTACTTTCGCGGTAGATTACACCGAAGAACTCGAGGACGCCTTATTGGATTTATTGGTTGAAATGCGCAGCACCGGCCGTAAGCGCAATGTCGATCGTTCCCACGATCAAGCAGTGCGCTGCCGGGGATGCGGCTACCGGGAGGAATGCGAGCAGGCATTATGATGCAGGCAGTAATTCGTAAAGAAGAAACATACCGAATCGCACAAAGGTTCTACCAAAAAAGCGATTTCGCTTTTATAATTGCGCTATGATGGCCGAGACCGCCAACGCGATCCAACGAGTATATGTGGCTGCCCACCCACAGCTGCCCAAAGCGGAGAACAACGCGACTGAGATCGCGGCTTTTATCCGTGAACTTGGTCTGAAAGCGATGGCCGGGTTGTTGAGTGATGATGATTTCATCTACAGCGTGGAGAACCGCAGCATTGATCTGGTTGTCACGTTGGGTGGAGACGGCACCGTACTGCGTGCCGGGCATTTATGTGCCCCGTACGACATCCCGATCCTGGGCATCAACCGGGCACGGTTTGGATTTTTAATCGAGGTCGGCGAAAACCAGTGGCCCGAACTGCTGCCACGCTTGCTCCAGGGCGAATATTGGTTCGAGCACCGTATGATGCTGCTAACCGAGCAGTGGCGCGGTGAGCAACAGCTTGGCAGTTGGGAAGCCTTGAACGAAGCTTTCATTGGCCGGGGTGAAGATGTGCGCCCTATACACCTGGCCACCAGGTTGGATGGCCGCCCGATAACCACCTATGTAGCCGACGGCCTGATCATCTCTACCGCGACCGGCTCAACCGCGTATGCGCTGGCAGCCGGTGGCCCGATCTTGCCGCCTGAGTTGCGCAATATCCTCGTCATGCCGGTGGCTCCGCATCTCTCAGTTGACCGGGCGATCGTGCTCTCCGAGGGATCGGTGGTCAGCGTGGAAGTACGCACCGGGCACGATGCCGTCCTCAGCATTGACGGGCAAGGCTCTATCAAATTGACCAATGGAGATCGGGTGGATGTGCGGGCCAGCCAGCATACGGTCCGGTTTCTGCGCTTCCAGAAACCCGGCTATTTTTACCGGCAGATATTAACGTTTATGGATCAGAACCCATCTGCAGGAGACGCACGATGAGCATACCCAATCAAACTGAAGAACAAGATACCCCCACCCTGCGCTGCAAGAATTGCGGTAAACCGATCATGGTGAAGGAAGCCATCCGTACCCCGACCGGCTACATTTGCCGTGAATGCTCCCGCAGCCAGCAACGTGTCTTTGTCACCGCCAAAGGTTCCGATTACATCGTGGCGGCTGCTGTGGGCGGTATTGCCTCGTTTCTGGCAACCCTGCTTTTTGGTTTCGTCAGTGGTTTCTTGAGCTTTTACATGATTTTCCTGTTAGTCGTGATTGGCCCGGCCGCGGGCGGCATCATTGCTGAAGTAGTGCGCGCCGCGGTTCAAAAGCGGCGTGGCAAGAACCTGTTCCTGACCGCCGCGGCGGCTACTGCGGCCGGTGGCGCTTTCGCTGTGCTGGGACTGTTTATTTTCGTATCTTTTAACTTTATTAGCCTGGGTTTATCGATTGCATTTGTTGTCCTGGCAACCGGCGCGGTCTATTACCGGCTATCTGGGATACAACTGAGACGCTAGCCAATGCTAACCGAATTGCGCATAGAAAATTTCGCGATCATCAACTATCTGGAGCTGGAATTTGGCTCCGGGCTGGTCACGCTGACCGGCGAGACCGGCGCCGGTAAATCGATCATCATCGACGCCGTCGAGACCTTGCTGGGGGTGCGCGCCGATACTTCCCTCATCCGCTCTGGCGCTGACCGCTCCAATGTGGAAGGTGCTTTCCGCATCTCCGAGGCCGTGCGCGAACCGGTGCACGAAATCCTTAAACGCGAGTTCCTGCTCGACGACCCCAATTACGTCGTGCTGGCGCGCGAGTTTCGCAGCGAAGGCCGCAATGTGGCGCGTGTCAATGGCCGTACCGTCAACCTGGGGCTGCTGCGCGAATTGGGTGAATTATTGATCGATCTGCACGGCCAATCCGAACACCTCTCGTTACTGCGCGTCAAGAGTCACCTGGGGTTGCTGGATCGCTTTGCCGAGGTCGACGTCGAGATGGACGCTTACAAAACGACCTATAAGGCGCTTCAGGCGGTACGCAAGGAATTGAATGATTTGCGCCAATCCGAGAAGGACGCCGCTCGGCGGGCGGAAATGCTTACTTTTCAGGTCGAGGAGATCACCGCTGCCAACTTGAAGCCCGATGAAGAGGCCGGTTTAAGGGAAGAACGTACCCGCCTGGCGAATGCCGAGAAACTGGCTAACCTGGCAAATACTGCTCTGGCCGCGTTGGACGAAGGCGATATGCAAACCCCTGCGGCGACCGACCGCGTCGGTGAGATCGTCCAGGCGCTGACCGCGCTGACCAAGGTGGACGCTGCCCAGGCCCGTTTCCAGGAACGCGCTGAAGAAGTATTCACCCTGCTGACCGATCTGGCGCTGGAACTGCGCGATTACCTGGAAGAAATCGAATTCAACCCGCGGCGGCTGGATGTGGTAGAAGACCGCCTGGAAATGATCCACAACCTCAAACGCAAGTACGGCGAGACCATCCCTGAGATCATTGCCTTTGGCGAGCAAGCCCAAAAAGACCTGGATGAGATCACGCATGCCGAGGAACGCATCGTCGAATTGGAAACCAAAGAAGCCGCGCTGCTCAAGGAACTGGCCGAAAAAGGCGCTGCGCTTTCGGCTCGTCGCCACGCCGCCGCCGACCAGATGGCCCAGGCCATCGAGCAGCAACTGGATGACCTGCGCATGGACTCGGCCCGTTTCAGTGTCGATTTCCAGACCAAGCCCGATCCCAAAGGCGTGAGCTTGTCGAATGGGGATACGGTGGCGTTCGACCACACGGGCTATGAAAGCATTGAGTTCCTGGTCGAGACCAACCCCGGTGAAGGTTTCAAGCCATTGGTCAAGGTGGCTTCCGGCGGTGAGACGGCCCGCTTGATGTTGGCACTGAAGAACGTGCTGGCCAGCGCCGACCAAACCCCCACCTTGATCTTCGACGAGATCGACCAGGGCATTGGCGGGCGCGTGGGTGCGGTCGTTGGGCAGAAATTGTGGCAACTGGCGCGCACGCACCAGGTCTTATGTGTCACTCACCTGCCGCAGTTGGCAGGCTTTGGAGACCAACACTATAAGGTCGATAAGCTGGTCGAGGACGGGCGCACGACTACCGCGGTGCAGCACTTGGAAGGGGAAGCCCGGCTGGTCGAACTGGCGCACATGCTGGGCGAGGTCAGCGAAGGTACCTTGCAGTCGGCCAATGAAATTCTACAATCTGTACATCAGGCGACATCCACGGCAAGTTAGTTAGAAAGAAGGATGGGTGATGCGAGCCTTATTGTATGCTCACAATGTCGATGAGGGGGCTGTACTGACGGTGATCTTGCAGCGCGCCGGGTTCGAGGTGCGCTCGGTCAGCGACTTGAATAGTGCGATTGCCAATGTGCCGGATCGCCCGGCAGACCTTTTCCTGATCTCTTATTCGCAGGGGCGAGAGATCGCCCTGCGCCAGGTCGAGGAACTGCGCGCCGAAACCGTGGTGCCGATCGTGATCATCGCCGACGACGTTTACGAGGAATTGGCCGTTGAGTTATTGGAGAAGGGCGCAGACCTGATCGTGCCGCGACCATACGGCCCGCGTTTCCTGATGGCCCAGGTGCGCGCGCTGATGCGCCGTTCGGTCGGCATGCCTTTCTTCAGCCTGCCGCTGCTCACCCAGGCCGATATCCAGCTCGATCCCTCCACACGCACTATCCAGGTCGACAATGGCGAATCCAAGCGCCTGACCCAATTAGAATTCCGGCTGTTGTTCACGCTGATGACGCACGCCGGGCGCGTGATCCCGGCCGAGAATCTGGTCGAGTACGTCTGGGGCTATACGGGGGAGGGCAACCGCAGCTTGGTGCGCGGCCTGATTCAACGTTTGCGTTCCAAGGTCGAACCAGACCCATCCAAGCCGCGCTATATCCTCACCCAGCCTGGGGTGGGCTATCGCTTCAATCCGTTGGTTGAAGACTAAATCTTTCCAAACCTATTCAAAATTTACGACATAAAAAGCGCCCTTGGGACGCTTTTTAGATTCTTTTTGCATCCCTTTTTCACAACTGGTTTGTATACTTGCCTATGCTGGCAGATGGACGTCGCGTCGTTCAGCATGAAAGGATTGCAATCCAATGACCAAGGTCAAAACTCGTAGAGCGATTTGTCCGATGTGTGCTTCCGAGATCATTGTTAGTTCAAAGCTGGTTGAAGGCGACCGGGTGATTTGCCTGACCTGTGATGCGAACCTGGAAATCGTCATGCTCGATCCGTTGGCCTTGTATTGGCCGGATGAGGATGAGGGTAAACAGTACGCGCAAAAAATTGACCGGCGGGACTACTAGAACTAATCTGCTGTGTACACAGCAGATTAGTTCTTCAGGTAAATGCGCTGCAAATATTTTTATATTGAAGTTCTTTTGCGCATTTACCAACCACCTTGAAAACATAAAAACGCCTACGGTCAGCCCTTCAAGTAAATGCGCTGCAAATATTTTTAAATTGAAGTTCTTTTGCGCATTTTCCAGGTGCTTAGCAGAAACGAGAAGCGTGTTGCCGGGCAGCTTATTTGTTGCAAAAATGATACGAAAATCGAAAAATTTAGACCGATTTTAAACTTGATTTCTATAAATTTTCAACGCGATGCCAGTATACTCGCGCCAAACCATTCTATTGGTGCCGCATCAGTATAAAAAGGAGATGCAAAAATGAAAAAGGCAAAATGCCCATTTTGTGGTTCCGATGTGAACGTGGGCGTACAGCCCCGCATGGGCGAACTCGTACGTTGTTCGGAATGTGAAGCCGAACTGGAAATCGTCTGGTTGAATCCCATCGAGTTGGATTCCCCGCTGGATTCCGTGGAGGATGACGGCTACGAGTACGAGGATGAAGACGAAGATGAAGATGAGTATGATTACGAGGATGAGGACTACGACTACGAAGAAGATTATTAAACGCTAAAACGCAGCTTCAGGCTTTGCAGCAGCAGGGGGTAGCGTAGCATGGCTGTGCGGCAAAGCTGGAAGATTGTTTATCAGACCTGCCTGGAATTATCTGGGCAGGTTTTTGTTTAACGATCTAATCATTGGGGCGGCCACGCATCATCATCTTCGTCTGTTGATGACATCGCCCTGTAATATTAAGAGGTATCCGTAGGAGAATATAGGAAGGAATTCGAATCTGCCACTAGTATGCTGGAGGCTGATGAGAGGGAACCAGTGAGGGTTCTGGACAGAGGATGTGACTTAGGAGAAAGAGTAAATTTATTGTGTAGGGGCATAGCATGCTACGCCCCTACCGTCAAGATGACTACGCGTATATAAAAGGAACGTGCTTCGGATTACCCCAAATAATCGCGCAGATGGCGGCTGCGGGTGGGGTGACGCAGTTTGCGCAATGCCTTGGCCTCGATCTGGCGGATGCGCTCGCGGGTGACCTTGAAATACTGCCCAACCTCTTCCAGGGTATGGTCTTTGCCATCGATCAAGCCGTAACGCAGTTCCAGTACCTCGCGCTCACGGTCAGAGAGCGCCGCCAGGGCACTCTGCACCTGTTCGCGCAGCATCTCGCGGGCGGCGGCGTCCATCGGTTCCAGGGCTTCATCATCCTCGATGAAGTCGGCCAGTTGGCTGTTGTCGCCGGTGCCCACCGGGCTTTCCAGCGACATGGGTTCCTCCGCCGTGCGCCGGATCTGGTCGATCTTGGCAGCCGAGCGTTCCCAACGCCGGGCGATCTCAGGGGGAACTGGTTCTTCATCTACCAGGGCCTGCTTGATAACTTGCACGTCCGGCACGTCCATCAGGTCGGGGATTTCCAGGGCCAACTCTTCGTTGGTGGGTTCACGCCCGAGCTGCTGAGTCAGGCGGCGCTGCACACGCGATAAGCGCTGGATCGACTCCAGCAGGTGCACGGGGATGCGAATCGTGCGGGCCTGGTCGGCAATGGAACGTGTAATCGCCTGGCGAATCCACCAGGTGGCGTAGGTGCTGAACTTGAAGCCGCGCGTCGGGTCGAATTTATTCACGGCGCGCAGCAAGCCGATATTGCCTTCCTGGATCAGGTCTTCGAAGGAACTGCCGCGCCCGACGTAACGCTTGGCGATGCTGACCACCAGGCGCAAGTTAGCGCTGATGATCGCGTTTTGAGCTTCATTGGCGCGCACTTGCAGGGCGATGAATTCTTTTTCCAATTCGTCATCGTCCGGCAGCCAGCGGTTGAAGGTACGCTTGATCGGCAGCTTACCTTTTTCCTGGTAATAGTCCCGCAGGCGTTTGGCCAGGTCTTCCGAGAAGGCGTACAGGATCACGTAAAGGGTGAAGGCGTTGCGGGCCACATTATCCCAGTTGGTGTCTTTGGCCCACAGGCCGTTGTCCAGATAGCCGCGCAGGTAAGAGGGATATGGGAGTTCCCAGGCATAGTGCAGCGCTTGAGCTTCTTCTAAAATGGAGACAAATTCGGGTGGCTCAAACCCCAGGCGGGTGGTGTCCTCGACCACGCGCTTCCAAACGGTTACCAGTTCATCGTACAGCGCCCGGAAAGTGGGTTGGGGGTTGCCCTCGCCGCGGGTGGCAATCGGATGTTGGGTGCGTACGCTTTGCACGCGCTTGACGGCCTCGACGCGCGTCGAAAGCCAGAATTCGTGGTCGGTTTGCAGCAGGTCCACCCGCCCAATTTCCTTGAGGTACAGGCGGACCGGATCGTCGCTCAAATCTGCCAACATTTCAGCGGCTTTGATGGTTTCGGAAGGGTCTTCCTTCGCCATCTCTTCGAGTTCTTTGACCTCGCTGGCGATATTCAGGCCCTCATTGTCGTCCTCGTCCTGGTCATCTTCCTCATCGTCGAGGTCCTCGCCGTCGGTTTCCAGCAAATCGTGATTTTCTTCAAGTGGCACGGCCTCTTCAGAAAGGTCGTCTCCATTGTCAAGGATCTCGTTTTGCTCTTCATTGGAATTTGTCATTCTGCTCGCCTTTACTTTGCCGTAGATATGGATCGGTCACTGTATCTGGCTATCGCTTTATCGAGGTGTAATTCGACGCGGGCGTTGCGGGCGCGTGTCTGCGCATATTGGGTGGGGATCAGGGTGCCTTCTTCTTGAGCTTCCTGCATCAACTGGCGGAGTTGGTCGTTCATCTGACTCAGGCGTTCTTCGCGGATGCGCAAGATTGCCCGCAGCAAATCTTCGAGCACGCGTTCTTCGTTGGGATCGAGTTCATCGGTCTTGGACAGAATCTCGTCCGCCATATCGATCAGTGGTTGGGGTAAAGCACTGAGCGCGTAGCTGATCGGTTCGCTGTGTTCCTGTTCCAGGGCATCCATCGAGACGCGATACATGACCTGGTGATCGGTAAGCTGGAAATCATTCGAAGACAGGCGCTCCAGGCCGGATTCTTGCAGGGCGCGGTTGACCTTGTAAAGTAGTTCCGGGTGGCGCATGATGATGCCCAGACAATAAGCTTCCAGGGTATGCGTATTGACGCCCAGCAGCAGATGGCGCTGCGCGCTTTCTTTGCGAGCTGGAACTGTGGGCTGGCGCGGGGCCTGCGTGCGGGGACGGCGGCCGCGGGTTGCCGGGCGGGGCGCATCCAGCAAGGCGCGTTCGTCTACCTTGAGCACGCGCGCCAGGCGCTGTAAGTAATGGTCACGCTCGATGGCCTCCGGCAGGTCGCGGATCAGCGGCAGTACCTGCTTGGCAACCTCGGTCTTCTCTTTAGGGTTGTCCAGGTCGCGGTCGGCGGCCAATGTGTCCATGACGTGCTCGACGATTGGGCGGGCGGCACCGATCAAGGTTTCCCATTGTTGCGGGTCGGCATTGACCACATCATCCGGGTCCTGGCCGGGCGGCAGGGTGGTCACGCGGATGTCGGCTTGTAAACGCGCCTCGTGGCGCAGCAGGCCGCGGGCATCGAAGACGGGGTCGTCGCTGCGGTCGAGCGTTTCGCGGGCGACTTGCAAACCGCGCATGGTGGCGTTCATCCCGGCTGCGTCGGAGTCCAGCGCCAGGATAATGTTGCGGGTCAGGCGTTTGAGGATGCGCAGTTGCTGGTCGGTCAGGGCAGTGCCCATCTGGGCCACGGCGTTGGTATACCCGGCCTGGTGCAGGGCGATCACACCCATGTAGCCTTCCACGATCACGGCCTGGTCGGTGGAACGGATCGGGCTGCGGGCCTTGTGCAGGCCGAAGAGCAGACCGCTTTTGTCGAACAGGGGTGTTTGCGGGGAGTTGAGGTATTTGGCGTGTGGCTTGCTGTCATCGCCGGGCTTGGGGAGCACACGTGCCCCGAAGCCGACCATGCGGCCGCGCTCGTCGCGGATCGGGATCATCATGCGGTGCCGGAAGCGGTCGTAGTAACCGCCGCTGTCGCGCTCGGAAACCATCCCGGCCTCTGCCATCTGTTCGGGCGTGTAGCCTTTGCCGGCCAGGTATTTCATGGCAGCATCCCAACGATCTGGGGAATATCCCAGTTCGAAGACCTCGATGGTCTCGTCACTCAGGTTGCGGCCGCGCAGGTATTCCAGGGCGACCTTGCCACCGGGGGTATTCACCAGTTGGTGGCGATAAAAGACGACCGCGTCTTCGAGCAAAGCGCGCAGGTGCTCATATTCTTCTTGTTCGGCTTCTTGCTGCGGAGAAAGTGGCTTGAGTTCCACCCCGGCGCGTTCGGCCAGGTATTCGAGCGCTTCGACGAATTCCCAGTTCTCCTTCTTCATCATGAACTTGAAGATGTCGCCGCCCTCGTTGCACTCGCCAAAGCAGTGCCAGCTTTCGGTATGTGGGAAAACGACGAAAGAGGGGGTATTGACGTTATGATGGAAGGGACACAGACCCGTGTAGTTCTTGCCCGAGCGCCGGAGTTGTACCGACTCGGAAACCAGATCCACGATATCAATACGGGCCTTTATTTCCTCAATTGAACTCATGGGCAAAACGACCGTTCACCGGTAATTTGTGTGGGGCTTACTTCAAACATGCAAGTCCCCGCGCTGGTTTTGTATGGTTACAGTAGTAGGTGGTAATTATAACCCGAACACAACGGATTGCGTTATTTGCAGGATTAAAAAAGCGAGTCAGCTCCATGATTGTATCCCTTACTTGCAGGCTTGCCTTGTGAGCATGTTTTGCATGGCAGGATTATAAGATAAGTTATCCATAAATTGGTTCGTTCTTGGAAATTATAAAGATATCATCAGGTTTTTAGGTTAGACGGTTTGCGGAGAGCATGGTAAGATTCTGGCTGATTTCCGCTTGAACGTTGATACAGGCCATCTTTTTTGTAGTGTAGATGTTCGGCAGTCATATCGGTAATAAAGGATTTATCCATGAAATCATCTAATACTTTTTATCATTGTGCACTTGGATCATTTCCAGCAAACGGTTTTGAATTCGCGCGGAGGGTTTGTCGATGACCGGTAGTTTTCGGGCTGAAGTGCCCAATCATTTCAATTTACCCCGGCGTATTCAACGCCTGGGAGAGTTAGCCTATAACCTGTGGTGGACGTGGGAGAAAGACACCCAGCGCATGTTTGCCAGCATCGACCGGGACCTGTGGGAACGCACCTATCATAACCCTGTGCAATTTCTGCGCCAGGTCAAGCGCACGCGGCTGAATGCCGTAACCCACGACCGCCATTTCCTGGAAACTTATGACGATGTCATGGAAGCCTTCGATAACTATATGGCAGCCGATGACACCTGGTTCATCCAGAACCATCCTGACCTGATCAATTCCCCAATCGCCTATTTCTCCACGGAGTTCGGCCTGCACGAGACGCTGCCAATCTATGCCGGTGGTTTAGGCGTATTGTCCGGCGATCATATTAAAGAAGCCAGCGATCTGGGCATGCCTCTGGTGGCGATTGGTTTCATTTATACGCATGGTTATTTCTCGCAGCACATCACTGAAGATGGCTGGCAAGAAGCGCGCTACGTGCAGTTGCATTTCGATGAACTACCCGTAGCACCCATTCTGGATGCGGAAGACAAACCGGTTACGATTTCAGTGGAACTGCCGGGGCGAGAGGTGCAAGCGCGCCTGTGGGAGATCCATGTTGGCCGTGTCCCACTCTACTTGCTGGATACCAATGTGGACGGCAATTCCGAGGCCGACCGCCAGCTTACAGCGCGCCTATACAGCAGCGACCTCGATCTGCGCATCTCGCAGGAATTGATCCTGGGCGTGGGCGGCGTGCGTGCCTTGCGCGTGATGGGCTATAACCCCAGCGTATGGCACATGAACGAAGGTCACTCGGCTTTCCTGGCACTGGAGCGCGCCCGCGAGATGGTGGCCGGTGGGGCCACGTTCGAAGAAGCCATCGAACGGGTGAAGAAGAACGATGTATTCACCACGCATACGCCCGTCCCGGCTGGAAATGATGAGTTCCCGACCTGGTTGATGGATAAATATTTTTCCACCAAATGGACCGAACTGGGCTTAGATCGTGAAGAATTCATGGATATCGCCCGGCGGCAGTTGTCCTGGGGCGAAACTTTCAGCATGCCGGTGCTGGCACTCAAACTCTCCGACCAGCGTAATGGCGTTTCCGAACTGCATGGCGAAGTCGCCCGGGAGATGTGGAATTTCCTGTGGCCGGATCGCAAAACTGAAGATGTGCCCATCGACCACATTACCAATGGCGTGCACACCGGCACGTGGCTGGCGCGGCGTATGCGCAACCTGTTCAGTGAGTATCTCGAAGTGGGTTGGCGCGAACACCTGGACGACCCCAACGTATGGGAAAAGATCGTAGACATCCCAGATAATGAGCTATGGGATGTGCGCCGCCATCTCAAACGCAAGCTGGTAGCTTATTTGATCGAACGTACGCGCAACCAATGGCTGTGTGAAGGTGTCCATCCTGTGCAGGTAGTTGCTAGCGGGGCCTTGCTTGATCCCTATGCCCTGACGATTGGGTTCGCGCGCCGCTTTGCAACCTATAAGCGCGCCAACTTGGTGCTGCGTGATTTCGATCGCCTGCTCAATTTGGTCAATGACCCGCATCGCCCGGTGCAGATCATCTTTGCCGGGAAAGCCCACCCGGCCGACGAACCCGGCAAGCTGCTGATTCAGGACGTCTACCGCAAGGTCAAGCAGGCCGAATCGGGCGGGCGGCTGGTATTCGTTGAGGACTACGATATGAACCTGGCACGCTATCTGGTGCAGGGTGTGGATGTTTGGTTGAACACGCCGCGGCGTCCCAACGAAGCTTCCGGTACTTCCGGTCAGAAAGCTGCCTTGAATGGAGCGCTCAATTTCTCGGTGCTGGATGGTTGGTGGCGCGAAGGCTATAACGGCCGCAATGGTTGGGCGATTGGCGCGGATGAAGATTACGATGATCACAATCGGCAGGACGCGGAAGACGGCCTGAGCCTGTATAAGATCCTGGAAGACGAAATCATCCCGTTGTACTACGGCAACCGCACTCCGGATGGTGTCCCCTCGGATTGGTGCGAGCGCGTAAAAGAGTGTATCCGCACGCTGGCGCCGCGCTTCAGCATGCGCCGCATGGTGAAAGAATACGTTGAAAACCTGTACATCCCGGCAATCAACAACGCGGCCGCCAAAACCGCGGAAGAATAGCTGTCTGATCTGATTTTGGCTGCCCGGCTGCTTAAATTCTAGGAAGTAAGTGATTTATGGATATCTTAACCTCCCCGCAAGCCTGGCTGTGGGCCGGCCTGATTTTCCTTTTGCGCGTCATCAATATGGCGATCGCCACTATGCGCATGATGTTGACCATGCGCGGCGCGAAAAAGGTCACCTGGTTCCTGGGGGTGTTCGAGTCGTTGATCTTTGTTGTTACGCTGACTTACGTGGTAGCCGACTTGGGCAACTGGCTGAGCATCGCCGCCTACGCACTTGGCTTCGCCACCGGTAACAGCATTGGTGCCTGGTTGGAAGAGAAATTAGCCGTCGGGCATATCAATTTACGGATCATCAGTTCGCATAAGGGACAAGAAATTGTCGAGCACCTGCGTGATGAAGGCTTTGCCGTGACCGAGATTCCGGCACTGGGCAAAGATGGAACGGTAACGCTGTTGAATACCAGTGTGCTGCGTAAGCGCGTCGACGCGGTGCGCGCTCTGGTAGAAGAGATCGATAGCGATGCGTTTATGACGGCTGAAAATATGAATCCCATCCGGCGCGGCTTCTGGCGGTCTTGAGCTAGCCAAACAATCCTTCCCGGTAGCTGGTTTCCCACAGATGGATAAAAAGACAAAAATTTGGATTCTGGTGTTTGTGCTTGTGATCCTGGTGGTGGGGTCTTTTTATGTGATCGATCAGACTCCCTTCTGGGAATGTGCCTGGTCTGGGACCGGGCGTGCCTGGATCGACACCAACCAGAACGGCGTCTGGGATGAAGGTGAAGACCCCTTGCCGGGCGTGATGTTTTCCGTCGACGATGTGCGCAACGGTGATGAAAAAGTAATCACTGCCCAGGGTGGCGAGAACGGCGCGGTGAAACTGGTGATCGAACTGAAGCAATGCCCCAGCGTGGCTTATGCCGTTTACGTCGAAGTGCCGCAGGGATACCGCCTGACCACCCCGGAACGCCTGGTGGACGAACGCATGACTAACGACGCCGAGTTTTTGTTTGGTTTTGTGCCGGTGGAGTAAATCAGTTAATCACTAAGACACTGAAAAAAAACACAGATGCACTGATTGGTCTTGCGTGCATCTGTGTTTTTGGTGAATTCGTATTTGTTTAAGTTTAGTGGGTTTTAAAAATTTCCTGTAGCAATACCCTGCGGAAATAGAATTTCTTTTGAGGATGATGACATTGAAATAAGCCTCAGTTTTTTCAGTATCATCCGTGCTTCAGTGATCCCTGGCCCGATACCATTCTAAAGTATGTCTAATCCCTTCCTCCACCGGCGTAGCAGGATGATCGCCAAAGGCGGCCGTGTATTTGCTGTCGTCCACAATGAAGGGTTCGTCGAATTCGTAGGTCATTTCCTTTAATTCCCGCATCATGGGGGAGAACAAGGCCAGCAGGGACAGCAGCCAGTTGGGCAGGACGTTGACCTTAGGTGGGTTCCCAGCCTGGGCGTAGACTTGCTTGATGAACGCCCGACTGGTGATGGTTTTGGCGTTGGGTACGTGCCAGATTTGGCCCAACGCGGCTTCGCTTTCTCCCAGGTTGACCAGCGCTTTACCGAAATCGTCAATGTAAGTATAGGTGTGTGGCTGGTCGAGGTCGCCGATGAAGTCGGCCGCTTTGCCAGCCAGCGCATTGGTCATTACGCGTTCGCCGACTGCGGAATTGGTCACGCCTGGGCCGTAGAAGTCGGAGCCGCGCCCGATCACGGTCCGAACCTTGCCGTCCCGGTGGGCTTGCAGCAACGTCTCGGCGATCTGGGCGCGCACGCGGCCTTTGCGGGTGTGGGCCTGGTTGGGCAGACCTTCATGGATCGAGTCGTTAACGCGACCATAGGCATACAGGTTATCGCCGAAGACGAGCTTCGCTTCGGCGGAAGCTGCCCCGGCGATCAGACCGTCCATCACCGGCGGAAAACCTTCAACCCAATCGGTGTAGGGCAGGCCCACGCAGCCGTAAACTACGGTGGCCCCTGCGCAAACATTTGCCATGCTGGCCGCGTCGGTGGCATTCCCCGCCACGACTTCGACTGCATTCGGGAGGTCCGCCTGGCCGTGGCGGTTGACGGCGCGCACCTGTTTGCCGCGCGCCAGTAATTCCCTAATTACGGCCTGTCCCAGCGGGCCAGTGCCGATTACAACATGTTGTTCTTGTGCGTTTTCCATTTCTCTATCCTAGTAAACCAAGCTGCCTGAGCATGGCTTGTAATTCTTGCTTGTAAAAAGCTTCGGAGTCGCCGACCAGGTAGCGCAGGTGATTATTGAGTTCCAATGAAACCAGGCCGTGCAGTTTACTCCACAGCAGTGTTGCCAGATAAATTGAAGATGCGATCTCGCCAAATTGCTCCATGGCGGCGGCGATGCTCTCCGGTAGTTGGGCGTATTCCGGCTGCGGATTCAGATTGCCGGTCTCTCGCAGCGCCTCAATGGCCGCCACCAGCACCAGCAGTGTTTTGCGAGCGGCAGGGATGGTCTCTTCCTCCGGGGCCTGGTAGCCGGGGATCGGTGTGCCGAAGATCAACTGGTATTGTTCGGGGTGTTTGCGTGCCCAGGCGCGGTAGGCCATGCCCAGGGCGATGAAATCTTCGTTGGCGGTGCCTTGGGGTGTGTGGGTTTCCAGGGCGATTCCGAAGGAGGCGTAGGCTTCCAGGATCAGGGCAGTGACCAGCGCGTCGCGGTTCTCGAAGTAGCGGTAAATGGCCGGGGCGGTCATGCCCATCTCGCGGGCAATGGCCCGTAAGGAGAGGGCGGCCGCGCCTTCTTCGGCAATCTGCTGTCTGGCGGTGTCCAGGATTTCCTGGTGGGTTTCTTGGCGGAGTTTTTCTCTGCGAGTACTCATAATAGTTGGCTCAACTATTGAAAGAGTGAACTTTAACAAGAGCAGAAATGAAAGCTGGTGAAATCCGTTTCAGATTGACCCGGCACTCATG
>JAFGRA010000130.1 GCA_016935415.1 Anaerolineales bacterium
CCGCCCTCACGCTCTTGGGCGTGTACCTGACCATCGGCGGGCTGCGTAACCTGTGCTTTGGCCCCAGCCTGGACCAACTGGTGGGTATGGACGGCGAGATTTGGACGGGCAAATTCGACTTTACATTGCTGCGCCCGGTCAACGTGCAGTTCCTGGCGAGCTTCCGCCACTGGCGGTTGTTTGCGCTCTTCGACCTGCTGCTGGCGCTGGGAACGTTGAGCGTGGGTATCGTTCAGTTGCAGCACACCCTGACCTGGGTGGAGATCGGTTCCTTTCTCATCACTCTCGCCGCCAGCGTTTCGATCCTCTACGCCATCTTGCTGATCTTCTCGGCGCTGGTGCTGTTCAACCCCGGCTTCCTGTACACCTGGATATTCGATAGTATCTTCCAGATGGCACGTTACCCCGTTAACCTGTACCCTGGCAGGCTGCGGCTGGTGCTGACCTGGATCGTGCCGATTGGCTTAATGACCACCGTGCCCGCCCAGGCGCTGACCGGTGAACTGACACCCGCCTTCTTGCTTGGCAGCATTGCCGTGGCGACCGTGTTGGTGCTGGCTGCTTCGGCGGTGTTCCGCTTTGGCCTGCGGCGTTACAGCAGTGCATCGAGCTAAACATCATCTGTTTGCAACCTTCGATCTTTATGGTTTCCAACGACTTTCGTAGGGGAGGGTTTCAAACCCTCCCTCTACTGACTTTCCCGTTAATTGTTTTGCTTTGTGGGCATTCAATTTGGGCGCAGCATGCTGCGCCCCTACGAGAAGTTCACTGCCAATCATTTCCATTTTTGTCCTTCGTCATTCTCCCTTCGTGAGCGTTCAATTAAAGCTGCCGAAGATACCTCGCTCCCTGCTGTATAATCCCCAATATGCCCAAACGCCGCATTGTCACCTTGCTGCTGCTTTTTGCCGGTTTGTTGCTGGCCTGCCAGACGCTTTCCCCGGCGCGCTTCCTGCCGGCAGAAACCACCCCAATTATGAAGCCAGTCACCGTGGTGGAACCTACGGCGACGATCACGCCTTTTCCGCATCCCCCTACCAAACCGCCGGAAACCGATTACCGGGTGCGCGTGCATCCCGATGGTGAACTTTACGTCGGCGACCTGGTCAGTTTCGAGGTGGTCGCTCCCGAACACGCAAATGTGGCTGATAAACAAGTTGAAATTCAGATCAACCCGCCGGGTGGCGCAAAACTCGGTCCGGTCGAGTTCCGTGCTTTTGGGCTGAGCAACCGCCTGCAGGCTACGTTCTGGTGGTTGTGGGATACCGGCGAACTGGAAGCCGGCCCGGTGAATGTGACTTTTCGCATTCTGCCGGATGGCGAAAGCTGGACGCAGACCTACAACCTGCTCTCGGCCGAGGCTTTACCTGCGGCTGAGACAAATGCCAGGTGGGTAACTGCCACCAGCGAGTGCTGTGTGCTGCATTACATCACCGGCACAGCTGCGGCCCGCGACCTGGATGCGCTGCTGGAAGAAGCTGATATGCTCGCGGCCGATGCCAGCCAGAAGATGCGCCTAGAATTGAACAAACCATTGCATGTCGTCCTGGTGCCGCGCGTTTTTGGGCACGGCGGCTTTGCTTCCGGTGAGGTCTACGTTTCTTACCTGGATCGCAATTACGCCGGGAATATCCTGCCTGCCGTGCTGCACCACGAAATGATCCACATCCTCGATTATCGCACGGAGGCGGACTATCGCCCGATCATGTTGGTGGAGGGGTTGGCGGTGTACCAGACCGGTGGGCACTTCAAGCCGGAAGCACTGATGGCGCGCACCGCTGCCCTGCTCGATCTGGACCGGTATATCTCCATCGTTTCGCTCTCCAACAATTTCTACAACGAGCAGCACGAGATCGGCTACATGGAGGCTGGGGCGTTGGTGCAGTTCATGGTCGAGACCTGGGGCTGGGAAGCCTATATGGACTTCTACCACGACATCCAGCCGCATTCCAGCGGCACCAACGCCGGAGCAATCGACTATGCCCTGCGGGAGCATTTCGAGATCAGTTTCCACGAATTGGAAGACCGCTTCCTGCTGGCCTTGCGCGCCCAAAATCCTGGCCCGGATGTGCGTGCCGACGTGCAGCAAAGCGTGATGTATTTCGACACCCTGCGGCGCTACCAACAGAACCTGGATACTTCGGCCTATTTCCAAACCGCCTGGTGGCCGGACGTGGATGAGGTGGCCGACCGCGGCATTGTGGCCGATTTCCTGCGCAAACCGCAGCGACCTGAAAACATCGCTCTGGAAACTATGCTGATCACCGCTGACGCCTACCTGCGCGCTGGAAACTATTCCCAGTCAGAAGCGGTGCTGCTGTCCATCAATGCTGTTTTGGATATGCTTGCAGCCGGACACCTCGACCCCTTCGATGCCGACCCGCTAGCCGCCAGTTATTATGCCGTGGTCAATACGCTGCTGGAAAACGGCTACAACCCCCAGCAGATCGACTTAAACAGCGACTCGGCCGAGGTGCTGGCGTACGATCCCCAGGCCGAGTTGGTAAAAGTGGATCTTAAGCTCGAAGGCGAACGTTGGAATTTACAGTAGGTTTACGGGCAGCGGGGAATCAATGGTCCAAAGACATCACACCAGATGTAATTCGAATCGACGTACATCAGGAAAACGGGGGCTAAAAAGAGCACAGCCAGGCACAGGCACATCATGACAAGAAATAAGATGCTGCATCCAATCACCACGTACAACCATCTTGATTTCTTCGGCCTGGTTTGTTCCTGTTCTTCGCGTAAATCGCTTTCCATCTTTTCCTCCTGAATAAAGATCAAAAAAATCTCGGCTTACAGATATTTTACCTAAGCCGAGATTTTGAATGTTTTTCGTAAAGAACGCTGCTTATGGGCAGCCGGGGATGATCCAACCAAAGAACTGGCACCAACGGTATGTGGAGTCAACCCAATATAGGAATCCTGCCAAAGCACATACTGCGATCACCAGAACCACCCCACAACCAATCAGTAAGCCTTTGTTTTGCTGCACCCAGTTGGTTTCTTCCTGCGGTGGGCCGGGCGGCACTTGTCCGGCGTAGGCCGGGGGAGGAGATGCTGGCTGCATGCGTTGCTGCGGTTGGGGTTGACGCATCGGGGCTTGCTGCCGTCCGGGGGCCGGACGCGGTGACTCGATGTTGGTGGGCGGGACAGCGGCATAGCCGGGGCTTGCCAACGCGGTCGCATCCGGGTCGTAACCAGCCACTTCATAGGACAGCGTAACGTTTTCACCAAGTCGAATGGTGTCGCTGGGGCGCAGCAGGCGGGGACCGCTCAGGCGCTGTCCGCTGACGAAGGTGCCGTTGGTCGAACCCAGGTCTTCGATCATATAGCTGTCGCCCTGGAGTACAAAACGGGTGTGGCGGCGCGAGATCTCGGCATCGTTGATGATGATCTGGTTATTGATGTCACGCCCGATCGTCATTTCCCCTTCCGTAAGCGGAAATACTTTCCCCGGGGTGGGGCCTGCGTGCATCACCAATTGGAATTGTGAAGTCATATAATCTTCTCCTATGAAGCTGGTCTACGACGCTTATAAGTGTAAACCACGTACCTTGTGCAGTACTTATTTTAATGCATATTTTGTGCCGAAAGATGCAAATTCAACCTAAGTTTACTGACTTTTAGCGACAGTGTCAAACAAATTGCGCCAATGATTGTTGTCAAATATTGGTTAAAGCCGCAGTACCAGGCCTTCATCGGCATCCAAAACCAAGCTCGCCAGGCTGACCTCACCGCTGCGCTGCATGCCGGTGGCGATTTCGATCTGCGCGGTTGACGCTACCTCGCTGAGGTCCAGCAGGTATTCGCCGCTGCCAAAATTGAGTACCACCAGGAAATCATCGCGGTCGGGGGAAGTGCGCCTGTAGGCCAGGATGTCCGCTTCGGCGGTTTCCACGGTCTGGTAAGCGCCGACGTGGAGGGCTGGTTCGGCCCGGCGCAGCGCGGTCAGGGCACGGTACAGGCTGAGCATCGCGGTTGGGTCTTGCGCCTCGACCTCAACGTTGACCTGCTGGTATTTCTCCGAAACCGGCAGCCAGGTGGTCACGCCTTGCGGGGAGAACCCGGCGTTGGGCGCTGTACTCCACTGCATGGGGGTGCGTTCCGGGTCGCGGCCGATCTTGTCGGCCAGCTCCGGCATATTGACGGCGGGTGGGTCTTGCACGAATTCGGGCGGGATCTTGACGTTTTCCATGCCCAGTTCCTCGCCGTAATAACTGGTCGGTGTGCCGCGCAGGGTAAGCAAGAGCATGTTGGCGACGCGCGCCTGGGCCAGCCCAACGCGCGAGGCGATACGATGCTGGTCGTGGTTGCCCAAGACCCAGTTCGGCCAGCCGCCTGCAGGCAGTGCGGCTTCATAGGCTTCGATCACACCCTGTACGGTTTGGGCGTTCCACGGCGACATGATCAGGTGGAAGTTGAAAGGCATGTGGCATTCGTCCATGTGCTCGCCGTAGTACTTGACCAGGATGTCGAAGGGTTCGTAAATCTCACCAACCATCATGCGCTCGTCGTATTCGTCCAAGACGGCGCGCATTTGCTGGATGAGTTCGTGCACGCCGGGTACGTTCTTGGTGTAGATTTTCAGTGTCTTGTTGGATGGATGCACACCGTCCCAATCCGGGTTGGGTGGTTCGTCCAGGAAGCGCTGGTCTTTCTTCATCAACCAGATTACATCCACGCGGAAGCCGTCCACGCCTTTGTCCAGCCAGAAGCGCATATTGTCGAGCATGGCCGCCATCACATCGGGATTTTCGTAGTTTAGCTCGGGCTGCTGGGTGACGAACTGGTGCAGGTAGTATTGGCCAGTCTTTTCGTCGAACGTCCAGGCCGGGCCGCCGAAGAAACTGGCCCAGTTGTTGGGTGGCCCGCCATCGGGAGCCGGGTCGCGCCAGATGTACCAGTCGCGCTTGGGGTTGTCCCGGCTGCTGCGGCTCTCGATGAACCAGGGGTGTTCGTCCGAGGAGTGGTTGGGCACCAGGTCGATCAGCAGTTTCATGCCGCGCTGGTGCAGTCCTGC
>JAFGRA010000131.1 GCA_016935415.1 Anaerolineales bacterium
AGATACTGCAAGATCGCCCCGGCGGCGCGGATTGCCAGCGGCTGGCCGCGCATGCCAAAGCCATCCAGAGAAGCCACTTCGAAATGTCCCTGGATGGCTTCCTCGCAGCGCCCGGTCTCGAAACGCCAGCCCGGCCAACGCGTCTGGTATCCGGGTAAGCCGTTCTCCGGGATCTCCAAGTTATCCGGCAGCAGCGTTTCGGCCGGATGCAGGCGGATGAGTTCGCCGCGCAGCACGGTCAGGATATCCGGGCCAGAAAGTTCAGTGGCGGCATACTCGCCGGTGGTGATGTCCACGTAAGCCACCCCGGCGCGCTTATCATCCACAGCCACACTGACCAGGTAGTTATTAGCGTCTCCCGGCAGCAGGCCGGGTTCCACGATCGTACCCGGCGTGACGATACGCACAACCTCGCGCGGCATCAACCCGCCAACCGGCGTATCCCCAACCTGCTCGCAGATCGCCACGTGGTGCCCGGAATCGATCAGGCGCGAGATGTAATTCTCCATGGCATGATACGGGATTCCGGCCATCGGTACGCGCATACCTTTGCCGACATTGCGCCCGGTCAGCACGATATCCAATTCCTCCGAAACGAGCTTGGCATCCTCATCAAAGGTTTCGTAAAAATCTCCCAAGCGGAAGAACAAGATCGTATCTTGATACTGCTTTTTGATGTCCAGGTATTGCCTGCGGCTGGGACTTACGTTATCTTTTTTCGCCATATTTCCCATTCTAAAGTGAGGGTGCGTTTTCAGCAAGTGCATAGCTGTCGAGATGCGCTGAAACCACTCCAAACTATTTCCTTTTTTCTAATAATTCGTTTATAATATAGCCACTATATATTCGACGATTGGAGGTTTTTCAGTTATGGCTAGTGTAACATATGATCATGTATCAAAAGTTTTTGGGGATGTGATCGCAGTAAACGATCTCGATATTCAAATTGAAGACAAAGAATTTCTCGTTTTGGTGGGACCTTCCGGTTGCGGGAAGACCACGGCACTCCGTTGCCTGGCCGGACTGGAAGACATCACCTCCGGGAATATCATGATCGGCGATCAAGTTGTCAACGATGTCGCGCCGAAAGACCGCGACATTGCTATGGTGTTCCAATCCTACGCGCTTTATCCACACATGTCCGTTTACGACAATATGGCCTTCGGTTTGAAACTGCGCAAGACTCCAAAAGACGAGATCAAGCGCCGTGTGGAAAACGCTGCCGGTATCCTGGGCATCGAAATGCTGCTGGACCGCAAACCCCGCCAGCTTTCTGGTGGCCAGCGCCAGCGTGTGGCTTTGGGACGCGCCATCGTGCGTGAGCCGAAAGTCTTCTTGCTCGACGAGCCGCTCTCCAACCTGGACGCCAAATTGCGCGTGCAGACGCGTGCCGAGATCAGCAAGTACCACCAACAACTGCAAACCACCTTTATTTACGTGACCCACGACCAGACGGAGGCCATGACCATGGCTACCCGTATCGCCGTGATCAACTTCGGTGTGTTGCAGCAGATCGATACCCCGCAGGTATTGTACGACCTACCCAATAACAAATTCGTTGCCGGCTTCATCGGTTCCCCGTCCATGAACTTCTTCGATGCCAAGATCATCAAAGACGGCAACAGCCTGTACGTCGATGGCAGCACCTTCAGCGTGAAGATCCCCGACAAGCGCACCGCAACCTACCAGGATTACGTAGGCAAACCGGTCGTCTTCGGTATCCGCCCAGAAGACATCCACAACCCGCAGTTCACTCCGCCGGAAATCATCCCAGAACCGGTGGAATCGAAAGTCAATATTACCGAGTTGATGGGTAACGAAATCTTCACCTACCTGCTCTCCGGCGAAACCGAATACATCGCCCGCGTCGACCCACGCTCCAATTGGAAAGTCGGCGACGGCGTCCAGGTTATGTTCAATATGGACAACATGCACATCTTCGACAAAGAAACCGAGATGGCAATCCGCTAAACACCTGGTCTTGACAAATTAGTTTTTCATCTCCCCGTGGCGCGCTTACCCAAGCATCTCACGGGGAGAATTTTGTTACCAACCTATGTGATAAGAAGGAATGCACTATGCCAAAAGAATATTTGAAAGATTTATTGATCCCCTCCGAGAGCAAGATCGTGCTGCTGGTCATGGATGGGCTGGGCGGCCTGCCCATGGAAGCCGACGGTAAGACCGAACTGGAAACCGCCAAGACCCCCAACATGGACAAATTGGCTGCTGAAGGCACCCTCGGGCAAACCATCCCGATCCGCCCCGGCATTACCCCCGGTTCCGGCCCCGCCCATCTGGCGCTGTTCGGCTACGACCCCATTGCTTATGATGTCGGGCGCGGCGCCCTGGAAGCCACCGGCGCGGGCATGGACTTTCAGCCCGGTGATGTGGCCGTGCGCGGCAATTTCTGCACCGTGGATGAAAACGGGCTGATCACCGACCGGCGCGCCGGTCGTATTCCCAGCGAAGAATCCATCCACGTGGTCGAAAAACTGGCTAAAGTCAGCATCCCTGGCGTGGAGACCAAGGTTAAATTGGTTAAAGAATACCGTTTTGCGGTCGTGATGCGCGGCGAAGGCCTGCATGGCGAGATCGACGACACCGACCCGCAGCGCACCGGCGTAGCCCCGCTCCCCGCCGTCGCCACCGATCCCAACTCCGAGAAGACCGCCGAATTGTTCAACCAGTGGATCGCCAAGGCACGCGAAGCTATCGCCGACGAACCCAAGGCCAACTGCCTGACCCTGCGCGGCTTTGCCAGCGACCCCGGCCTGCCAAAGTACAAAGACGTTTACGGCTTGCGGGCCGCCTGCGTGGCGGTATACCCCATGTACCGTGGTGTCTCCAACCTGGTGGGCATGGATGTCCAGAGCTTCGCAGGCGAATACCCCGCCGATGAATTCAAGGCCGTCGCCAATGCCTGGGACGACTACGATTTCTTCTTCGTGCACATCAAAAAGACCGACAGCATGGGCGAAGACGGCAACTTCGACGGCAAGGTTCACATTATCGAGAGCGTCGACGAAGCCCTCCCCGCCCTGATGGACTTGAATCCGGACGTGGTCATCATTACCGGCGACCACTCCACCCCCGCCAAGATGCGCTCGCACTCCTGGCACCCGGTGCCCTTCTTGATTTGGTCATCGCAATACAGCATGCCGGATACGCAAACCCATTTCGGGGAACGCGCCTGCGCCCAGGGCGGCCTGGGCACCATCCCGGCCACCGATACCATGTCCCTGGCACTAGCACATGCCGGACGCCTCCAGAAATATGGGGCCTGATTAACAAAAACTGAACTGAAGCGTTCTCAGGAAGCCTCCTTACCAAATCGCAAACTTCCTAGTACTCAAGTCACAAACTTGTTACGTTTCTGAAACGAGAATTAAGAATAATCTATGGCAAACTGAATGAGCCATAGATTTTTTCTTTCATGTAAGCAAACAACGAGGCGAAATACAACATGGTCGACGCATCCAAAAACACGAAAACAATGCCATCCAGTGCGTTCCTAATCGTCAATAGCGAACTTTTTCCACTAGAACGTGAAGTCATCAATGTTGGTCGAAAACTCGACAATCACATCGTAATCCATGACCCACGCATCTCCCGCAACCACGCCCAATTACGGGTGATGGAAGGGCAATTTGTCATCCTAGATTTGAATTCGACCGGCGGCACATTTGTCAATAATCAACGCGTAACCAAAAGTGTGCTCTATTCCGGGGACTCGATCTCCCTGGCCGGGGTTATGCTGAAATTCGTTCAAGACGCCCCCAAGATCCTTACCACCGCCTTGGATCGAACCGGACCACTCCCACCATTGGGCTTCGAAGAACCGCCGACACAGATCATGAATAGGAGTCCGCAGAATCCTGTGGAGTAACTAAGCAATACCAGCAGCATCCTCTCCTTTTGCTTGTCTGCAATGCAGGCAAGCGCTTGGGCGCAAGCCCAGGTAAAAAAACCACCAACTGTCGCCTCCAGTTGGTGGTTTTACTTTTCAATGTTGAGTAAGTCAGTAATATTCATATGGTTGTGCAACGCAAAAATTTTACTTCCTGCTAACAATTATGTATATAATGAACACATCATCGGTAACCACGCGCCCACAAAACTTACCATTTCACAATTTCAGGGAGTAACCCCGTGCAGGACCATCCTCGCAGGAAGCCCGCAGAGAACACATATCTCATTTTAGGCGGTCAGGTTTTCCAAATCACCGCGGCCATCACCAACATTGGCCGCCGGTTAAGCAACCAATTGGTGATCGAGAATAAGCACATCTCCCGCGTGCACGCCCAGATCCGGGCCGTGCGCGGCCGTTATTTCATTGTCGATCTGAAATCGACCGGGGGAACTTTCGTGAATGGCAAGCGCATTGAGCAGGCCATGCTGCATCATGGGGATAAGATTTCACTCGCCGGGGTGATCGCGCTTTTCCGCCAGGAGAACACCGGCATGCTCGAGTCCTCCGAAGAGTACACTTCCCCACTGGATAGATAAATCCACCGCTGACTATACCTTCCTCCGCCCAAACGCCAACCACAAGGCGCTCCCGCCCACCAAGCTGAACACGCCCAGTGCAATGAACACATCCCGCCAGAAGCGGATCGGGAACAGGCGAATCAACGTATCGGAATAATTGAACAACCAGGTATCGCCGGTAAAGAAAATGCGGTGGAAACCGGTAAACATAGCATCGAAACCCAACCCCACCCCAACCAGCAAAGCCAGGATGAAAAGTACAGTAGCTTTGCCCCCGCTGCCCAGCATACGCTGGTACTCGACCAGCCAATCACCGCGCCAGGCCCAGATTCCCAAACCCAGCAATACGACCAACACTCCATACCACACCTTCAAAGCTGCTTGGGTCAGGTTCTTCACATCCAGCATATGGCTCAACTCCCGCTCGTTATACAATGGGCTGCCATCCTCAAAGGTCAGGTCTCCTAAATAAGAAGGATCAGCACTGTTCACTAAATAATTCACGGCATAAGGTGCCCATTTCAGGCGGTCTGCCTCCGTAAATCCATAGCGATCTTCCGGGAAATTCGGGGTGGCATATTCGAAACGCACGAACGCCGGCGTCACTAATATGCGGATTGCGCCAATCAAGATTGCCAACACCACAAAAATCGGAACGAGGATGTTGAAAATTCGCGCCAAAGCAGGATGTAAGGAGTTCATTGCAGCACCTCTTGTTCACCGTTCAGGACGTAATTGAGTACCATGTTGTTAATCACCCATTCCACCGGCGCCCGGTCGTCCGTAAAAACCACTTCCTGCGGTGAGGTGGGCTGTTGGTTTACGATTGCTTTTTGGATAGATTCAAGTAGCAGTGGGGGCGTATCCCCGCTCTGGGCCAGCGCCATGTAATTGGCTTCTAAATTTTCGAAAGACGTCGGCTGTACCGTGGCATATACGATCGAGTTGAACGTATTGGGAATATCCATCACATGCACGGATGGGAAGACTTCCTGCAAGGTCGACGTCAACACATCGATCAGTCGCCGGTCGTTGGGGGCGCGTCCCACGTTGATCACCAACACGCCATCATCCGTCAGATGCTCGCGGGCGATCTCGAAGAATTCTACTGTGGTCATATGCCAGGGGATATACGGCGGACGGTAGGCGTCCACCCCGATCACCGTATAGCGTTTGCCGCTCTTTTCCAAGCCCCAACGCCCATCTTGCGCGATGGCGGTCAGGTTGGGCATGGTCATCCCGAAATATTCCTGTCCCACCCGAATGATCTCCGGGTCGATCTCATAGCCGTCTATCGGGATTGGGCCAAAAACGTGTGTTGCCTGGCGAGCAGTCGTCCCTGCCGCCAAACCCACGATGGCCATGCTGTGCATCTCGTCCATTGCGAAAGGCGGTTGGTTGAAAAATGGCGCCGCCAGGAACTGCATCCAGGTGCCGCCATAGCCGATCTGCTCCGCGTGGTAGACCGAATGGATGCCCTGTCCCTCATTCAGGCGCAGGTAATAATAGCCGTTTTCCTCCAGAACCTGGATGTAGTTATAGGCCGATTCAGTCTCATAAACCTGCCCGCGGGTTTGTTTGATCGCCCCGCTGGCAAACAGGATGGCAATGATCGCCAAGACAACCGGCATCCACAACCAGGGCAGCGCACCGCGCGCGCCCTCGCTCACCCACAGCCCCACCAGGGCGACCAGGATCAGGTAAGCGCTGAAGATCAGGAACGTATGCGTGGTACCTACCAATGGGATCAACAGCAAGTCCGGCAGGAAGGTACCGATGAAAGAACCCAAGGTCGAGATAGCATAGATGCGCCCGGAGATCATCCCAGCCTCGGCGCTGTTCGTGATCGCCAGCCGGATCGCAAAGGGCGATATCATGCCCAGCAGGGTGATCGGGACAAAAAAGAGGATCAGCACCGACACGAATGAACCCGCCAGGATCGGCACTTGCAGCATATCGAAAGCGTCTGCGGCAAAGCGCAGCACCGGTTTGGAAATCAGCGGCACGATCCCGGCTGTAAATGCCCCCCACAGCATGATGCGGTAAAACGTGCGCGGCTGCGGGGAACGGTCTGCCCAACGCCCGCCGATGAAATAGCCAAACGTGAGATAGATCAGAATCAGGCCGATGATGCTGGCCCAGACCAGGTTGCTGGTACCGAACACCGCCCCCAACAAGCGCGAAGCGGCAAATTCGATAGCCAGGGTGGTCATTCCCGAGGAAAAAACGGCGAAGTACAGATATCGTCGCGACATAGATACTCCCAATTTGAGATGGGGTGATTATATCTTATTTGGGGAAGGCACGCAGTGACCAGGCACTCAGTGATTAGGTACCCAGGCATCGAGTGTCCAGGCAATGCGCGTCAGGCGAGCATCGCAATTCGAGCATCTAGAAACGTGAACCGAGATTCGTGATTCGAGAATCGTGGGAGATGTAGAAAAAGATGGGCTTCATTCTTTGTGCATCTTCTATCTTGCATCTTGCACTCTGCAATCTCTAATTTGTCATCTCAATTTGCAATATGCATTTTTCCCCCTTGCTCCCATGCCCTCCCCTGCTCCCGCGCCCCCGTGCAATTTCTCATCTCTAATTTGCAATTCGTGTGCGCTTTCCCCTGCTATTTCATAAAACCTGTTGTAAGATAGTTTAAATAGGTAGAGCGCATTCCTGATAAGGAAATTTTTCATGCTGCCAAAACCTGATTTCACCCAATTGGTAGAAGTACACAGCCGCGAAATCTACGCGTTTCTCTGGCGTATGCTGCAAGATACCAAAGACGCCGAAGACTGCCTGCAAGACACCTACCTGCGCGCCTTCAAAGCCTACGGCCGTCTGAATCCCGATTCCAACTACCGTGCCTGGCTCTATAAAATTGCCGCTAACGTCGCTCGTACCGCCCTGAAAAAGCGCAGCCGCTTCCAGAATCGCAACCTCGAACTGGACCCGGAAAAAGTGGCCGGGGGAGCCAACCTGGAAAGCACCCTAGACAATCAGATCTCCCTGCAAATCGTCAAGCAGGCCGTCGAGGCGCTGCCCTTCAAACAACAATCCTGCCTGCTCTTACGCAAATACCAGGGGTTGAGTTACGCCGAGATCGGCTCGGTGCTGGATTGTAGTGAGGAATCGGTGCGTGCCAATGTTTATCAGGCTGTCAAAAAACTGCGCAATATCCTGGTCATCCAGGGTTAGGATCACATCATGAACGATAAACATGTTCCTGAAGATCACAATACCGATTGGCAAACCGACCTAGCCGACGACCCGTTGATGCACCTAATCAACGCCAAACTTGACGAGGTCTACGCCGCCGGTCCGGAAGAAGTCGATATTTCCCAGGCCCAACGCCGCCTGAACAAAGCCTTGAAAGCGATCATGCCCGAAGATGTATTCTACGACCAACTCAAAGGC
>JAFGRA010000132.1 GCA_016935415.1 Anaerolineales bacterium
CCCGAACCGTTCGGTTGGGCGACGCACAAATTGATACTTCTCGTAGAAAGCTTCTTTGCCATACGCGGACATCAACCCAATGATCGTGTTGTGGTGGGCGTGCGCCGCGATGTAGGCCATAACGTAATCCATCATCTGCGTGCCGATGCCGCGCCGCTGGTAATCGGGCAGCACAATCACGTCCTGGACGTAGAACACCAACCCGCCATCACCGATCACACGCGCCATGCCAATCGCCTCATCCCCATCCAGGGCACATACGCAGTACCACGTATTAGGCAAGAATGCCGCGATCACAGACTCATCGTAAACGCTCCAGCCCACCGCAGCGCGCAGCCGGTTGTAATCCGGCACGCTGGGCAGGCGCTCATCAAAAGTTATTGCTTCCATTCATGCTCCATTGTTCTAGAAATCAGAAAGTGTCTCCATCTTCCAAGATTTGCCTGGCCTCATCCTGGCACGCTCCCCAACAGCCATAAACCGGATCATCCGACTCGGCAAAAGCAGCCAGCAGCGGCAGTTCCCGGCGCACGTCTTCCGGCAGATTCAATACCGCTGCGCGTACGAATCGTCCCTTTGCTTCGATTTCCCGCCAGTGCTCGAGATCATCGCCAAAACCACGGTCGATGGCGTTGAGCCGCCCCCCGACTTCCTCCAGAGCAGCCTCGATTTGCTGTAGGGTTTGTTTAGTTTGTGCGTTCATAGTGATATTATTGACCAAATTTTGGGAATATTATCAATCATTCCATTATTTGGGTACGCTTAAAATCTAAAAAGAAGAAATCGAAATATTGATTTTATATTTTCCCCTCACCCCGTTGCCCTCATCAAAAACATTCGGGCAACTTCCCCTTTCCCAATGGGAGAGGGGTGGAGGCGTAGCCGACGGGGTGAGGGGAAGTCGAAGACAAAATTCAAAAAACAAACGCCCTGAATTCTGAGATTAACATCGTGAGGAAAATTTATACATAATCCTCAGAATCAATTCTTCAACATTTGATCGCATTCCATTATACATCCAGGCATCGTATATTTTCGGTGTTACAATAGCCCACATTATTTACTGGCAAGCAGGAATCCGATGGAAGAAACCGCCACGAACACGGCCCCAAAAACCCATCCCCAACTCAAACGCGCCGGTAAAGGCCTTTTGATCGTTGCCGTGGCGCTGGTTTTGTTCGGCTGGCTGTTGAACACCCCGCCCGGCCTGCTCGGTAAAGCAGACGCCATCGGCTACGCCGTCTGCCACCAGATCGATGTGCGCTCGTTCCATCTCGGTGACCGCCCGATTTCGTTGTGTGCGCGTTGCACCGGTATGTACCTGGGCGCGCTGGTCGGGCTGCTCTACCAGTTCCTGCGCGGCCGCCGCCGGGGTACGCCCCCAATCTGGATGATGGTCGTTTTCGGCGTCTTCATCGCCGCCTTCGGCGTGGACGGCACCAATTCCTACCTCAAACTGCTGCTGGGCTCCAGCCCGCTCTACGAACCGAACAACATCCTGCGCCTGATCACCGGCACGGGCATGGGCCTGACCATCTCCGCGGCGCTCTACCCGGCTTACCAGGGAACGGTGTGGCGGCGCTCCAGCCCGCGCCCGGCCCTGGAAACCTGGAAAGACCTGCTCGGCCTGTTGGGGCTAAGCGCCATCGTGATCTTGTTGGTGCTCAGCGAAAACCCGCTGATCCTGTACCCATTGGCGCTGCTCAGTGCGGGAACTGTGCTGTTGATCCTCACCATCGTGTACGGCATGTTATGGATGTTCATCTTTCGAGTCGAAAACACTCTGGAAAAACCAACCCAATTGGTCTGGCCGCTACTGGGCGGTCTGCTGATCGGGTTGATGCAAATCGGCCTGATCGACCTGGGGCGCTACCTGCTCACCGGTACCTGGGAAGGTTTTCACATCTTTTTAGGCTGATCGATTGCGCAAACGGGGATATTCAAATTACGAAACTTTGATTGATTTCATATATTAGCAGGCCGGGTTTCAGATATAATACAAGCAGTTATTCGTGTTTAAGTAAATGCCCAAACGATTTTGTAAAAGCATATTACTGACAAGGGCATTTACCCGGAGAAGGAAAGCAATATGGATATTCTTTCTGCTTTTGGACTTTCGGCCAGCGCCGGTTTGAACGCTTACATCCCATTAATGGTCATCGCGCTGATCGCAAAGTTCTTCCCCAATTTATTACATCTGGCCGAACCATGGGATGTGATGACCAGTTGGTGGATCATCGGCCTGCTGATCGTGCTTTCGGCGGTCGAGTTCTTCGCTGACAAAGTCCCGGCGGTCAACCACATCAACGACATCATCCAGACCGTTGTGCGCCCGGTGGCCGGGGCGATTGCCTTCGCCGCCAGCGCCGACGTACTCACCGAGGTACACCCGGTGCTCTCGCTGGCTGCCGGTCTGCTGGTTGCCGGAGGGGTACACGCCGTCAAGGCGGCCGCCGTGCGCCCGGCCATCACTGCCACTACCGGCGGGGCGGGCAATGTGCCGGTGAGCATCTTGGAGGATGTGATCTCTACCGTGCTTTCGATCCTGGCGGTGGTCATCCCGGTGCTTGTGGCCGTGCTGGCCATCGTGCTGACCTCCTTGTTCGTCTACTGGCTCTACCGGCGGGCAGAACGCCGCCGCGAACGCCAGCAAGTTTAATTACGCATCTTGCAATCCATCTTACCTTGTGAGGAGTTATCATGGGTTACCAACAACAATATCCCCCTGCACCAACGCAAAGCAGTGCCACTGCGCTGATCAGCCTGATCGCCGGAATCGCCAGCTGGTTCATCGTGCCAGTGCTGGGTGCGATTGTGGCAGTGATCGCCGGACACATGGCGAAAAAAGACATCCGCAACAGCATGGGGCGCATTAGCGGAGACGGCATGGCAACCATCGGCCTGGTGCTGGGTTACGCGCACCTCGCCCTGGTTGTCATAAGCGCCTGTGTGGTGGCGGTATTATTGATCCTGGGTGTAAGCATCCCGCTTTGCACAGTTCCCTTCTGGAACGATTACAGCTATTTCATCGCCCCACTACTAGGCTTTTAGCGGCGAACCAAGGAGACGAATATGGCAGACCCTTTCTATGGACAAGAAGATGATTACGAAGACCAGCAAGACGACCAGTTCGTAGAGTACGACGACGACTACGATTATGATGAGGAAGAAGGCGGGATGAGCCGCCGCACGCTGATCATCATCGGCGTGGTGATCGTGCTGCTGCTGTTCTGCTGCTGCGTGGTGGGCGTAAGCGGTTGGTTCTGGTGGGGCGACCTCCTGGCTGAAGCTTTAGGATTACTGTAAATCTTTGAGAAAAAGAAATCTCCTGCAAGCACTCGCACTTGCAGGAGATTTTTATTGCTAAACTTCACACGTATTATTGGGGATAGTCATCAGGCGGGTTGTTAAAGGTATCCAGGCTGAATCGCTGACTCTTTTTGGTAAAATCGGAATACGGTTATCGTGGAGTGGAAATGATGATAAACCTACCAACTCGAATTTCGAAAAATCCCTTGGCAGCAATAGTTTTCCTATTATGCCTTTTCCCACTATTCACAAGCTGTTCGACAACAGACACCCCACCGCCAAGTGTGACTCCCGCGCCATCCGAAACCCCAATCCCGACCGATACATCAATCCCCACCCATACCGCGACTTTCACTCCGACAGAAACAGATGTTCCTTCCCAAGTGATAACGGCAGACAATGTAAATCAAGTTGAGGAGCTTGCACAGATCAGTTTCAAGAGCAAGATTCCCGAATTGATCTTCCACCAGGATGGAACATGGCTGGCGGATCGGGTTGAAGAAAGCATCATCTCGATCACCGATATTGACACTTCCGAACAACTGGCCCGCCTGGAACACGGAAACGCGCCAATCGATATGATAATTGTGAGTAAAGATGGCAATTTGTTAGCTGCCGTTAGTTCGAGCCAGGATAAAGTATACCTATGGCAGTTGGATAATTTCGAGCTTGTCGCTGAACTGGATTTTCCAGACTCCTATATTTCCTATACGGCTTTTAGTGCAAGAAGAGCTTACGGCGATTTTTCATCAAAGAATCAATACCTGGTCATCAGCGCCTGTATATCCTGGGAATGCCCCTCCTCTGCCTTCGTCGTTTATGATTTGAAAACGCAAGAAATCAATCAAAGGCAGGTAGGATATCAACGATACGCAGGAAATGTATTCTTCACCCCTGACGATAAATGGATCGTGCTGGTTGGGCAAGGAGAAAACGTACTGCGCGCCGATCTGCTGGTTTGGGATTTCCAAAAACAGGAAATAGTAAAAACTCTGCAAGCGTATTATCCTAGATTCTATTGGGGAGAGATCAATCCAGCCGGAAATGAAGTAGCCGTGATTCAGGAGCAGGCCTTCGAAGACTCACTTGCTTTAGGATTTATCGACCTAGAAACATGGAAGTATCGAAAGGTAAGGGATGAAGGCCTCAACATCAGCCCAGGGATAGTGAGATATAGCTTAGCGGCCCCCATTTTGGTTACAGAAGAAACCGGAGATAGTATCGCCATTCGAGATGCCAATAGTGGTGTGATTTTGCGGTTATTTAAGCCAACAGGGGGAATAGGAAATATTCTTATCAGTCCTGATGGGAAACGCATATATATCATGTCCGAACCAAAACAGTTTTTAGTCTGGGGAATTCCAGATTAGCAGCAACACAATACACTCATGGCAATTCCTCTTTATCTCTGGGCTGCATCTCAGGTAGGTGACAACCAATCTCCCCCTGTATGTTGCAATTTTGTGACAAGCTTTGTCGCCTTTGATACACGAATCAGACAACGCCGTCACAGGGATGCGCTACAATCCAACTATCTTAGCGATAGTTTTGGAGGTTTGTATGCAAACCCACACAATCGGAATGCGTTTACTGGTACTCTTCCTGCTGTTAGCCAGCGTATCGTCAGGCTGCGGCAGTATTGAAATCGGGCTGGAACCTTCAGCCACCCCGGCAAGCCCGAACATACTGGTTACCCCAACCCCGCTTCCCGCGCCTACCGCTACGCCCCTACCGGACAGCGCCGCGGTTTCCGACCCGGCCGCGCCCTCCCCGGTCCCCGACTGGCCCTACCCGTGGATGACCTACCGAGATGTGCGCTACAACTACGGCATGGCAATCCCCTGCTATTGGACGATCAACCCGTCGCCGCTGGATGGCTATAACGCGGCGATGACCATGCACAGCTACACCGAAGCCTACTTCATGGCGAACTCGCAAAAGGGCTATTGGGAATGGCCGAATGGGGCCATGAAGATCGATTGGGTGGTCTTTGAAGGTGTGCCCCCGGCACAATCCACCGCCGATGCGCTAGAAGCCTTCCTGGTCAATGAGAATCAATATATCGAGTCTACCGAGGAGATCACCATCGGTGAAACGCCCGCCCTAAAAATCGTCACCGTCAGCACCATGCGCGGCGACCCCGAATCGTTCACGGCCATCGTCTTCCGCATGGAGTCGGATAAACTGTTGTTGGTGAGCGTATACCCGAACGACCGCCTCGACACCCCCATCATCCAGGCTATCCTGGCCTCCTATACCGCCCCCACAGATGACACCATCCCCGTACCGCAAATCTCGCCCGGAGAGCCACCCGGCAATTACGACGGCCCCTGCGGCCCGGCAAAGCCATAAAAATGAACAGCCTCCCCTGCGGGAGGTTGTTTTTATAGTATCATTGAGCAATTATTTTAATTCGACTTATAACCACAAAGTCACAAAGACACCAAGAAAAACTTTGTGGCTTCGTGTCTTTGTGGTAAACAAATTCCTATAAAAACTATGACAGTGCAAAGAATCGTCGTTAAACTGGGTACATCCACGCTCACTGCCGGAGGCAGCAAACTTTCTATGCCGCACATGGTCGACCTGGTGCGCCAGATGGCCCAATTGCACGCTACCGGCAGCCAGTTCGTGCTGGCCTCTTCGGGGGCGATGGCCGCCGGGCGCGAAACGCTAGACTTCCCCGAACTGCCCAAGTTCATCCCCGCCAAGCAAATGCTGGCCGCCGTTGGGCAGCCGCGCCTGATGGCGATCTACCACCAACTCTTCGACCTGTACGGCGAAACCGTGGCCCAGGTGCTGCTCACCCGCTCCGACCTGTCCAACCGCCGCCGCTATCTCAACGCCCGCAACACGTTGGAAGCGCTGCTGGCTCAGGGTGTGATCCCGATCATCAACGAGAACGACACCGTCGCCACCGAAGAAATCCGCGTCGGTGACAACGACAACCTCTCGGCCATGCTCGCCAATCTGATCGAGGCCAACTTGCTGATCCTGCTCACCGACCAACAGGGCCTGTATACCGCTAACCCCGAACAAGACCCCGATGCCCAACTGGTGACCGAAGTCAGCGAACCGGAAATCCCAGAAGCACTGTGGCAGGCGGCGGGCGGCACCGGCAACGGGCTGGGGACGGGCGGCATGTTCACCAAATTGCAGGCCGCCGACCTGGCGCGCCGCTCCGGCACCACCGTGGTGATCGCCCAGGGCACGCTGCCGGACATCATCACCCGCATCGTGGCCGGGGAAGCGATTGGGACGCGCTTTACGGCGCTGCTCTCGCACATGGAAAGCCGCAAACGTTACATCCTGGCCGGGCCAAAGCCTGCCGGAACCCTGCGCGTCGACCCCGGCGCGGTGCTGGCCCTGCAAAACGGCGAAAGCAGCCTGCTGCCGGTCGGCATGGTCGGCGTCGAAGGCCGCTTCGAGCGCGGCGAAACCGTGCGCGTGCTCGCCCCGGACGGCAAGGAGATCGCCCGCGGCGTAGTCAACTATGCCGCCAAAGACCTGACGCGTCTGTGCGGCCAGCAATCTACAGAGATCGAGAGCATCCTGGGCTATACTTACGGAGACGAAGTCATTCATCGGGATGATTTGATCCTTTTGTAAAGAGAGTAACGAGGCACCCAGGAGGTTTTCACAAGAACACTTTTCCTGATTACTAATTATCGGGTGACCGGGTGCCTTTTGGAAGGAGAAGAGTTATGTTAATCGAGATGGCAAAAGAAGCCCGCAAGGCCGCCCGCCAGTTGGCGCGCGCCACGGAAGACCAGAAGAACGCCGCTCTGTTAAAGCTGGCCGACCTGCTGGAGGCCAACCAGGAACCAATCCTGGCAGCCAACGAAACCGATCTGGCCGAAGGCCGCACCGCCGGGCTGAGCGAAGCCCTGCTCGACCGCCTGGCGCTGACTCCCAAACGCCTGTCCGGGATTGCCGGGGATTTGCGCAATGTGGTCGGTCTGCCCGACCCGGTTGGCGAGGTTTTTGAGGAGACCACGCGCCCCAACGGGTTGAAGATCCACAAGCAGCGCGTCCCGCTGGGCGTGATCGCCGTGATCTACGAAGCGCGCCCCAACGTGACCATCGACATCGCCGGATTGGCACTCAAAACCGGCAATGCTGTGATGCTGCGCGGCGGCAAGGAAACCATCCACTCCAACCGCGCCCTGGTGGCGCTCATCAAGCAAGCCCTGGAGGAATGCGGCCTGCCGCCGGGTGCGGTGCAGTTCATCGACAGCCCCGACCGGGCGCTGGTGGGTGAACTGCTCAAGATGTACGAATGGATCGATATGCTCATCCCGCGCGGTGGGGCGGGATTGCACAAGTTCTGCCGCGAGAACAGCACCATCCCGGTGATCACCGGGGGCATCGGCGTGTGCCACCTGTACGTGGACGCCGGCGCCGACCTGAACGCCGCCCTGCCTGTGATCCAGAACGCCAAGGTGCAGCGCCCTTCGGTGTGCAATGCCTTAGATACGCTGTTGGTCAATAAAGCTGTAGCCGAAGCATTCCTACCGCGCGTGGTTGAACGCCTGGCGCAGGATGGCGTGACCTTCCGGGCCGAGCCGCGCGCCCTGGCCGCCCTCAAAGAGCCGGAGGCGGCGTTGGTGCAGCCCGCCGGGCCGGATGATTTCACCACCGAATGGCTCGCGTTGATCCTGGGGTTGAAGGTCGTCGACGACCTGGACACGGCCATCGATCACATCGTCGAGAACGGCACGGGGCACTCTGACGGCATCCTGACCCAGACCGACGAAAATGCCCAACGCTTCGTGGCCGAGGTCGACTCGGCCGCCGTGTACGTCAACGCCAGCACGCGTTTCACCGATGGGGCACAGTTCGGCCTGGGGGCCGAAGTGGCCGTTTCCACCCAGCGCCTGCACGCCCGCGGCCCAATGGCGCTCAAGGAGTTGACCACTTATAAATGGGTGGTCGTGGGGGACAATACCGTGCGGGCGTAAACTAATAAGGAAAGAAAAATCAAGCTCCTGGGAATTTCCAGGAGCTTTTCATTTAACATTTACCGCAGAGTACGCAGAGGAACGTGGAGGAAAATAATTCATGGCTCTTCTCAAGTGTAAATTATTCAAGTATTAGGGCCCGGTGACGGGGGGGGAGGTGGTGGTGGAACATCTCCGTCACTGCCACTACCACTTTCCTCACTACTGTCAGAATTGCCCTCACCATTCTTTCCCTTTTCTCGCGTCGGCGTCGCTGTCGGCTGCGGGGCAGGCACCACGATCTCACCTCGCCAAGCTACTACTTTGTCAAATCGGACTTCTACCTGTATCGTGGTCCCAGGCGTAAAGGATTGCCCCACACAATACAGGCGGTCTGGGTAGGGGGCTTGCTGCCCGCAGGAATACGCTATGTCATTCACCACAACTTCCAGGCCATCCAGATTCAACCCCTCCGGCAACCCTGCCAGTGTGACCAACATGCGCCCGCTGCCCAGGTCGGCCACGCTGTAGATCGTCACCGCGTTCAAATCGGGCAGCGGTGTTGCGGTTACGGTTGGTGTGGAAGTCTCCGTGGGTTTGGGGGTAAGGGTGGCTGTC
>JAFGRA010000133.1 GCA_016935415.1 Anaerolineales bacterium
CTCAAGGCTGGATTGTTAGAGGATTACATGCGTCAACAGTTGAAAACCCCGACTTATTCAATGCTCTCTGCGTAAGTCCTAATGTAAAAATTAATAAAGCGTCTTTTCATTTGACATAAAGCTATCCCCTGGGTATAATCATGGCAATTGCGGGCTTGCCCGAGACTTGGTGCTAACTATGTTAAAAAGGAAAACGCCAATTCCTCGATCATAAGTGTGCTGATACACGCCAGTGTTCTTGAACTCGGACGCGCTCGCAATGTCGCCCGAGTTTTTTTATTCGTCTGGAGGACGTAACGTTTATGGCAAAAGAGCAAGATAAGATCAAGGTTGAAGGCACGGTCATCGAGGCACTCCCCGGCACGCAGTTCAAAGTCGAACTGGATAACGGCCACGAAGTGCTCGCTTACCTGTCCGGCAAAATGCGCAAGTACTACATCCGCATTCTGCTTGGAGACCGCGTCACCCTTGAAATGTCGCCCTACGACTTGAGCCGCGGTCGAATCACCTACCGCTACAACAAGAAACGCGCCCGGCAGAGCGTCGAGCAATAGGGTCTCCCCCACTACACAATTGATTTTCCCGGCCTCTCAAGAGCAGATTTGCTTCGAGAGGAATTTTAGGGTATCCAATCACTCCCTTGATAGATGAGTCAGGGGAGTTTTCTATATCTATCCAGCTATTAATCAACCTTCCCGAAATCCTCCGCCATCTTGATGCGTTCGCCCAGCGGCGGGTGCGAATGCAACAGCCAGACAACCCAACGCTCCGGTTCGACCTCGCCCAGGTTCTGGTTTGCCAGCCGGGTGAGCGCCGAGGCGTAAGCAATTCCATTGCCGGTAGCTTCCAAAGCATATTGGTCGGCACGGCGTTCCCGCCAGCGCGAATAGGCGTTTTCCAGTGGCATAGTCACCAAGTTATACAATCCCAGGATAATCATCAGCAGCGGGAAAGCGGCCACATCGGCTACACTCTCGAAACCGAAGATAGCAACGCCCCACCCCATCGCCAGGTTGGCGAGGTAAAAGCCCAGCAAGGTAGCCACGCTGCTGATCGCAATCCCAACCGGGATATCCTTGTGCACCTGATGCGCCAGTTCGTGCGCCAGGATGGTCTCCACTTCCTCGGCTGAGAATTCATCGATCAAGGTATCCCCCAGGATGATGCGGTGGCTGTTGCCAATCCCGGTCAGGGCGGCGTTGGCGGCCCTGGTGCGGCGGCTCATGTCGAATTTGAACACGCCGCGTACCCTGGTGTGAGCTTGCTCCGCCAGCTTGAGCAGGCGCGCTTCCAGGTCGGCGTGCTCTTCGCCCAACGGGATGTATTTATTGAACAATGGAGCGATCAGGATGGGGGCCAGGTTGGTGAGCAGTACGCTGAACACCAGCATGAAACCGGTGAAAAGCAGCCACCAGTTCTGCGGGTAGGCGCGCAGCACCCAATACAACGCTTCCAGGAAGAGCAAGCCAAGCGGAGCGCCCACTAACGCGCCTTTGATCTGGTCGACGATCCAATCCTTGAGGGACTGCGTGGACATTTCGTATTTGTGCGGTAGTACGAAGCCGCGATAATAAGACAGCGGCAGCGAAAGGATGGCATCAGGCAAAGCATAGCCGAACACAAACAGCGGCACCAGCAGCCACACGTTGGTGGTGTAGCCCATCAGGAACTGCTTCAGGTCGAGCGTCCAGCCGCTGAACAGCCACACGAAGGCGTAGATTCCACTCCAGGCCACGCCCACCAACCACAGCCGCCGTCGGATACGGGCGTACGCCTTAGCCTTTTCCTGGCGCTCGGGGTCGATGGTTGGGGCGGCGTAGGGGGATTCGGAAGCGGGGATGGTTTCGATCATTTCACTCATAACGTTTATATCTCTTCTTGTTTAGTCTTGGTCAAAACCGCCACGCTATACCCCCTAAGCTTGATGCCTTCTTCCAGCACCAGTCCGCTCAGGTGTTCCTGGGCGGACCAGGGCAGTTCAACAACCCGTTCGCCGCGGGTGTGATTGATGACAATATAGACATCCGTCCCGGCTGGCGTGATGCGGCGGCATACCTCCACGCCTTCCGGCACTTCCAACACCGGGCGGATTCCGGCAAAATTGGCGATATAGCCCAGGGTGTTGTCCTGGATATTGTCTTCCAGGTACGCGCCGAAGTAGTACACAAATCCCCGCCCGGTGTAGCGCACCGTCACCGCCGGAGCACCATCCAGCCAGCCGTTCGCCGCGCCATAGCTCGCCATCACATTGACGCTGCTTTCATCCAAGATGCGCAAACGCTCCGCCCAGATATGGGCGTTGCCCTGGAAACGCTGCCCGGCCAGCAGGACCGGGTCAGTCAGGGCGTAATAATCCTCGACTTCCACCCCGGCGATCTCGGCCAACGGGCCGGGTTGGCGGTTGGGCAATAAAGCATTGTATTCATCCTTCATGCCCGTGCGCACGGTCAGCACCAGTTTACCGTTGTGCTCTACGTAATCAGCCAGTTTTTCAACGCGTTCCGGGGTGAGGATGTTCAGCGCCGGGGCGATCACCAGCTTGTAGCCATCCAGGGACGCGTCCGCCGGGATGATATCCACCGGAATATTGCGGCGTGCGAAGGGGCGGTAATAATTGAGCAGGTGCTCGATGTAATCGAAGTCCTGGTGGTGGCGCTGCCACTCGAACGCCCACTTGCTTTCGTAATCGAACAGGATCGCCACCGGGGCCTTCACCGTCGAACCGGCCAGCAGGTCGGAAACCTTTTCCAGGTCACGGCCCAACATCTGGGCCTCGCTGTAGAACGGGCGCGGCTGCCCGGATTGGTCGACCAGCGCGCCATGGTACTGCTCCTGGCCGCCGTAGGCCGAGCGCCACTGCCAATACAAGACCGCGTCGGCTCCATGCCCGATGGCATGCCAGGCGTTGGCGCGCCCCTCACCTTTGTAGAGCACGTTGTTGAGCGGCGTCCAGTTGACGTGTGCCGGTTGGGTCTCCATCAGCCAGAAGTTCTGGCGCTTGAAACCGCGCACCAGGTCATGGGCCGCGCCGGAACTGCGATAATCGGTGTAGCCGGTGCCCACGTACCAGTCCCAGGATGCCAGGTCGAGGTCGGCGCTCATTTCGTAATGGTCGTACAGGTCATACCACTTCATGAAATTGTGCGTGATCCAGGTCTCTTCCGGGATATACTCACGCAGTACGTCGATCTGCATCTGCTGGAAAGCGCGATAGCTGGCAGTGATGAAGCGTTTGAAAGCCAGCAGCAGGCCGGGGTTGTGGTAGCCAATTGGGATCGGGATTTGCTCCCAGGCGGAATAGGTCTGGCTCCAATAAGCCGTCGACCAATACTGGTTGAGGGCATCCAGTGTGCCGTAAGTGTCTATGAGGAATTCCTGGAAGCGTTTCTGGCAGTGCTCGCAGTAACACACCCGGTTGTACTCGTTATCCAACTGCCAGCCGATCACGTGCGGGTTGTCGCCGAAGCGTTCGGCCATGGCGCGCACGATGCGTGCGCTGGCCTTATGGAACTCGACCGAGTTGACGCAGTAATGGCAGCGGTTGCCGAACTGCACCTTGCGGCCGGACTCATCCACCGCCAGCACGCCGGGGTGCGCAGTCACCAGCCAGGCGGGTGGGGCGGCGGTGGGCGTACCCAACACGGTTTCCATGCCCGCTTCGGCCAGCATCTCGATCACTTTTTCCAGCCAGTCGAAATCGAACTCACCTGCGGCCGGTTCCATCGTCGACCATGCAAATTCAGCCAGCCGCGAGACCGTCATCCCGGCTTCCTGCATCAGGCGGATATCTTCCGGCCAGCGATCCTCAGGCCAGTGTTCGGGGTAGTAGGCCGCGCCAAAATAGATTTTCTGGGAGGGGTGATAAGCTGCTGACATGCGCTTTCTCCTCAAACTGAATTCGGCAATGTGGGAATTATAGCATTATGGTTCCATCAACCAGATCGTGCCGTCGGCGGTCGCCAATGCTAACAGACTGCTGTCAGGGCTGAACGCCAGATCGTTGATCGGACTGAGTGTTTCCCGAGATAAAACCCGCTCTCCCGTTTCTGCATCAAACAAAACCAGTTGGCTTTTATATTCATCTCCGTCCCTGGTAGGACCACTTATTAGGCCGCTGTAGCTCCAGGCAGCCGCGATTAGTCCCCCATCCGAAGACCAATCAACATACAAAACATTCCCCCTTCCTTCTCCCAATACATCAACATTATTTGCAGCAATATCCCAGATCAACACTTGCCCATCATGTGTCCCCAACACAAGCTTCGTGTTGTTCGGAGACCAGGAAAAGCAATGCGCCTGATTGACGAAATAGCAATCACCTAATTGATATTCTTTGGGCAGGGTAGCAATGACCTCCTTTGAAGAGAGGTTGATAACTTCCAAAGAACTGCCACTCGAAGATGCAATTTTACTTCCATCGGGAGACCACGCAATAATCGAACGGCTTCCTTCGCCAATCGCGTTTATTTCTCGTTCCGCAATAACATCCCAGAACTCGATTGCCGGCCCAGCCGAACGTGATGTGACTGCAATGATTGCCTGATCGGGCGACCAAGAGAAATCTACCGGATAATCGTCAAGTGTAAAGGCAAACTTCTTCCCTGTATGAGCATCCAAAAACCGGACAATCGAACCATCATCACCATACACGATTGCAAAAATGTTTCCATCCGGGCTGTAACCAATGCGCGTGATCCAACCATAGGCCGGGTTTGGGTATATTGGTTTCAAGATATCAACACTAAACCGCGGATGGCGACTCTCAACATTCCAAAATACGATCGTACCATCATGCAGGCCTGCCAGAGTTTGTCCATCGGGCGACCAGGCAATTTGCTCCACAGAACCCGACCCCCTGAGTGTATACATCTCTTTACCGGCAGCCACATCCCAGACCACCAACAGGTTACTCCCTATACCGGCTAACCTAGTATCATTATCCAACCAAGCCACACTGTTAATACCATATTCATGTGCTTGAAACACTTTGGTCAATTGATCTTCATGGATATCCCAAATAAAAAGCGAATTGTCCTGCGCACCAACTGCCAGCTTGGTTCCACCGGATGACCAAGCAACGCTTTGTGATATTCTGACATGCTGATCCTCAAGTTCTTTTATAACCGCTCCTGTTTCCATGCTCCATAAAGCTGCTTTAAATTGTCCAAACCCCGCTAAAAAGCGTCCATCAGGTGAAATCGAAAATTTATAAAAGTCTGCTGAAGCAGGTATGTCAATAGTTGAAGACATCTCACCTGTTTGAGCATCCCACACAATCCGACGACCATCTATACCTGTGCTAAAAATTTTATCGCTTGCAAACCAATCAACTGACGTTATCCCTGTCGCCCACTCATTAACCGGCTTATGACCAAAAAACGATTCTATCAATTCCCCAGAATCGACCTGCCAAGTACTTACTACATTATCTTCATTACCCGTGACCAGGAATTGACCGCCCGGCGACCAATCCAGTGCCGTGACCGGGCCAATCGGCAGACTTTGAACTTGGACCCCGTTAAAGGAATCCCAGAGCGTAACCTGATCGAAAACCGGCGACCCAACTGCCAGCAAACTTCCATCGTTGGACCAGGCGACATCGGTCACGGGATAGTCAGTCGCCAAAAAATGGTTCTCCACCAGAGTCTGAGCATCGAAAACATATACCCCCACAGAACTTGCTATCGCCAGCAGAGAGCCATCGGGAGACGCCGCCAGAGACGTAAATCTCCCTTTACCCAATCGAGCAACCACACCTTCGGGCAAGGGGCCAGTGTAGCCTGCCGGTGGTGGCGGCGTGATCGTCGGTGTTAGCGTGATCGTGGCCGTAGGCCACAGAGTGAGCGTTGGCGTAAGTGTTGCCGTTTCGGTAGGAGCGGTTGTAATTGTAGAAGTTGTCGAAGGCATTTGAGTAGCAATAATTTGAGTTTCCTCCGCCGTTCCACATCCTCCCACAGCTATTACTAAAAACAAGCATGTGAGTATGACAACGAAAATGCGCAAGCTTTTTATCATGGTTGAAACCTCTCTCACAAAAAACTGAGAAACCGAGTGAACCTTGAATTTCTATCACCCGATCATTTCGAAGACAATACCTTATCTGACTCTCGTTCATTCATTTATAGAGAACCACCCCGGATTATCCGCAACCCAGCCCTCATCACCATTTTCTTCTACTCGCACAAGATACCATAGATACTCATCTGCCTCCACCGGGCCTTCAATGACTAAAATTCTCTCACCTTCCTCAAGCAAATCCAACACAGTTCCTGAAAGCGTAGGTTCTGAACGCAATTTGAGATTCGCCCCTAATGATGTCAGCGTAAACGTTTCTCCGGCTTGCAAACTTTCCCATGGAGACCAGGTCGGGTGAAGCGTTTTATGTGTGTTTGAGATTCTTCGAATTTCGCCGTCACTTACATGAATCACATAAATATCTTTGAAACCAGGAGCTGCAGGATAGTTACACGAAGCCCTGGTGAAAACAACCCATTCTCCATCGGGGGACCAGGCAGGATGCGTGTCAACATTTTCGGAATCATCGATAAGGTGTTGGAACTCGCCCCATTGTAAGTTGAAGATATATAAATCGTTGTATGGAGATTGGTGTTGGATTTCACCATTAGAGCTTATAACAATTTGATTCCCGTCAGGAGACCAGGAAAAAGAATTTACATCCATTGGCGGGTCAAAAAGGTGTCTGGTATTGGTACCATCGGGAGCAATTATCGACAACACGGAAGTGTTCGGCCAGTTTTTCTCACCAAATGATATGAAAGCAATCGTATCGCCGCTTGGTGAATATGCTGGAGTAAACTCACTTATTTTTAGCGTGTTCGTAAGCTGCCGAATATTGGGTATATCCAGCTCGTAAACAAATAAATTCACCTCGGAGTCTTCTCCTATTACGGTCAACTGTGAGAAAACGATTGCTTGTCCATCGGGAGACCAGGAAAAAGAATTTATGTGTCCTTGCGAATAGGTTAACCGTCGCAGGCCACTACCATCCGGGTGAACAATATATATTTGACCAGCATCTGAATATGCAATCCAATTACCAACTGGAGACCAAGCCAGGTTTTCAAAGTCAGCCACACTATCGACAATAGATCTTCGCCCTTTGCCATCGGTTTGAATAATATCAATGCTATCTCCATCTGCAAACGCGATCCAGCCAAGCGATATTGGTTCGGGCACTAGTGTCGGTGTAAACGTGGCTGTGGCTGTTGGCGACGAAGTGAGCGTTGGCGTAAGTGTTGTTGTCCCGGTGGAAATGGGTGTACTTGTGGCAGTATTCAAAGGCGCATGGGTGGCAGTAATTTGTGTTTCATCCGCCGTTCCACAGCCACCCGCGGCCAATACCAAAACCAAGCCTGCGAGCATTGCAGTATAAAAGCGCGTTCTTCTTATCATGGTTCCTACCCCTTTCCCTAATTCATGGATTGTTTGCCAATAGCGCCAACAATGCTTCCCACGCGAGTAACGAAGCTTGCACCTCGGTGCCTGATTACTGCTCCCTCAGCACCCAAGCGCCTAAAACACAAACTGCACTTTCATGCGGTCGGGGGCGGTCTCGGCCAGCGCCAATCCTTGCTCGAAATCCTCGACCGGCAGACGGTGAGAGATCAACGGCTCGACCTGCACTGCCCCACTCTGGATCAGGGCAATCGCTTCCGGGAACGTGCGGTTGAGCGCGAAACTGCCGATGATGCTCAAGTCCTTGCGGAACACGTCGTAGGGAATGAACTCTGCCCGTTCCCCAGCCGGGCAGACGCCGAACACCCATACCTTACCGCGCGGGCGCACGTAGTCGAAGGCGCTTTGCAGCACCCTGGGAATACCGGTGGCATCGGCCACCACGTGGAAGCCATCTGGGGCAAGGGCGCGCAGTGCTGCGGCCTGGTTATCACCGGCGACGACGGGAATCGCGCCAAGCTGCTCGGCCAACGTCAGACGTTGCGGGTTGACGTCGCTGACCACCACCCGGGCCGCGCCGCTGTGCCTGACCGCCTGGAGCATCAGGCAGCCCATCGGCCCGGCCCCCAGGACCAGCACGCTGTCGGCCGGTTGGATTTGGACGCGCTTCAATCCCCACACGACACAGGCCAACGGCTCGACCAGCGCGGCAGCGGAGAAATCCAGGTCGCCGATGGCGAACACATTGCCTTCCGGGGCCAGCACGTATTCAGCAAAGGCGCCATCCTGGGTTACGCCAATCGCCGAAAGGCTTTCGCACTGGTTGAACTCGTTGCGCTGGCAGGGCAGGCAGCGGTAGCAGGGGATGTTGGGGTCAGCGGTCACCCGATCTCCGGCTTGGAAGCGCGTTACGCCCGCGCCTACCGCTTCGACCGTGCCGCTGAACTCATGGCCAGGCGTGATGGGGTAAGTGGCTTCATACTCGCCGTGATAGATGTGAATGTCGGTGCCACAAATACCCGCCGCGGCGACTTTGATCAAGACCTGACCGGGGTCAGGATCGGGGATATCGACCGCAACGACACAGGCCGCATCCGGTTTGGTAATCTGAGCTGCTTTCATGCGTGCTCCTTTCCATACAGCGTTATGCGAGGAACTGACCGTTTATCACCATTTCAAAACATAACTCGAAACGGTCAGTTCCTTATTATGCGATGAAGCCCGTAAATTGTGAAGGTCTCCAGAATTAAATGGAAAAACAAAACACTATGTAATGCAATATATTTTGCTGAATTACTTTAAAGTCATTATATTTTACTTATCGGCAAATCCATTTGCCGCTCTTTCAAAAATGTATAAACAATCGGGCATTCTTCGGGTATAATGGTGGGGTTATGTGAGAAAGCTCACATTTGTTCTTTCCATTCAATTACTAACCGGCCAAAAGCACCCTGCTTTTGGCTTTCCCTTTGGGAGCATAGATTGGTGCAACATGGGAGCTGCATCGATCTTTTTCTCCATCTCCTCCCGGGGCGGGTGCGCGGGTTTTGTGTTCCTGATCAAATTCGCACCCGCCCCTTTTCGTTAACCAGTAAGCCAATTCACTTATGGGAACCCCCTCCACAAACCGCCCGTATGCCCAATTACACGCTATGTTGAAAGCGGTTTATAATGCGTTGACAATAGCTTTTGAACTCTGATTTGGGAAATAGCATACCTATGCGCCGACTAGCAAAAATACCTGACCCCCTCATTTGGTTCTTATTCTGCGGTCTATTGGTCGTAGGCCTATTTATTATGCAAGATTACGGCTTCTCGACCGATGAGGACAGAGAACGCGAGCGCGCCTCGATCGCGCTTTCGGCCTATGGTGTTGATAACCAATACCAGATCGAGGATTACGATGATATTGGCCGCAACAAGTATTACGGCACCGTAGTCTCCATGCTGGGTGTGTTTGTCAATGACCTGGTTGCGCCGCGCTTGGGGCTGGTGCGGAACTCGGTCTGGCATTACTTAGACTTCAGTCTCTTCCTGACCAGCTTCGTCGCTATTTTCTACTTACTGAAGCTCTTCGTTTCCCCCTGGACGGCGGTGTGGGCCAGCGTGCTCTATCTCACCCAGCCGCTCTACTTTGGGCACGCCTTCATCAATCCCAAAGATACGCCCCTGCTCTCGATTTTCGTAATCACGATCACGCTTGGCTTCTACATCGACCAGCACAAGACCTGGCAGCCCGCCCTCGATACCTCCTATTCCTTCCATTCGCTAAGGGAAGACGCGGTGAGATTGTGGCGGGTGTGGGGCAAACGTGAACAAAGAGGGATTCTCTCCCTGCTGCTGGCCGGGGCCGCGGCACTGATTTTCAAACGCCCGATTGCGGGCTTACTCTCCCGGATCGTTGTCACAGCCTACGAAGTACCCAATTCCTTACCGGGCCGCGCCCTGCGAACCTTGGCCCAAAACATCGCGGCCACTCCGGCGGACGCTTACGCCAACAAAGCGATCACCTATTACGGTATTTTGCACACGGTGCTGTTGGTCATCATCGGCCTGGCGCTCCTGCTGCTGGTGCTGCGGGCTTTCATCCGAGAACCCGACCTGTGGCAGAACCACCCGCTTTACAAACACAGCTGCAACCCTTACCTGGTGCTCGGCGGGATCGTATTCGGCCTCGCCATCTCGACCCGCACCATCGCCCTGGCAGCCGGTGGCATTGTTACGCTCTACCTGTTATGGCAGTACCGAGGAAAAGCTATTCGCCCACTATCGCTCTATTTCCTAATGACGGCGATCGCATCCTACCTGAGCTGGCCGGTCTACTGGCGCTATGGGGTGATCTCCATGCTGACGAGCGGGTTGGGCTTGCTGTCGAACTTTAAGACGCAGGCTGGGGTTCCGGTATTGTTCGAAGGGAAAATCATCCCCGCCAGCGAACTGCCCCGCCATTACCTCCCCAAGCTGATGGCTTTGCAGTTCACTGAGCCGCTGGTCATATTAGCCTTGTTTGGACTGGGCATGTGGCTTTTCCGAATTCTCAAGCAGCGCGATTTCAACCCACAGGTCAAGAAGCAAGTTCTGATTTTGCTCTGGATCTTGCTGCCAATGTTCTACGTGGTTCTCAAAACGCCAATCATGTACGATGCTTTTCGGCAATTCCTCTTCATCACCCCACCCTTGATCTTCTTTGCAGCCGCCGGCGTGGAATTCTTGAAGAAACATCTTCCCCACTCCGCATTCGTCATCCTCCTACTATTGGCGCTGCTTCCCGGCCTCTCTTCCCTACCCCGCCTACATCCTTACGAGTACTTCTACTACAATGAATTTGTAGGAGGTGTCGATGGCGCCTTCCGCAGCTATCCATTGGACTTCTGGTACATCTCCACCCAGGAAGCGATGGACTACCTGAACGAAGTTGCGCCTGAAAACGCAGTCGTGTACGTTCCGGTCTGGTCCCATCACCACGCCGAACTCTACCAACGCAGCGATCTCGTGCTTCCTTACGTCAGGAATCTGGACGAATATGCCGGTGACCCCTTCCAATATGCCGTAGCCGGGACACAGTACAATCTGGACCAAACCCTGCCCGCCAACTGGGTACCCATCCATACGATCGACATCGCCGGGGCTACCCTGACCGTGATCTTCGAGGTCAGACCGGACCAGTAAACATTATCAACAACTCGACAAATCGAGGTTTGTGAAAATGCAAAAGGTTAACCTGAAAGAAAAACTCGCCCTGTTCGCCGAACACTGGTCGCCGAAGATCGTTGGGGAACTCAACGGCCAGCTGGTCAAGATCGCCAAGCTCAAGGGCGAGTTTGTCTGGCACCACCACGACAATGAAGATGAATTGTTCCTGGTAATCCAGGGGCAGCTCACCATCCAATTCCGAGATCAAGATCTCGTCTTGGAAGCAGGCGAATTTTTGGTCATCCCGCGCGGCGTAGAACACAAACCGGTGGCGGAAGAAGAAGTCCACGTGCTGTTGTTCGAACCGCAAGGTACGCTCAACACCGGCAATGTGCAGTCCACACACACCGTAGAGGATTTAGACCGGCTCTAACACCCCTACCCCAGACAGCGCAGCCGCCGCACGGCAAACGGAATACACACCGCCAGCGCAAGTCCGGCGAACCCGATCAAGATCAGCAAGGTTTCGGTCCAGTCAACCGGCCAACGGTTGAAGAGCACCAGGTCACGCACCGGGTCGACGGCATACGTGTTGGGAAACAGCCAGGAATACCAGGGCACCTTGGCGCGATTGCTGCGCACCATCGCCAGCCCGCCGCCAATAAAGAAGACGATCATCGCACCCAACACAGCCGAAATCGCCCCGGCCATATAACTGCGGGAGCGCAGGCCGAACAGCACTGCCACCGCGATCCAATACAGCGCCACCAGCCCCCCCAACAGCCACACCGCCCACAGATA
>JAFGRA010000134.1 GCA_016935415.1 Anaerolineales bacterium
ATTCGACGAAGTGGTTGGCCGCCTGGAATCCGGCCAAAGCCCGGACGAGATCGAGGCCGCCCTGCCCGACCTGGGCAATGGAAGTCTTGACGATGATTGAAGACCATCCAGACATCCCGCGTACACGTCAAAAGGGTAGGCGCTTGTGCTAAAACTCAGAGACATCTTTCACCTCCCCACGATCACGCCCCACATCCAAGAACTCATCGCAGACGGCCCCGGCGTCACCCTGGTCGCCGGACTGGACCCGCGCCCCACTTCGGCCAATGACTTATTTATCCCCAGCGGCCGTACGGCTATCTTTCGCATCCTGATCGGTGAAATCCTCAGTGCCAACGACAAGGCCGGGGCGATCATCGTCGCCAGGGACAAAGAAGCAGTGCGCATCCCGCGCCAGTTCAAACGCCGCATCGAACTTTCCCTGGTCGGGCAGCACGACTCATATGACCAGTACGTGACCGATGCCGCCGGGCGGCGGCCCCATTTGCTGATCGTTGACCAGATCACGCCGGAAACCGCTCCGGTGGTCTTCGAAGCCGTGCGGAACGGCGTGCGCGTAATCACACAATTGGACACGATTTTCCGCGGCGCGGAGGTTGCCCGTCAGCTCAACTATTGGGGTGTGAGCATGGATTTGCTGGCCGAATTACGCTGGGTACTCGGCGTGCAGCGCCTGCCCACACTGTGCCCCGAATGCCGCCAGCCGCTTTCCGCCAGCGAGAGCCTGTTCGACGAACTGGCCTGCCGCTACCCGGCCCTGGCCGAGCAATCCCGCAGCCTGCATGCCGCCGAGCCGATCACATTTTATAAAGAAGGCCGCTGCGCGGCCTGCGAAAACACCGGCCATCAGGGTAACCTGACCGCCTTCGACATTTTCCATACCGGGGAGGGCGACCTTTTCCAGCAGGCCAGCGTGTACCCGTTGGAAGCCTACTTGCTGCAACTGGCAAAAGCCGGACATATCTCCTTCAACGATCTGCTGCGCATCGAGACCGAGCAGTTCCACCAGACCTACAACCTGCTCACCGCCCGCGAGGAAGCCCTGGCGCAAACCAACCGCGCCTTGCAGCAAAAGCTGCTCGAATTGGAAGCCACCAACCGGGTGCTGCGTGAGCGCACCAACGCCTTGATCTCGTTGGAAGACATCAGCCAGATGCTGATCACTTCCAACAACCTGAACGAGCTGGCCGAGAAAGTTTGTCGCCGGGCGCGCGAGTTGTGCGGCGCCGACCGCGTGATCCTGTATTACTTGCGCACACCCGACGAAGCCGAGGTGTTGGGCGTGGACGGCTGGGAGCGCATGTTGCTGGGCCAGCGCATGGCCGCCGATGTGGTCTGCGACCGGCAGCAGCGCACTGAGCCGAACGCCTATCCCTACTGGCCGCCGGGCGTGGAGGAAGACGAGGCTATCGACCTGCGCACCGGACTCGCCGTCCCGCTGATGGTGCAGGAAGATCGCGTCGGATTGATGTTGGTGCACAACGAGGCCAAGAATTATTTCGAGCCCGGCGATGTGGCCTTGCTGCGCACTTTCGCCAACCAGGCCGCGGTCGCCATTCAACGCTCCGGGCTGATCGTCCAACTACGCGCCAAGATCGAAGCGCTGGAAGCGGCCCAGGCCGAGTTGATCGAGAAGGAGCGCCTGGAACGCGAACTTGAACTGGCCCGCCAGGTGCAGCAAAGCATACTGCCGCACGTCTTCCCCGATTTTCCCGGCTTCGCTTTCGCAGCCCATAACGCCCCCGCCCGCCAGGTCGGCGGCGACTTCTACGATGTGGTGGCGCTGGATAATGAGCATTTCGGGGTGGTGATCGCCGACGTGTCCGACAAGGGTATGCCTGCCGCGCTCTACATGACGATGACGCGCAGCCTGCTGCTGGCCGAGGCGCGCCGCGAACGCTCCCCGCGTGCCGTGCTCGAAAACGTCAACGAATTGCTATTACAGTTGGGCGAGCAGCAGATTTTTGTCTCTGTGTTCTACGGGGTGGTGCACGTGCCCACCCGCCGCCTGACCTTCGCGCGCGCCGGGCACGACTGGCCGATGCTGCTGCGTGACGGTGCCGTGCAGTTGCTGCGGGGGCAGGGTGTAGTGTTGGGGGTGATGGCGGAAGAGGATTTCTTCCTGAGCGAGGAGCAGGTCGAGCTGACCCCCGGCGACCGCCTGGTGCTGTACACTGACGGCCTGACCGACGTGCAGGCCCCCGACGGCACGCTCTTCGACCGTGAACAGCTCAAAGCGATGCTGGCCGCCCACAGCAACTTCTCCGCCGCCGGGCTGCGCGACCACATCTTCTCCCACCTGGCTGACTACCAGGGCTCCGCCGACCAGTACGATGACATGACCATGCTGGTGGTGGAAGTGAAGTAGACAGCTTTTAGGGTTTTATGCGATAATGAGGCAACGTAAAACGCGAACCGACAACAGGACGGACATCGTGAAGTTTTCTCGCCATAAATTTCTATGGATCAGTTTAGGTTTATTTGTCATCGTCGTTGTGATTCCCCTGGTACTCACAATTGTATTGGGTATAGTCGCTACACCAGATGCAACTGTAGCATTAGGCATATTGACCTTTTTATGGGGAGTGGTCACTTTTATCATTGAGCGCCGCGTTGAAAGAAAATCCGAATTTCCTCCCATTGAATATGATTTTAAAACCCCAGCCCACAAGCGATATCACCAGACATTGATTGACAACGTCAGGAATGACTGGATCAAAGACGTATACGAAAAATCGCTCTATCACTTCGCGCGTATCGAACTGGGGCTGAAGACCAAGCCGGATGCACTCGACCGCCAGCGAACGTTCCGATCTACCGATGGAGATAGCCAAGACCTTCCACCTACGACAAGCATGTATCAGATTTACGAAAAAGCCAACCAACATTTGCTCATCCTGGGGCAACCGGGGTCTGGCAAGACCACCATGCTATTGGAACTGACACGTGACCTACTCGATGAAGCTGAAAAAGATATCGAGCTCCCCATGCCGGTGGTTTTCAACCTCTCATCCTGGGCTGAAAAGCGTGGGCCATTAGCCGATTGGATCGTCGAAAAACTCAACAACGACTATGGGGTCAATCGCAAGCTAGGGGAGAAGTGGGTGGCGGCTGATTTGCTGCTCCTGTTGCTCGACGGGTTGGATGAAGTACGTGCAGACTGCCGGGAAGCGTGCGTCGAAGCGATCAACACCTATAAAACCGACCATGGGCAAAACGGGTTGGTGGTATGCAGCCGGATCAATGAGTACGAAGAACTCTCCCAAAGACTCGACTTGCGCGCCGCCGTCGAACTGCAACCACTATCCTTGGAAAAGGCCAGGGAGTATCTAAGCAAAAGTGATGCTGACATGCGCGGCTTGCTTGAAGCTCTAGAAAGCGATCAAGAACTACAAGAATTCGCTGAGAGTCCCTTGATGCTCAATATCATGGGGTTGGCATATTCAAATGTTGATCCCTCTACAATGGTGCTTGCTCTTCCAAATGGCGAACCTTTATTGGACCCATATAAAAGGCCAATTTATTTACCAGGTTTTAGTAAGAATGTCAAAGATCAAATTTTTCAAGCATATGTAGATCGCATGTTTGACCGCCCGCTTGATCGTCCAGACCCCGGTGTATACACACAAGCAAAGACCCTCCATTACCTCGCCTGGCTTGCGCGCAAACTCATACAACAAAATCAGACAGAATTCTATCTAGAAAACCTACAGCCCACTTGGTTGGCAGCGGGGAAACAAAAGCAGACTAATAAATATTCACGTATAGGTCTTATAGTCATCATAGGGCTGATTTTCGGGCTGATTTTCGGGCTGTTTGGTGGGCTGATTATCGGGCTGTTTGGTGGGCTAATTTTTGGGCTGTTTTTTGGGCTGTTTGGTGGGCTGGATAAAAAACACCAACCAGTTGACCGCTTGATGTTTTCATGGATGGGGGTACGCAAAAATCTGCTAGTGATTATTATTGCTGGGCTGATTTTTGGGCTGATTGTTGGGCTGATTGTTGGACTGAGTTCTGGGCGGTTTAACGGGCTATTTGCCGGACTAAGTTCTTGGCTGTTTGGTGTATTGTATGGCATACTGTTTTTTGGGCTGAGTAATGAGCAAATCGAAGTCAGGAAAAACCCAAACCAGGGTACCGTAAATTCTTTACGAAACTGGCTGATTACTGGGCTGATTATTGGATTTATGATGGGGCTGTTTAGTGGAATTATTGGTGGACTGAGTTTAGGTAAGATTGATGAATTGAGTCTTGAGCTGATTGTATGGCTGAGTATATGGTCATATTTTGGGCTAGTTTTTGGGCTGGGGTATAGTCTGGATTATGGCGGAAATGCTTTTTTGAATCACCATATCATTCGATATGTGCTCTGGCGCGGCGGCTACATCCCGCGCGATTATGTTGGCTTCCTAGACTATGCCGCCGAGCGCATCCTGCTGCGCAAGAAGGGCGGCGGCTACATTTTCATCCACCGCATGTTGATGGAATACTTCGCCGAGTTGGATGCGTAATTAAACTAAGAGATGCTGGGCTTTTCAAAACCCAGCATCTTTATTTTTATCTCTGCGGCTCTGGAAAACACATTGTGTTTTCTTAAGAGAAAATCAAAGATTTTCTCCAGCGACTCAGCGGTGAAAATCGTCTTACTTATCCTTCTCTACCTCAACCTTGTCCGCAACCTCATTTTCCGATTTGCTCAAATCCACGCCGAAGCTTTCGTAGTGCAGGCCGCCGCTGGTCCTGGCCTTATCCTTGGCCGCCACCAGTGTCTTGAGTAGCTCGTCGGCCTGGTCGAATTTGGGGTTACCGAGCACAATACCCAGGCTCACTTCCACCGTTTTGCCTTTGCCCAGACCAGGGAAGTCTGTTAGCTGTTCCTTCAGGCGCTCGGCTACCACCAGCGGGCCATCAGCCTGCTTGATGCCCTCCAGGATGATGAAGAACTGGTTCTCGCCGAAATAGGCCACCGTATCGGAAGGGCGCAGGCAGGCGCTCACCCGGCGGGCGCCTTCGATCAGCAACTGGTCCATGAAACTTTGCCCGTGGCGGTCGGCCAATGCCTTGAACTCGGTGAACTCCAGGCACATGGCAGCATAGAGGTAATCTTCCATGCGTTTGGTACGCTCGATGTTGTACAGCAGGCGGTTCTTGTAATAGGTGGCGTTGTACAGGCCGGTCAGGCTGTCGAACTCGACCGTCTGGAGCGTATCTTCGTCCGGGCGGAAGCGCGCCACCAGGTCGCTCAACTGGTCGACGCTGATCGGTTTGAAAAGGATCAGGTCGGCCTCTTCGCCCAAATCCTTGGCCAGGTTGGAGAAAGCGGTCACCACGATTACATTCACGTCTTTCAAGCGCTCATCGGAGCGGATGCGGTGCAGCACGTATTCTCCACCGATCGAATCGGCCAGGTGCAGGTCGAGCAAGACCAGGTCGGGGGCGCTGAATTCCAGGCGCGCCAGGGCGGTCTTGCCGTCGTAGATGATTTGGGTCTCGAAACCGATCAGATCCAGCACGATGCTGAACAAGGCGGCGGTATCGCGGTTATCTTCGATCACGAGGGCAAACGGTTTTCTCAAGGCATAAACTCCAATATAGGAACACACACAACGTATTCCCATTCCCCACAAAGCGAATCAACCAATCAGGCGCGGGGCTTCACGTCTTCGGTTACAAATTTCACACCAGCCTATCTTAGCATCATTCGGCAAGAAGGACAATAAGAACTGGGAGTTTTTATGGTATTTTCCATTGAATCGAGAAATTGCCAGATGGATATCATGCATCACATTTCTGGTTTTTGTAGGGGCGACCGGCCGGTCGCCCCTACACGTTTATTTTGCATAAAGATGGATTATTTTCACCTATTTTTAGTATAATCAAACTACCTGAACGCAGCGAGCTTTCGGTATAATCCAATAAATCCCACCTTAATTATTCACTTAAGGTTCGATAAAAAGGAGCAGCTTTATGAATCTATCGAAACGTTTCCTGGGGAACGTGCCTTGGATCGTGAGTTTACTACTCGCTCTAGGTGTGTTGCTGGCAGGCTGTGCAAGCGAGGAATCCGGGTACCTGAAAGTAGGCGACAGCGCCCCAGACTTCAGTCTGCCCACCGTCTCCGGGGATACATACGTCCTGGCGGATGACCTCGGCCAGCAGCCGGTCTTGTTGTATTTCAGCATGGCAGAAGGTTGACCGCCGTGCATGGACCAGATCGTCGATCTGGAAAACAGCCCTGCATTTGCCGCCCTCGATGTCAAATTGGTCAACCTGGCAACCGACTCCCTCCCGGTACTGACCGCGGCCGGATCGCAGTGGGGTGTGACCACACCGCTGCTTTCAGACAGCGACCAATCCGTTTCCGAGGCTTACGGTGTGATGCGTTGGGCAACGCCCGGCGGGGAACCCAGCCACACCTTCGTGCTGGTTGGGGAAGACGGCACGGTCAAATGGATCCAGGATTACGGCCACTCAGATAATGGCGGCCGTATGTATGTACCCATAACTGAATTGGTCAACACCATCTCCCCTAACTTACAATAGGTCATGAATCAGAAAGGCCGGAGCAATTTACTCCGGCCTTTTTTCTTGCGTAGCAACTTCCAGACGACTCAACACCAAACGGCGCAGTTCAGTCTGCACATCCTCAATCGACTGGGTGGCGTCCAGCGTGAGCCAGCGTTCGGGTTCGGCGGCAGCCATGGTGTGATAACCAGCGCGCACGCGCTCGTGGAAAGCCAATGCGTAGGCGTCCAGGCGGTTCCAGTCGCCATCTGCCGAACGCCGCCGCAGGCCGGTTTCGGCATCGATATCGAACAAGATCGTCAAATCCGGTTTCAGGCCGCCGGTGGCGAAATTGACGATATTGTGCAGTGCCTGCATGTCGGTCTGGTGGCCGTAGCCCTGGTAGGCGAGGGTCGAATCGGCGTAGCGGTCGCAGATCACCACTTTACCGGCTTCCAGATTGGGGACAATCACCTCGTGCACGAGCTGAGCGCGCGAGGATTGGAAAAGCAAGATTTCAGTACGGGGATGCATGGCGGTGTTATCCAGGTTCATGAGCACGTTGCGCACCTGGTCGCCGATGCCGGTGCCGCCCGGCTCGCGCGTGGTGAGCACATCATAGCCGCGCTGGCGTAAAAAATCGGCCAGGCCGGGAATCTGGCAGGTCTTACCGCTGCCGTCGGGGCCTTCCAGGGTGATAAACATTACTCGCGGAAAATCCTGACGCGGCGGTTGGGGTCTTTGCCGTAAGAATGGGAGACCAGTTCGGCTTCCTGCGCCATCTTGTGCTGCAAGCGGCGGATATAGGAAGAGGCCGGGCGCAGTTCCACCCAGCGCTCACCGTTGAGCACGGCCTCGATGGCATCGCGGGTGTCATCCAGGGCGGTTTCCACTTCCCGGTCGCTGGCACCTTCCAGGTCGAGATCGAATAAGTTGGTCAGAAAGCGTTCCATCTGCATGGCGGTATTGGCGCGCAGCACATAAACCGGCATGCCGCGGTGCTCGGCATCCATGATCACGCGCTGGCGCTTGCGGTAATAGCTGCGCAGCGTAACCAGCACATCGGCTTCATTGACCTCACGCACCAATTCCATGGGCACGCCCAGGTGCTTGGCGGCGCTGGCCAGCCGGTTGCGGGCCACACCATAGGCGAAGACCTTGATCGATTGCAGTTTATTGCGTTGACCTGTGCTTTGGACCGCAGCAGTAGAAGGCGGCATCATTGCAGTGCGCGTTTCGGTGCTGTCTTCATAGTCACCATTGCCCTGGCGGCGCGGGCCGCGCGACCCAATACTGGTCGTATTGCGGCGGGCGGCTCTTGGCGCTGAAGGCGCGCTCTGGATGCTGATCTCGCCGTCTTCGGCGCGCGTGCGTATCTCCGGCGGGGTGGGATAGCCGCGCAGCAGCGCGTCCACAGCTTCGGCCACATCACGCTGGATGGCAAGCTGGTCGCGCGTCTGGATTTCGATCAATACGTCGAAGGTGGGTGGGGAGCGGCGCTCGAGCACGGTTTTCTGCGTGCCGCGCCGGCGGGCTTCCTCATCGGACAACGTGACCGATTCGATCCCACCGACCAGGTCGGAGAGCGTCGGGTTGAGCAGCAAGTTTTCCAGGCTGTTGCCGTGGGCGGTGCCGATCAACTGCACACCGCGCTCGGCAATCGTACGGGCGGCGGCGGCTTCCAGTTCGCGGCCAATCTCATCAATCACGATCACTTCGGGGCTGTGGTTCTCCACCGCCTCGATCATCACCTCGTGCTGCAAGGAAGGCGTGGCAACCTGCATGCGGCGGGCGCGGCCAACCGCGGGGTGGGGCACATCACCATCACCGCCAATCTCGTTAGAGGTATCGACAATGACAACACGCTTGGTTTCGGCCAGGATGCGGGCCGCCTCGCGCAGCATGGTGGTCTTGCCCACACCGGGACGCCCCAAGATCAGCAAGCTCTTGCCGTCATCGATCAGGTCCTGGATGATATCAATCGTGCCATACACCGCCCGCCCAACGCGGCAGGTCAGGCCGACGATATCTCCCACACGGTTGCGGATGGCCGAGATACGATGGAGGGTGCGCTCGATCCCGGCGCGGTTATCGGCGTCGATATCACCCAGGTGTTCGACCACATAGTCAATTTCGACGCGCGTCACTTCGCGCTCGATCAAGACGATTTCCCCATCGGTGAAACGGGCAGTCGGTACCCGCCCCAGATCCAGGATCACTTCTAAGAGGTTATCGCTATTATTCTGCGCTAAAATGGCCGCGCGAATATCGGCCGGTAAAACGCCCATCAGGGCGTCAAGATCGTCGGTTATCTGCCTTTTTGTCATAGGTAATTAACGTGCTCCCGTTATTGCCGTGTCCTGCCGGCGGGGTTACGATCGGGGATGTGGTTTCTGCTGCGCCACTTTCCAGCGCAGGGATACTCATTTTGCGGACTGCTTTTTGCGTGATCGCCATGCGCTTGACCATCACTGCCTGGCTTGGGCCAACTTCGGCTCCCAGGTTTTCGAGAGCATGTTCCAACCAGGCCTGATACGAACGCACAACGATGTACACCGGGCGAGCAAACAAGGGTTGCAGGTTTTGCAGCAAGTCGGTCAACCGGGAGGTAACATCTTCCGTCTCCGGGTGCATGAAGGGCTGCACCCAGATGCCACCCGGCCCATGCGCCATCTCCACAAAAGCCAGCAGGGTATCCGCTTTGTAATACACCTGGCCGCCCATATGCTCCCAGGGCACCGGCTCTACCTGCTGTACCAACCCGGGCACAAGTTCGTTGTAGAGCTTATGGATGCCAAATTCGTCGTGCGGGTTGATGGCGCGCCAGGGCGTGTGCGTACCATTTGGAGATCCCATGTTATTGATCTTCCAGACCCGTTGGCGAGCGTAGACACTGAACCCGGACTTGCGCAAAGCCTCGAAGATCTGCGAACTTTCGTCCACCTCGGCAACCAGGTTGTGTGCACCGCGCACGGCCACCCGCTTCACCAGCGCTTCGAGCAATTCGGGCAACGCCGGGGAATCGATGGCGATTTCCGGGGCCAGGAAGCTAAAGCGCGCGTATGTCGATCCTAGCGTGTGTACCACCTGCCCTACCAGGGGATTACCGGGGTCTTTTTTTGTTTTACAGATCGAAGTAAAAACGCCGGTGGCCGGAGCCAGGTAGGAAAACAAAGCACCTACCGGAACCAGGCCTGTACCCCAGGTCAGGGTGCGCACACTGTCCAGGAACAACCCCCGGTTGCGATAACGATGCAGCACCGGGATATCACGCAGTTCAAAATCACGAATCATAACTTTCTACCAGCTTCACAAAATAGCGGTGAAAGCGGTTATCTGCAGTGAGTTCGGGATGAAAAGCTGTCACCAATAAATGTCCTTGTTGGGCGGCCACAATGCGCCCGTCTTCCAGTTGCCCCAAAATCCGGGTGCCATTCTCCACCGATTCGATCAGTGGAGCGCGGATAAAGATCGCATGGTAGGGCGGATTATCTGCGTCCAACTCAGCCAACGCCGCGATATCCAGGTCGACCTCAAAGCTGTCCACCTGGCGGCCGTAAGCATTTCGTTCAACGGTGATGTCCATCAGGCCCAGCAGGGGCTGCGCGCGGCGCGCATCTTTGGATAGGAAAATCGCCCCGGCGCAGGTACCCCAGATCGGCTTGTGCTTGCCAAATTCACGCAGCGGTTCGAGCAGCTCGAAATCCACCGCCAGTTTGCCAATCGTCGTAGACTCCCCGCCGGGAATGATCAATCCATCGATCTCAGCGAGTTGGGCAGGCAGCCGCACCTCGCAGCATTCGACGCCCATGCGACGTAGCAGGTTGATATGCTCGGCGAAGTCGCCTTGAATTGCCAGGACGCCAATTTTCATACAGTACGGTCCGGGCTTACCAGCCGCGGTCGGCGATCAGTTCCGCTTCGGGGATGTCCGTTACCTGGCGGCCGACCATCGGCTCGCCCAGATTGCGGCTGACTTCGGCCAGGATTTCGGCATCTTGATAGTGCGTGGTGGCCTTGACGATGGCCGCAGCACGCTTGGCGGGGTCGCCAGACTTGAAGATACCGGAGCCAACGAACACACCGTCGACGCCCAATTGCATCATTAGCGCGGCGTCAGCGGGGGTGGCAATGCCACCGGCTGCAAAGTTGACCACCGGCAGGCGGCCCAGTTCCTTGGTTTCTTTAAGAACACTGTAGGGCGCGCCGAGTTCCTTGGCATAGCTCATCAACTCTTCATCGGGCATGGTTGTCAGGCGGCGGATAGAACCCAACACGCTGCGAGCGTGGCGCACAGCCTCGACCACATCGCCAGTGCCGGCTTCGCCTTTGGTGCGGATCATGGCTGCACCTTCGCCAATGCGCCGCAGGGCTTCGCCCAGGTTGCGGCAGCCGCACACGAAGGGAATCTTGAAGTCGTGCTTGTTGATGTGGTGTTCCTCATCGGCCGGGGTGAGCACCTCGGACTCGTCGACGTAATCGACACCGAGTGATTCCAAAATCTGGGCTTCGACGAAATGCCCAATGCGCACTTTTGCCATCACCGGGATGGTAACCGCGTCCATGATTCCCAGAATCAATTCGGGGTCGCTCATGCGGGCTACGCCACCGTCGGCGCGGATGTCGGCGGGGACGCGTTCCAGAGCCATCACGGCCACTGCGCCGGCGTCTTCGGCGATCTTGGCATGCTCGGCCGTGACCACGTCCATGATCACGCCGCCCTTAAGCATCTGCGCTAAACCTTTTTTGACGGTAAAACTACCAACTTCCTTTTCCATCTGAACCTCATCCTCCAAATCGCTTTTCAGCTAATTGAGAATTCGCGGCCATACGGCCGCGTTGTGGGAAATAGGGATACCTATTCGTTCTATTGAAATTCTACCACGCGGCGAGGTTCGCGGCAATTAATCTTTTGTTAGATCAGGGAGTTGGGTAGGCTGGTAGTTGGATAGTTTTGTAGTTGAGTATTTGGTTTGACTTGGTTCTCGATTTTGTTGTAAACTGGATGCGCGAAGTAAATGCACAAAAGAATTAAAAAAGCAAGCTACTCACAAGCGCATTTACCAAAGGAACTGACCGTTAATACCCTTTGATGAATTTCTCTAACGCAATGCAAAGCATTCAATGATGAGCGTTTCGCCATAAACGGTCAGTCACCAAACTCCCTGCGGGGGTATTATATGAACAGCATGTATCGTGCAATCAACTCTTTTGGAGATGGAAATGGCGGAAAATCAGCAATCCCTTCAGCGTAGAAATCGAACCCTCTTGATCGGCGGAGTTGTCCTGGTGATCGGTGCACTGGTCGTTACCGCGCTGGCGCTCGGCCGATCTGCCAACCAGAACACCGATCTGGCCGCTGAGAATACCGCGCTTATTCAAACGTTATCTGTGGCCGACGATGCCCACGCGGCGGCCGGAGCAACCGCGTCTGCACAGGCTGATGTCCAAGCATTGGCATTGGCTGAAGCCGAACGGCAGTTGAAGATTGCCACTTCCCACCAGGCTGCGGCCACAGCCAATGATTTCCGAGAGACACGCCTCGACCTGGCTTTGTTGTTCAGCGTAGAAGGTGTGAAACAAAATATCAATTTCTTTTCACTGGATAGTTTGATAAGCGCCATCCGTGAAGAGCCCTCCCTTGCACAATTCCTCCAGGGGCCAAAACAGAATGTAGGATTCAATATCGCGTTTTCCCCAGATGGAAACCTGTTAGCATCTGATAGTGCAGATAGAGCCATCCTTTTATGGGATATCGCGACTGGTCAGTTAGTTGGGGGACCATTTATAGGACATACCGATTATATCAATAGTATTGCGTTTTCTCCTGATGGAGAGCTGTTGGCCTCAGCAAGTGAGGATGGCACCATTCGCCTATGGGATGTGGAAAGCGGACAGCAAGTCGGTGAGCCGCTAGGAAAATTGCATCCCACTGACTTGGCTTTTTCACCGGACGGCAGTCTGCTCGCGTCTGGGAGCTACACAGGGGTAGTACACCTATGGGATGTAGAGAGTGGACAACAGATTGGCCAACCATTGTCTGGGCATAGTGATTGGGTTACCTGTGTGGCTTTTTCTCCAGATGGCAGTATTCTGGCATCCAGCGGCTGGGATTTGACCATTCGCCTGTGGGACGTTGAGAGTAGACAACCTGTGGGCATCCCACTGGGAAAAGAAAAGGACACTTCCGATGGCACAATGGATATCAATCGAGTTGAGGATATCGTCTTTTCACCAGATGGTAGCCTGATCGCATCCGGAGATCTCTCCGGTATCCGTTTCTGGGATGTGGCTAGCGGACAATTAATTGGAAAAGGGCTGATTCGGCAAGACTCTGTAGATAGTGTGTCATTTTCCCCAGACGGTAGCCTATTGGCAGTTGGAAGCTGGGAGGGAACCATCCATCTATGGAATGTGATGACTGGGCAACCGGCGGGCGAACCGTTGATCGATCAAAGCGGCCGTGTGTTCAGTGTGTCATTTTCCCCAGACGGAAGCCAAATCGCATCGAGCGGCGGGGATGGGAGCATTCGTTTATGGGATGTACCAATCGTACAACCACTTGGAGAAACGCCGGATGATCTGCTAGTCGGCCATAGCCTACCGGTCAGCAGCGTGGCATTTTCCCCAGATGGAAGACAACTGGTATCTGGTAGTTGGGATGATACCGTCCGTCTTTGGAACCTAACCGGCGAGCAAGTCACGAACAAACTCTTACTCGGACACATTGGACAGGTAACTAGCGTGGCATATTCTCCAGATAGTAGTCTGATAGCGACGGCATCCTATGATGAAACTATCCTGTTGTGGGATGCTGAAAGCGGACAACTAGTAGGAAGTCCGTTGGTCGGACACACCGATTGGGTAAGAACTGTCGCTTTTTCACCTGATGGAAACTTGCTTGCATCCGGAAGTCAGGATGCGACCGTGCTCCTATGGGATGTAAAGAGCGGACAACCGGTAGGTGAACCGCTGACTGGTTTTGGAAATAGCAGTCGAGTGAACAGTGTGGCATTTTCACCGGATGGAAGGTTGTTGGCAGCCGGGGGAGATGATTTTGTAATCATTATCTGGGATGTAGAGAGCAGACAGCAGGAGAAAAGACTACTTACAGGAGAATATGCTGATGTTAACAGCGTAGTATTTTCTCCAGATGGAAGTTTGCTGGCAACTGCCGGGAACGATAACCTTATTCGTTTATGGGATGTGGCTAGCGGACAGCTTGTAGGAGAACCCTGGGTGGGACATACGAATTGGGTGAACAGCGTAGCCTTTTCACCGGACGGCAGTCTGCTCGCATCGGGCGGCATGGACCTGACAGTGCGGTTATGGGATGTAGCTAGCGGGCAAGCCGTATTCAAGCCACTGGACGGGCACCTTGTGACCAGCGTGGCTTTCTCTCCGGATGGGTACCTCCTCGCAGCCGGGGGAGGGGATAGAAGTCTACGCTTGTGGCGAATAGGCGTAGGGCAGTTCATGGGCGCACCGCTGGTTGGCAACCATTACGCGATAGGTAGCGTGGCCTTTTCGCCAGACGGCAGCTTGCTGGCATCGGGGAGTGGGAGTGAAGCTTATGGATTATGGGATGTTAAAAGCAATCAGTTGCTTGAATCACCTACGGCCACCCCCAGCCGATATTTAGGCAGCGCTGTCTTTTCTACAGATGACAAACTGCTGGCACTGGTGAGCAGGGATAATGTGACCCGTCTATGGGACCTTGAAAGCGGACAGACCGTTGGGGAGGCACTGGCCGGACAGTATTATTGGATGAATGCGGTTGCGATCTCGCCAGATAATCATATCCTGGCATGGGGAGATGATCAGGGTACAACTATCTATCTCTGGAACGTTGAGCAGGGACAATCAGAAGGTAAGGAACTGGTCGGGCATAGCGAGCTGGTGAGCAGTTTGGTCTTCTCGCCGGATGGCAGCCTGCTTGCCTCCGGGAGCGAGGATAAGACCATCCGGCTATGGGATGTCGCCAGTGGGCAGCCATTGGGCAAGCCGCTGGTCGGACACGAGGGAAGCGTGATCTGCGTGGCATTTTCACCGGACGGGAAACTCCTGGCGTCTGGTGGTGAGGATGCGGACATCCGCCTGTGGGACGTCGCCAGTGGCCAGTTGGTGGGAGAACCGTTGATCGGACATTATTCCTCCGTAAATAGCCTGGCTTTCTCGCCGGATGGCAGCTTGCTTGCCTCAGGGGGAGATTACTTTCGGAACATCTATTTATGGGACGTGGCAACTTGGCAGCAAATCGGCGAACCGCTTATTTACGATTCAACCTGGGCATTGAGTATCTCAGCCAGCGGGCAGCCTTATTCCGGCCATACGGATGACGTCACCAGTCTGGCCTTTTCTGCGGACGGCAAAATCCTGGCCAGCGGCAGTAAAGATCGCACCATTCGTTTATGGGACATGGACGTTGAATCCTGGAAAACCAAGGCTTGCCAGCGCGCCGGGCGCAACCTTACGCAAGAAGAGTGGCAGCTTTATTTCCCGGAGCGCCCCTATGAGGTCACCTGCCCGCAGTGGCCGGAGGGGGAATAGTTTTGTCGTTGGGTAGCTTGGTAGTTGAATAGTTTGATAGTCGGGTAGTCAGCTAGGTGTTCGGGTGGACATTCGCCCATTAAATCCAAATCGTCGTAAACAGCTTCAATTGCCGAGTAAAACAACTCAGCTCCCCTGATTACTGGTTACCAATCACCGTTCCCTCCATTAACAAATCTCTAACCCGCGCGCCCTGGAGAATGCGGGCAAGCGCGGGTATAATTTATATCAAGTTTTTCTTAATTATCTGCGGCGGCGTGGGGTTTCGCGCCGCCTTTGCACCATTGCTAAAGGTAAAGATTATGGGTGTACAAGACACTTTCGGGCGGCCGCTGCGCGACCTGCGCATCTCGGTCACCGACCGCTGCAACTTCCGCTGCCAATACTGCATGCCCAAGGAAATTTTCGGGCGCAGTTTCAAGTTCATCCCCCACGAACAGATCATGCGCTTTGAAGAGATCGAACGCCTGGTGCGCATTTTCGTCGACCACGGCGTGCGCAAGGTGCGCTTGACCGGCGGCGAACCAATGGTACGGCGCGATATCGAAACGCTGGTGGAGATGCTCGCCAATGTGCCGGGCGTGGAAGACCTGGCGATGACCACCAACGGCTCCTTCCCGCTCAAACGCGTGCAGTCGCTCAAAGATGCCGGTCTTAAACGCATGACCGTCAGCCTGGACGCCCTGGACGATGCTACCTTCAAGCAAATGAACGACGTCGATTTCCCCGTTCAGCCCGTGCTGGACTGGATCGATGCCGCCGCCGAAGCCGGGCTGAATCCGCTCAAGGTCAACATGGTGATCAAGCGCGGCGTCAATGAAGATAATATCCTGCCGATGGCGCGCTACTTCCGCGAGAAGGGTCACATCCTGCGCTTCATCGAGTACATGGATGTAGGTACGGCCAACGGCTGGCGACTGGACGACGTTGTCCCGGCCGGCGAGATCGTGCAGCGCATCAACGCCGAGATGCCCATCGAACCGGCTGACCCCAACTACCGCGGCGAGGTCGCCAATCGCTGGCGTTACAAAGACGGGGGAGGCGAGATCGGCGTGATCGCTTCGGTTACCCAGGCTTTCTGCGGCACCTGCACGCGTGCGCGCCTTTCGGCTACCGGCAGCCTGTATACCTGCCTGTTCGCCGTCGAAGGTCACAACCTGCGCGACCTGATGCGCGCCGGGGCCACGGATGCAGAGCTCTCGGAAGTGATCGGCGGCATCTGGACCAACCGCACCGACCGCTATTCGCAATTGCGCTCCGAGAGCACGATTGATTTACCCAAAATTGAAATGTTTTACATCGGAGGTTGATGTTGATTTTCCCGAATGGTATCAAAGCAATATTTTTCGATCTAGACGGCACCCTGCGCCACAACCGCCCCGAGGGCAGTCAGGCCTTCTGGGGATATGCCGAAACGCTGGGGCACAAATTTCCCAAGGAATCCAAGGCGCGCGCCCTGCGCTGGACGCACGAGTATTTCGCCAATTCACAGGCTCTGGAAGAAGACGCCAAGACCTACCCGGACGAGGAAGCTTTCTGGTTGAATTACGGCCGCAGGCATCTGCAAGTGCTCGGCCTGGAGTCCGAACTGGCCCTGGAAGTTGCTCCTAAGATCAACACCTACATGCAGACCGAGTACGAGCCCGAGGACTGGGTGCCGCCGGAAGTGCCGCAATTGTTAAAAGAACTGCGTGCAGCCGGTTTCATTGTGGCAATCATGACCAACCGCACCAACCCAATCGATGAGATGCTGCCGGAGTGGGGCTTCGACGGCCTGGTGGATTTCCATTATACTGCCGGGGAGGTGGGCTGCTACAAACCCCTGCCGGGTTTCTTCGACCGCGCCCTGGAGTTGACCAACCTGCGGCCGGAGCAGACCGTTTACGTGGGCGACAATTACTTTGCTGATGTGCGCGCCGCCCAAGAAGCTGGGGTGCATCCTGTACTGCTCGACCCACGCCGCGTTTTCCCGGAAGCCGACTGCACCGTGATCGATAAGATCGAGCAAGTCAAGGAACTGCTGGAGCAAAAGGCGCTTTCTTGAGCCTATGCCCTCCAACCACCGCCTTCCCCGCAACTTCTTCAACCGCCCGACCTTGCAGGTGGCACGCGAACTGCTGGGGACGGTGCTCGTGCACATCGATGGGGGGCAACGCCTGGCCGGAATCATCACCGAAACTGAGGCCTACTGTGGAGAAGCGGATTTAGGCTGCCACGCCAAAGCCGGGCGCACGCCGCGCACCGCCGTGATGTACGGCCCGCCGGGCTTCGCTTACGTGTATTTCACCTATGGCATGCACTGGCTGTTCAACACCATCACCCAACCGGAAGGCCAGCCGGAAGCGGTACTGATTCGCGCCATTCACCCCACCGAAGGGATCGAGACGATTGCCGCCCGGCGTGGCAAGCAGCCGCGCCGCCTGTGGACGGACGGTCCCGCCAAACTCACTCAAGCCTTGGGCATTCACGGGGAACATAACCAACTCGACCTGACCGCCCCCGATGCACCTCTATTTATAGAAAAGGGCTTTCCAATCCCAGATTCGGCAGTAACTACCGGCCCCAGAATCGGGTTATATACGGTGCCGGAACCGTGGAAAAGCAAACCCTGGCGGTTTCTGGTCGAGGACATTGAAAGCCTATTACCAGAACAAATATAAAATATTGGCAAGTTAAAATCCGGGCGAACCAAAGATTTCCCCTGAGTGCCTGCTTACTGGTTGCCTGAATGTTTTTGGAGGAGAGAATTCATGAAGCTTTTAGAAGGAAAGAACGCCCTGATCTTCGGGGTCGCCAACGACCGCTCGATTGCCTGGGGCATCACCGAAGCCTTTCACCAGCACGGCGCCAATATCGGTTTGAGCTACGCCGGAGAGGTGCTGACCAAACGCGTCGTGCCATTGGCCGAATCGATCGGCTGCACGTTTGTGGAGATGTGTGACGTGACCGACGATACCCAGATCGCGGCGGTGGCCGAGAAAGCCAAAGCTGAGTTCGGCGAGATCGACATCCTGGTGCACGCCGTTGCTTTTGCCAACCGCGACGAACTCAAGGGGCATTATTACGAAACCAGCCGGGAAGGCTTCCACATGGCGATGGACATCAGTGTGTATTCCTTCACCGCTATGGCGCGGGCTTTCCAACCCATCTTGCGCCCGGGTGCATCGCTGATGACGATGACCTATTACGGGGCCGTAAAAGCCGTGCCGCACTATAACGTAATGGGTGTAGCCAAAGCCGCCCTGGAAGCCACCGTGCGCTACATGGCGAACGACTTTGGCCCACAGCATATCCGCGTCAATGCGATTTCCGCCGGGGCGATTCGTACGCTGGCCGCGGCCGGTGTTTCGGGCTTCAAGACCATGCACAGCCACTACGCCGAGATCGCACCGCTGCGCGAGAACGTCACCAAAGACGATGTTGGGCAGGCCGCTGTGTTCCTGGCTTCGGAAATGTCCCGCATGACCACCGGCGAAGTGCTCTACGTCGACGCTGGATACAATATCGTCGGTGTGCCGGAGACGGTGGAGTAGGGAGCAAGATGCAGGATGCAAGATAGAAATTGCAAATTAGAGATTGCAAGCATTGCAGGCAACTTTAGCTGCCGAAAAAAAATTACTGAAATGCTGATATGTATTGAATGACACTGAAAAGACTTACTTGCTGAGATACTAAAATTTTTGAACGTTGAAGGCGACTTCAGTCGCCGATAACAATAAGAACCATTTACTCCCTTGTGCTTTCAAAACGCAAGGGAGTATATTTTACCAAACGATTCCCCGGCAAGTCTCTTGCAACCTCACGGAATAATAATGAAGCGCAAATCCGCTTGACCTGCCATAGATGCGGATATAAAATCTATCTACATAGGTCAGGTATTTGCAAATCTCCTCCAGGATGTGAATAGGAGGTAGATTTGTGCGCGTGATTCAAACAAATGATGATGACTGAAGAGCAAAAAATCTGGCAGCAATGGGCTGCACGACTGCAAAACTTGGGGCTGGATGAAGTCGTGGCGACTTTTTTGGAGGTCACCGGCCCGCTGAATTTCGTGGGTGCGCAACTGGTTTACGTTGGGCAGCCGGTCTTACGCGGCCTGATCCCCACCCATTCGCTGCACGCGCTGGCAAACATCCTCGAAGACCGCCAGAATACGCAAGATTTTGTCCACTACTTGCGGGAGGCAGATGCATGAATTATCTCGGACTGGGCTTTGTTGCGCTTTTCTTTGTGCTGATGCTCGTCTTCCGCGTGATCAACAGCCGCCGGAAAAGCCGCAACCTGCGCGACATCCCTGCCTTCTACCGTCTGGGCGGCGCCATCGAGCTTTCCGTTGAGGACGGCACCCGCGTCCACGTTTCCATCGGCCGTAATTCGATCATCGGCCCCCGCAGCGCTTCGGCCCTGGTCGGTCTGAGCATGTTGGGTAAGATCACGCGCACGGCCGCCGACGGCGACCACCCCCCTGTGGCCTCCGCCGGGGATGCTACCCTGGCACTGCTGGCGCAGGATACGCTGCGCGGCACCTATCAATCGCTGGGAATGCTAGACAACTACGACCACAGCCTGGGGCGAGCCACCGGCCTGACGCCTTATTCGTATGCTGCCGGAACCATCCCCATCATCCTGGATGAAGACGTATCCGCCAACGTGCTGGCCGGCAGCTTCGGCGAAGAGATCGCCCTAACCACAATCACGGCCGAACGCAAGGACTCATTCACCCTGGCCGGTTCCGATAATCTGGCCGGGCAAGCCGTGCTATACGCCACCGCC
>JAFGRA010000017.1 GCA_016935415.1 Anaerolineales bacterium
CAACCCTGACCGCAACGATCACGCCCACAGAAACCGCGCCCCCGCCCACCAGCACGCCAAACCCCACCGCAACACCTACTCCGATTGTCTCCTATTACGATTCCTTACCACCGGGTGACTATATCATTTACGCGTTTGATGAAATCTTTACCCATTGGCGGGTATCGCCAGAGAATGAAGGTATACCTCACTACTTCGTATCAGCAGATGGTGAAAACCTGGGCGTCATTATCGATGAGTTGGGCGGCAGAATGACACCCAATGGAAAATTTATTATTTTTGCACGTGATAGTTATGGGATTACAAGATATTACCGCTACGAAATCGCCACGAATACTTATAAAGAAATATATATACCGGTTTACAAATGCTGGCAGTATATATTTTCTCCTGATGCAATAAAAATTGCAGCAAATTGTGAGAATAATATACACATTCTATCGGTAGATGATCTTACCTATGAAAACTTAACCCCATGGACAGAAGATCAAGAGAGCGCTATTTTCTCAGGCCTTGCGTGGTCCTTCGATGGACAGTATATAGCATATGGATATTCACCAAAATTCATGGAACAGGTTGAATACGGGGGAGTATATATCACGGATGTAAATTGTTTATCTCAACCGGATACCTGTAAAGATAAGACTTCAGGCCCTTTTCTCAACTGGAGAAGACCAGCGGATATTGTCATCGTCTGGGCGATCAATGATAGATACCTGGCATTTACCAATGACGATAGCAAGGATATCTATTTTACCGACATTGAAAATAATCAAGAAGAATTGTTGATAGACTTGGAAAATAGATCGCCAAGTTTTGCCTGGTCACCTGACAGCACGACACTAGCCTACTCGCAGCCAGATGGGATTTATATAATATCCAGGGAAAACAAGCAACCCGTTCGCATTTTGGAAACGGACCAAATTCCGCTTGTAGAAGCCTGGATCACGATCCCATAGCGGGTCTTTCATGCTGTAATTGTGGTTTTGTACATGCCAGACTTTACGATTGCAAGCAAACTAAGCTGTTCTCCCGACGAATTGGCCGCAGATGTATTTACGATGCAGGGCGTCAACTTCGAGCTCGCTCCATTCGTGAGAATGACCGCTCCCAAAGAGTGGGCAGCCCGTCCAATTGCGGAATGGCCGACCGGGGAAGTGCTGTTCACCAGCGTGCTGCTGCTTTCCGGATTCATCCCCATCGACCGGCACAGATTCATGCTCAAAGCAACCAGCGCAAGCCGCTTCGAGGAGCATTCGAGTTCATTATTAATGAAGCACTGGGGGCATACCCGGGAAATCCGGCCAGCCGAATCACACGTAGACGTTATCGACGCGCTTTCTTTCCAAACTAGAATCCCGCTGCTGGGGTCACTTTTGCTGCCGGTATACAAATTCGTGTTCAGCTACCGCCACCGCCGCTTGCGCAAACGCTATGGGGGAGCGCGCACTTTGTGAATGTCCAATCCCAAGAGCGCGGCTATAATGAGGGTAACTTGACCGGCGAGAAGCTTAGGACAAAACATGCAGGCCATTATCGATCAAATCGTAGCAGCACTAGAGCAAATCCAGACCGCGGGCGGGACGGGTAATTTTGTGATCTTCGACGTCGACGTGCAGAAGAATTACTATGTCCAGGCTTCCGGGCAGCCCAACGATCCTGGCCTGGTGATCGAAGCCGTGAGCAACGAATACCTGGCCGCCGCCGACCGCCTATCCGAAGCACAAGAAGATCAAATGGCCTTCCTAGGCTGGGATGCCCCCGATGGGCAGCAAGTCAATTACACGCTCGAAGCCAACGTTGAAACCACCGCCCAGCGCCAACAACTCGCCGAAAAGATTTATGCTACACTTTCGGAAGTGTATGGCATGCAACCTAATGAGGAATTAGAGATCAATTTGGTGCTTGAATAAAGGTGTAGAAATTGGGATAATAGGTATTGGTATTGATAAGGTTAGGATAATAAATCCTTTGTTCAAACCTAATGGAGGATATCGTTTTAGAAGGTGGAATATGAGAATACAACTTCTAGACAAATTCATTGCCGTTTTGGTATGTTCCGTATTAGCAGCTTGCGCCCCACTTATGGAAATACCAACCTCCTCACCGGTTGCAACAACAGTCATTCCTTCCGCTACTCCTCCCTTGACTGAAACGCCAACCGTTACGAAACTTCCAACGGAAAAATCGACAACATCGCCAACACCAACATTAACTTCACCGCCAGCTCCAGATTTGATCAATCCTTCTGGGGTCATTAGTGAAGATACAGTAAAGAATTTGGAATTGTTAGGGACTTTGAAGCTAGAATCCTTTAGTCTATATAGTGGTGCTTTTTCACAAGATGGAAGTTTGTTCGCTGTTGCTCCTTGGGAAGGTACAATTAAACTATGGAACGTTTCAACTTTGGAGGAAATGGAGACGGCATACCATGTAAATAGTTTCAAATTGTATTCTCGTTCTGCAAATCAAATATTGGTTGCGTATGATGATATCGGTGATATAAGAATTTGGGATTTAACCACAGGAAAGTTGGTCTACAAATTTTTAGGATCATTGTTTTGGGGCCAGGCTGGTCCGGCAGTTTCAAGTGATGGTAGTCTGATGGCAGTCTCTTCGACTGGGCACCTTCTTCTTGACAATATTGTCATCTGGGATTTGAAGAACCAAAAAGAAGTCCAAACCCTATATGGAGACTGGACAACTAATAACGCCCGTGGTTATCCCATAGTTGATAATGTTTACTTCTCACCAGATGCCTCCTTGTTGGCTGCTGAAATAACAGATGGGAGGAGCATTGTCTGGGATGTTGCTAGTGGAGAGAGAGTTATAGTATTCGATAATACAATTGTGCATGGTTTTTCACACGATGGAACGATGTTAGCCGCAAATGTGACTAATAACCTTATTGGTGTATACGACACCACAACCTGGAGACTTGTCAATGCTTCTATGTATTATCCGGGGTCGGTTCGTCTGTTTACTTTGGATGATGAGTTATTAATTGGGATCAGTAATGAATATGGCAAAATCACATTTTGGAATTGGAAAACTGGAGAACCAATTCGCACAATCTTTCCCTCTATATATACAAAGACTATCAGCCACCAAATCCTCTTGTTGTCACCGGATGGAAAGTTATTAGTACATTGTTATTACCTACCTTTTTTAGATAGACCCGAGGAGACAACGATTGATATCTGGGGAATCCCATGAAGTGTAAATTTAGTTACCTTTCACACTATATGGGAGCAAAGTAAAATTTTACCAAACCCTGATCATAAAATGTATCCCGGTAGGAGGCACACGGTTATCCGACAGGTTATAAAGCCCAAGTCCTCCCCCTCCGCGTTCCTCTGCGCCCTCTGCGGTAAAAAATCCAACCCAAAAACATCCCCTCAGTGCCCTCACTGAAAAATCAGCGCTTCAGTGATCCAGTGATCCAAACGCCAACTCTAATCCTCCCTTAATCAAATTTAACCCGCCGATAACATTTTTCAGGCCAATTTGGGAGTATGATCTATATAACCACGCCCGTGAAAAATATTACGAACGAATGCCAGACATCCCAATAACATCGCAGGCACAGTCCGTAATCCTTGCCCCACAGGAAGGATTAGATGTGATGAACGTACTACTGATCTACCCCGAATTCCCCGACACCTTTTGGAGTTTCAAACACGCCCTGCCCTTTGTGCGCAAGCAGGCCTCCGCCCCACCGCTCGGCCTGATCACCGTGGCGGCCATGCTGCCACCCAGCTGGGACAAGCGCCTGGTTGACGTCAATGTGACCCGCCTGAAAGATAAAGACCTGGCCTGGGCCGACTGCGTCTTCATCAGCGGCATGACCGTGCAGCACGCGTCGGCGCTGCAGATTATCGAACGCTGTAAGGCCGCCGGGCTTACGGTTATTGCGGGAGGGCCGCTCTTCACCATGCAGCCCGAAGATTTCGAACTGGTCGACCACTTCGTGCTCAACGAAGCCGAACTGACCTTGCCTGAGTTCCTGGCCGACCTGGAGCGCGGCACGCCCCGGCACACCTACACCAGCGCGGAATTTGCCGACATTCAGCGTACCCCCACCCCATTGTGGGAACTGGTCGACTTCAAGAAATACGTCTCCATGCCGATCCAGTACTCGCGCGGCTGTCCCTTCAACTGCGATTTCTGCAACGTGACCGCCCTGTTCGGGCACAAGCCGCGCACCAAGCGCGTCGCCCAGATCATCGCCGAACTGGACAGCATGTACGCGCTGGGCTGGCGCGGCGACGTATTCTTCGTGGACGACAACCTGATCGGCAACCGCAAGCACCTCAAGACGCGCCTGCTCCCGGCGCTGATCGAGTGGCGCAAGGACAAAGCCGGGCTGGGCTTTGGCACCGAAGCCTCGATCAATCTGGCCGACGACGAGGAACTGATGCAAATGATGGTGGCGGCCGGTTTTGGTACCGTGTTCATCGGCATCGAGACCCCCGAGGAGGAAAGCCTGGCGGAATGCAGCAAGAAGCAGAACCTCAACCGCGACCTGGTCGCCGACGTCAAGCTGATCCAGCGCGCCGGGTTGGAAGTGCAAGGCGGCTTTATCCTGGGCTTCGACAGCGACACATCCTCCACCTTCCCGCGCGTGGTCGATTTCATCCAGCAAAGCGGCATTGTCACCGCCATGGTCGGCCTGCTGCAAGCGCCCACCGGCACGGCGCTGTACGAAAAGATGAAAGCCGCCGGGCGTATCCTGGAGAACGCCTCCGGCGACAACGTAGACGGCACCACCAACATCATCCCCAAGATGAACCTGGACGCGCTGCGCGACGGCTACAAGAATGTACTAGCCAGCATCTATTCGCCTAAAGCGTATTATGAACGCGTGCGCACCTTCCTGCGCGAATACGAGCCGCCCAAGATCAAGGTGCAGATCAACTTCGGCTTCATCACCGAAAACCTGCATGCCTTCTTCCGCTCGATCGTGCGCCTGGGCATCCTGGGCAAAGAGCGCGTCGAGTATTGGAAACTGCTGCTCTGGACGCTGATCCGAAAACCGCGCTCGTTCCCGTTGGCGGTGCGCTTTGCCATCTACGGCCACCACTTCCGCCGGGTGTGCGAATTGCACGTGCTCTAAACTCTAAAAAAGTGCAACCGCAGAGATCGCAGAGAAACGCAGAGTTATTAGAAATTTCTCTTGATTTTTCTCTGCGCCTCCGCTCCTCTGTGGTGAAAATAGAATCGCCAGAGCTACCCACGAATGAGGTACTCACTTCTTATACAAGTCTAACGCGTCACTCCGTAAGAACCGGCCGTTCATCCACATCATAATCATGATATTGACCAGAATACGAATACGTGCGATTAATAAAAGCAAGGAGCAATAATCATGTCCGACCCCAAATCCGAAGCCCTCAAAATGATGCCCTATGGCTTCTACGTAATCACCAGCAAGACCGACGATGATGAAAACGCTATGGTACTCAACTGGATCACCCAGGCCTCATACGAACCGCAGTTGATCGCCCTGGGTTTGCAAAAAACTTCTCATTCTTACGGCCTGATCGAAAAAGGCAAAGTGTTCGGCGTGAACATCTTCAAGCAGGCTGACGCCGATATCGTCAAAGGCTTTACCAAGGGGCGCGCCAAGAACCCCGATAAGATGAAGGACGCCAGCTACACCCACGCCCCCGAGACCGGTGTACCAGTGATCGAAGGCGCGGCCGCGTACCTGGAATGCAAGGTGGTCGGCAAGCTGGAAACCGGCGGCGACCATGACATCATCCTCGGCGAGGTGGTTGGCGCGGGCGTGAACAAGCCCGGCGATGCCGGGGAAACGCTCAACCTACCCGACCTGGGCTGGAACTACGCCGGGTAAATAAGATTTCTCCCACAAACAAAAAGGGCCGCGTGCGCGGCTCTTTTCTTTTTATAAGCGGAACTTTCTTCAACTTCTAGCGATGGACAGGAAAGCCGCTACCAGGGTCAACACAAATTGGAACCCTGACCAAATTTTTTGTCTTTTTGTGGTTCGCACGAGCGCACCTTGCAATAAGTACACAGCCTGAAGCGGAGGAATTACCATCATAAAATAAATCAATGCACCGAGTAGCTGGAAGAAAACCTCCCAAAAACCAACCTGGGTATAAAAGGGGGACGACATGCCCATATATTCCCACAAGGCCGTGTAGCCCAGCGTTGAAAAGATCAACAGAAAAACATCTCCAAGGGCATCTTCTAACAGATGACTAAGTTGGACTTCCTGAATGATCTTGCGCAGTCGCTTTAAGAATAGGATGTCTGGTGGATACTGTTGCCTGGCAGTCCATTTCATTCCTCCAGAAGAAAAGAATAGGAGCAGAATACCGGCATCCTTGATCATAACCATGAAGAAACCAACCACATAGAGCAACTGCCAATACCAGGGGGCGTTCCCTTTGGGCTGGAGACCGGCAATTTGTGTTCCGACGATAAATAAGAACGCCGACATCCCCAGGTGCAAAATGGGCAAAAAGACCATCATTATAATGGTCCAGGTGGAGGATTTTTGCGGATAATTGCGGGCGTAGTAGGTCAATAAAGGGTACTTGAGCCAGAATCCGGCCAACTCGAAAAGAGGGATCAGCAAGAAAACCCAGCCAAAAAGCGGATCCGGGTTAGATAATGAGGCTTCAGACAAGCGCGCAATCAGACCTGGGTGGACTGTAATCAGGTACCCGATAAAAAGGAGGTAAAAGACTACGCCCCGATTCTTGAGAAGTTTATATACAAAAGATGACATCGTTGTTTAGTATAGCATTGATAAACTCTATAGACTGCTCTGTCACTGCCAATTCAACAACCGGTTTATTCACCAATCACGCCCAAAGTCATCTATAATGCTGAGCAGACAAAACCATGGTTAATAATCGGAGTCGAAGATGTTGAGCGCAGAATTTCTACTTACCTCGTTAGCAGTTGTGCTCGTGCCGGGCACGGGCGTGATCTACACGATTTCGACCGGGTTGGTGCATCGCTGGAAAGCCAGCCTGGCGGCGGCGCTGGGCTACACGGCAGGCATCATCCCCCACCTGACCGCCAGCATTCTGGGCCTTTCCGCTATCCTGCACATGAGTGCGCGCGCTTTCACAGTTATCAAATTCGCCGGAGCGCTGTACCTGCTCTACCTGGCCTGGGGCATGTGGCGGGACACCGGCGCGCTCAAGCTGGACCGCGACCAGTCCAAGCGCAACGCCGGGCAAATCGCCCTCAAAGGCATCCTGATCAACATCCTCAACCCCAAACTGACACTCTTCTTTTTCGCCTTCCTGCCGCTCTTCGTCTCCCCGGCCGCCGGATCGGTCACCGCGCAAATGATCGGGCTGAGCGCCATCTTCATGGGCATGACGCTGGTGATCTTTGCCGCCTACGGTGTCTTAGCCAGCGCGATCAGCAAAACCCTGATCCAATCGCCCAAAGCCCTGCGGCGTATGCAGCGTTCCTTTGCGCTGATCATCGCCGGGCTGGCCGCCAAGCTGGCCTTGAGCGAGCAATAATAAGGAAAGACAACTGTGGTTATCAAGGCAATCTGTTTTGATGCGGATGGCGTGGTGGTCAATCCGCAACTGCAATTCGCAAAGCATTTAGATGAAAAATATAACATTTCCCCAGAAATGACACGTGGTTTCTTTCGCGGTATCTTCAACGATTGTCTGGTTGGCAAAGCAAATCTGCCCGATGTACTGCCGCCTTTCTTATCAGACTGGGGTTGGGAAAGCTCTGTCGCTGAATTTATCCGTACCTGGCTGCAAACCGAGCACATTGTTGATGAGCGTCTCATGGTCTCAATCCAAGTCCTGCGCCAGAAAGGAATCGTCTGCTGTCTGGCGACCAGCCAGGAACACAACCGGGCGGAATACATGAAAGCCGAAATGGGTTTTCAGGACCTGTTCGACCAGCTCTTTTTCTCCTGTGAGATCGGCTGGCAAAAGCCCGCCCCTGGCTTTTATGCGCACATCGAGAAAACACTCGCCATTAAAAAGGAAAAGATCCTATTCTGGGACGATTCGCTCAAGAACGTAGCCGCGGCGCGCGCCCGCGGCTGGCAAGCCGAGCAATATACCGGATTTGACGCATTCAAGAGCAAAATGGAGAAAATCGGTTTATAGCCTATGTTCCTCAAAAAACACATCACCAAAGACCGCACCTGGCGCTATTGGCTCAAGCTGGTCGGCTTCGGCCTGATCGTTTTCCTCATCCTGGGCAACACGGCCTATATTGGCCTCTATGCTTACGCCTCCACTCGCCCGACACAATACGCCGCCTGCTGCATCACTCCGGCAGATAAGGGATTCGATTACAAAGACGTATCCCTGACCACGGATGATGGCCTGGAACTGGCCGGCTGGTATATCCCCTCCCAAAACCGCGCCGCGGTGATCTTGCTGCACGGCTACGGCGGCAACCGGCTGGGCATGATGTTCCATGCCGAAGCATTAGCGAACCAGGGTTACGGTGTTTTGTTCTACGACCAGCGCGCCAGCGGGGAGAGTGAAGGTGGCGTACGTTCGTGGGGTTGGCTGGACGTGGCCGATGTGGACGTCGCACTGGCTTATTTACAGGCTCGCCCGGATATCGACGCCGACAAGATCGGTATCTTTGGCAGTTCCACCGGAGCCGAAATTGCGCTTGCCGCGGCCGCGCTAAACACAGATATCGCTGCGGTGGGTGCCGACGGCCCCGGCTATACAGTTCAGAAGGATGCCGTCCCACCCCAATCCATCCCCGAAGCGATCAGCTACTTCGATGCCGGATTATTCGTGCTTATGATGCAGCTGCGTTCCGGTGCATCGGCTCCGCAACCTCTGACCGAAGCGGTTGCCCAGATTTCACCACGCCCTTTGCTGTTAATCTCAACTAGCACTGAATTCGATTTTGAACGTCGGATGGCGGAACAGTTTTATAACCTGGCAGGAGAGCCGAAAGCACATTGGCACATTCCCGAAGCAGGTCACGGCGGCGGCCCATCCACCCGCCCCGAGGAGTATACCCGGCGGTTGTTGGATTTTTACGATCAGGCTTTCTTCGAAGAATAGGTTAAAATTGATCTATCAGCAATCAGCCCTTCACATTTCAAGGAGATGACATGATTAAAGTCCTTTTCATTGGTGGTACCGGCATCATCAGTTCGGCCTGCGCACCATTAGCGATCGAGCGCGGCATGCAGGTCTACCTGCTCAACCGCGGCCAATCCTTCCGCCCCACGCCTGACGGCGCTCATGTGCTGCACGCTGACATCCGCGACCCAGAAAGTGTGCGTGAGGCCATCAAAGGTCACAATTTCGACGTGGTCGTGGACTGGATCGCCTTCACCCCCGAACATATCCAGACCGACATCGACCTTTTCAAAGGCCGCACCAAGCAGTATATCTTCATCAGTTCGGCCTCCGCCTACCAGAAGCCGATCTCGCTGCTGCCGATCACCGAATCGACCCCGCTGCACAACCCTTATTGGGAATACTCGCGCAATAAGATCGCCTGCGAAGAACTGCTCACCGAAACCTATCGCAACGAAGGTTTCCCGATCACGATCGTGCGCCCCTCGCACACCTACGACAAAACCCTGCTGCCCAACATGGGCGGCTACACCGACATCGCCCGCCTGCGCCAGGGCAAAGCCGTCATCATCCACGGTGACGGCAGTTCACTATGGGCGCTCACCCACCACAAGGATTTCGCCAAAGCTTTCGTCGGCCTGATGGGCAACCCGCACGCCCTGGGCGAGACCTATCAGATCACCTCGGATGAACTGCTCAGTTGGAACCAGATCTACCAGATGCTGGCAGACGCGGCCGGGGTAGAACTCAACGCCATCCACATTCCCTCCGATTTCATCGCTGCCCACGCCCCAGAATACGGCCCGGGGCTGGTCGGCGACAAAGCCCACAGCGTGATTTTCGACAACACCAAGATCAAGCGCGCCGTGCCCGGTTTCGTCGCTACCATCCCCTTCGTGCAGGGTGCCCGCGAGATCATGGCCTGGTACGATGCCAATCCCGAGCGCCAAATGGTCGACGAAAAAGTCGACCAGACCATGGACCGCATCATCGCCGCCTACCAAAAAGCATTACCATAAGCTCACATCACTAAAAACCGGCTGCCCTGGTGTGCTGCATCAGGGTAGTTTTTGATTTCCAGAACTGCTGCCAGCAAAATGCATAAGAAACCGCTCATATTTGCAAAATCGTAATCTGTAAGTATACGCAAAGTCGGTAATCCTGGGTATAATGTTTAATGAATTCCCCGAAATATAACTGAAAAACTCAGTTTTAGAATTCTGAAAAGCATACCGACCACCCGATGCCACAAATATGCACCGCAGCAGAACGGCGAGCGCTGTGGTCATTTTTTCAAGGAGCTACCAAATGAAAATTGTAACCGACAGTGCCGCTGATCTGCCTTTGGATGAAATCGAAGCTTTGGAGATCAACATCGCCCCTTTGCTGATCCAGTTCCCCGAAGAAGAAGTCCAGTCCGACGACATCACCCCCGACACCTTCTACGACCGGCTAAAAGCCATGCGCCCCAATATCCCAACCACGGCCATGCCTTCAATGGATATGTTCGCGCGCATCTACAAGCAGGTCGCCGAAAAGGGGGAGGAGATCCTTTCCATCCACATCTCCTCCGGTTTATCCGGCACCTTCGACGTTGCCTCGCAGGGCGCCAAACAGTCCGGGGAAAACGTCACCATGGTGGATACGATGACCCTTTCCGGCGGGCAGCGCTTCCAGGTATTGGCAGCGGCCCTGGCGGCCAAGGCCGGGCAGAGCAAAGAGGAAATCCTCAAATTGCTGGAACGCATCCGCGCCGCCACCGAAGTGATCTACACCCTGGAAACGCTGGAATATTTGCAGCGCGGCGGGCGCATCGGGCGTGTGCAGGCGCTGGCTAGTTCAGTGCTGAACATCAAGCCGATCATCAATGTTGACAAGGCCGATGGCAAGTACAGCACGGTTGGCAAAACGCGCACCCTGAAAAAGGCGCTCAAGACGATCCAGGAACACCTGGACAGCATCTACGGTGACGAACCACTGTGGGTGTGTGTGCTGCACGGTAAATTCGCCGAGCAGGCCGAAGAATTGGCTGCGATGGTGCAAGAACGCCTCAACGTCGCCAAGCTGGAAGTGCTGCGAATCTCCCCGGTATTGGGTGTACACACCGGGCCGGGGATCGTGGGCATCGCCGCCCTGCCCCTGGCGTTGATGGCCGATTTACTATAAAAACGACCGCCGAAAAATTTACATTCCCTTCGGTCAAATCACTGTTGACGATTCGCCCGAATTTATGGTATGATGCTACGCGCCTTTCTAAGGAGGTCGTACATATATTTAAGGTTAATATGAGAAGAGGAGTTAGCAATAAGCGCATCTGAATATCGAGTAAACGAAAGAATCCGATCGAAGAACGTCCGGCTGATCGATGCGGATGGAGAGAACCGCGGAGTTGTTCCCATCCAAGAAGCTCGGGTGATAGCTGAAGAAGCCGGTCTCGATCTTGTAGAGGTTGCCCCCAACGCCAACCCACCTGTTTGCCGGGTAATGGATTTTGGCAAGTTCCTCTACGAAAAGACCAAAAAAGAGCGTGAAGCTCGCAAAGCGCAGAAGAAAGTCGAGATCAAAGAAATTCGCCTGCGCCCGAAAACCTCCGAACACCACCGCGGTTTCAAAGTACGGGACGCCCGCCGCTGGTTGGAGGAAGGCAAGAAAGTCAAAGTGCGGATTCGCTTCCGCGGCCGTGAACGGGACTATCCCGAAATCGCGTTGGACGACTTGAAGTCCATCGCTACAGAACTCGAAGACATCGCCGTGGTCGAGCAATCTCCTGCCTTTGAAGGGCGAACCATGCTGATGGTGCTGGCACCGCAAGGCATGGATAAAAAATAGTACGACAACTTAATTTAGCAACTGAATTCTCGAAGAGAAATAAGTTAATCTTCCGCGGTTGATTCAGTCCGCGGAATTTGTGTGAAAGAGGAAAAAATCATGCCTCGTAAGAAAACTAAAGGTAAATACAAACTCAAGACCCACAAAGCAACTGCGAAGCGCTTTCGCGTCACCGGATCAGGTAAAGTCATGCGCACCAAAGGTGGGAAGGGCCACTTGCGCCGCCGCACCTCCAAGCGCACGAAACAACTGTTCACCGAAATGATCCCGGTGAAAGGCAAAAGCTACCAAAAACGCATTCGCCGGCTGGCTCCTTATATGAGCAAATATAAGGCCAACCCGAACGCGCGCACTGCAAAATAATCTTATCCGCATATCTATTGCGGCCGCTGGGTGTATGCAACAGGCAACGGTTCTACATCGCGTTGTCGACGCCCTGGGGCGCGCAGGAGGTAAACAATGGCACGTGTAAAGACTGGCGTTGTACGCCGCAAGAAACATAAGAAAGTATTGAAGCTGACCAAAGGTCAGTATGGAACCAAATCCAAGCTTTATCGCCGCGCAAATGAAGCGATGATGAAGAGTTTGTGGTACTCGTACCGCGACCGCCGCACCCGCCGGCGCGA
>JAFGRA010000135.1 GCA_016935415.1 Anaerolineales bacterium
CAAGGCTTCCAGGCGACGCCATTCGTCCACCTTGGCGTGGTCGCCGGAGCGCAAAATCTCCGGCACCTCCCAGCCGCGGAATTCCGCCGGGCGCGTATAATGGGGGTGTTCCAACAAGCCGGTGGCGTGTGAATCCTTTTCGGCACCCTCCGGGTCTCCCAGCACGCCAGGCAATAAGCGCGTCACTGCATCGATCAGGATCAGGGCAGGCAGTTCGCCGCCGGTGAGTACGTAATCGCCAATCGAGATTTCGTCCGTCACCAGGTGCTGGCGCACGCGTTCGTCCACGCCTTCGTAGCGCCCGCACAGCAGCGCCAGGCGGTCGTGTCCGGCGAGTTGCTGGGCGATGGATTGGCTGAAATTGCGTCCCTGCGGCGTGAGCAGGATCAGCGGGCAGGGTGGCGGATTGCCGACTACATCTTCTACAGCGTTGAAGATCGGCTCCGGTTTCATCACCATACCGCCCCCACCACCGTAAGGTACGTCGTCGGTCATCTTGTGTTTGTCGGTGGCCCAATCTCGGATGTTATGCAGATCAACGCGCAGAATTTCCGCTTCGCGGGCGCGTTTGAGCATGCTGGCATCCAGGTAGGCCGGGAAAATTTCAGGGAAGAGGGTGAATACATCGATGTGCATATGTTTCATTCTAGCGACAAGCGCGCAACTTGGCAAGTGAAGAACGCCAAATTGCTTCCGCGAGTCTCCTACGAATGATATTTTGATACATTACAGAATTGATTGCTCGTTCTTAATTCGTTCTCATCTACTCGCCTTGACTCAGCTAGGTCGAAGGGGTAAGATGTCGATATGTATCTTAAAGGCAGCAAATGGCAAATGCAGAAAAAGCGCCGGCGGCGGCGCTCCAATCCTATGATCCTCATTCCGCTGCTGATTGTGGTTTGTGTGGCTTTATATTTCTTCGGTAATTTCATCGCCGATCCCCCAACTCCGCTTTTCCAGCCGACTGTCACAGCCACACGTGACCCGGAAGCGCTGTTCAACCAGGCCGCATCTTTTTACGAATCCGGCAACCTGGAACGCGCCATCGAAGCGTACCGGGAGATCGTCATGGTCGATGCCGGCAATCCCTCCGTTTACACTGAACTGGCACGTTTGCAGATTCTGAACGCCGAATACGAGGCGGCCGAAACCAGCGCCCGCAATGCCTTACTGCTTAGCCCTGAAAACCCCGATGCCCTGGCGATGCTGGCCTGGAGCGTGAGCTTTCTGGGGCGTTCGGCTGAAGCCGAAGAAGCCTTGCTGCGGGCGATCAACGCCGATCCAAACCATGCCCTTTCGCACGCCATTTACGCCGAAGTGCTGGCCGACCAGGGTGATTATGAACGCGCCGGGGTTGAATCGCGTACGGCGTATGATTTGGCTCCCGAACGGCTTGAAGTGCTGCGCTCGCGCGGTTACGTGCTGGAATTGACTGGCAACTATGATGAGGCCATTGATTTCTACGAGCGCGCCCTGGCAATCAACGGCAATATTTCTGACCTATACATTTCGCTCGGACGCGCCTACCGTGCCCTGGGATTGTACGATGAGGCCATCGCGGCTTTCGTGCAGGCCAATGCGCTAAACCCGAGCGACCCGCTCCCAGATACCTACCAGACGCTGATCTATTTAACTACTGGTGAATATGGCAAGGCCGTGCAGTCGGCCGAGAAAGCAGTCGAGGAAGATGCTGCTAACCCATATCGCTATGGTAATTTGGGCGTAGCGCTCTATCGTAATGAGCAGTATGCGGATGCCATTGGTGCATTTGCTTATGCCATCCAGGGCGGCACGACCGAAACCGGCGGCATCGTCCAGGGGCTGCCGCTAGATTATGGGGAAATTGCCCAATACTACCAGCTTTATATGCTTTCCCTGGCCTACGAAAACCAATGCGGCGAATCGCTGCGCGTGGCGCAGTCTTTGTTGGCCAACCTTCAACAGGATGAAAACGCGACCTACAATGCCAATTATGCGATTGAATATTGCGGCGGTGTGGCTGAAGCGGCTGCCGCGGAAGGCGAAGAAGAAGGCGATGGCGTGGTTGAGTTGACGCCGGAGGGTGGCCTGGAAGCGGAGGAGTTGACGCCAACCCCCGAAGAGTGAAGCTGGTGAGTGGTTTGTTGGACTGATCGGATCGCCAGTAAAAGTTTGGCCGATTTTTGCCCTGCAGCGGCGCAGTTACCGGGTTGTTTCTCCCAAAACTATACTATCCAACTACTTAACTACCAAACGATATAACAATATATAATTAAGCTAATGCAGATTTCTGACGAACGTCCGCTTTTCAGGCCAAGGCGTTATCGCCCCAACCCTTACGTGCTCTTGATTTTGCTGGTCTTGGTGATTGCCGCCGCGTCCTGGGCTTATAGCATTATCCACGGCCTTGAGACCGGGGAGGTACAGCCCTTGTTCGCAGCGACAGCCACGCCGACGCGTACGGTCGATTCGTACTTGCAGGAAGCTGCCGCCTTCTTTGAGGCTGGTGACCTGGTGAGTTCGATTGCCGCCTTCGAGGATGCGCTGCGCGTGGACCCGGACAATGCCGAGGTGTTGGCTGAACTGGCGCGCGTGCAGACCTATTATTCCAGCCTGCTCACCCCGGACCGCAAGACGGCCTTGCTGGACTCGGCTCTGGAGAATATCAACCGGGCGGTGGAACTCGACCCGATGAACAGTGATGCCCACGCCGTGCGGGCGCTGGTATTGGACTGGAACTCGGCCTATGCTGACACACAGGAAGAGCAAGACGAGATGCTCTTGCTGGCTTACGAGGCGTCGGTGCGGGCTGTCTCCCTGGACAATCAGAACGCGCTGGCATTGGCTTACCAGGCTGAAGTGCTGCTCGACCAGTTCAAGTGGACGCAGGCCCGCCAGTTGGCCGAATTGGCGCTCAACATGGAACCGAACGCCATGGATACCCACCGCGTGTTTGCCTACGTGCTCGAATCCACCGCCAATTACAGCCAGGCCATCGACGAATATAAAAAAGCGGCTGAGATCAATCCCAACTTCACCTATCTTTATATCAAGATCGGGCAGAATTATCGCCAGTTGCAGCTTTATGAGGATGCCCTGGATTACTTCGACCGGGCGGCGACGATCAATGAGGTTAACGGCATCCAGGACCCGCTGCCTTATATCGCGATTGCCAAGACTTATTCACGCGATGGTGAGTTCTTCATCGCCGCGCGTAACATTCAGCGGGCGCTCGAATTCGATCCGACCAATGCTGACACCTTTGGGCAATTGGGGATCGTCTATTTCCGTTCACGTAACTATGAGGGTTCGATCCCGGCTTTCAAATGCGCCATAGAAGGCTGCACTGCCGAAGAAACCATGACCACCTTGGGCGAGCCGTTGGGTCTGGAATTGGGACAGCCGGTGAATGGGCTGGCACTGAATGACTTTACCGCCGTCTACTATTACACCTATGGCTCCGTGCTGGCTGCCCTGGATCAATGTGCCGAAGCTGTGCCGATCTTGCAGCAGGTGGCCGATAGGTATCCCGATGATCCGGTGGCGATGAGCATTGTGCAAGAAGGCCTGGTAATTTGCGGGCAATGAGTGAGAAGCCTCCGCCACGCCCCTCCACGTTCACCTTGCATAGCATGGTCGGCATCTACAGGTATGATAGGTGGGGGAGACCGTTGTCCGCCCCTCCGGTTTTAGGTCAGTTTATTATGTTCTCTGTAGATTGCTGATTGTTAACTCTTTATCAGAGTTTTGTAAAAATTCTTTTCCCTCCCTTGACGCACGCTCAAAAAATGAGTATTATTCTCACACAAATTAGCACTCTATAATACAGAGTGCTAAAAATGTGTCAGAGCATTAAAATCGGAAAATCCAATCCCGAAGAAAAAAATATTTTGTAGGAGGTTCGTATGTCCATTTCCTTAAAGCCTCTCGGCAACCGCGTGGTTGTCAAACCGCAAGAGGAAGAAGAAATTACCGCCGGTGGGATCGTACTCCCCGAGACTGCCAAAGAAAAACCGCAGCGCGGTGAAGTATTGGCCGTTGGCCCTGGCGAACGCAATGACAAAGGTGACGCAGTTGCCCTCGATGTCAAAGTAGGCGATAAAGTCCTGTTCGCCAAGTATGCCGGTACAGAGATCAAGCTTGATGGCGAAAAAGTGCTCATCTTGCGCGAAACCGATCTGTTGGCAATCGTCGAGTAAATCTAGAATAATCTCAATATCTGATAACGGAGTGTAGATCTATGGCTAAGCAATTACTATTCTCAGATGACGCCCGCCGCCGCCTGCAGAAAGGCGTCGACACCGTCGCTGAAGCTGTTATTACCACCCTTGGCCCCAAGGGCCGCAACGTGGCGCTCGACCGAAAGTTCGGTGCCCCCACCATCACCCACGACGGTGTGACCGTCGCCAAAGAAATCGAACTCGAAGATCCCTTCGAGAATATGGGCGCCCAGTTACTGACCGAGGCCGCCAGCAAGACCAATGATATTGCCGGTGACGGTACCACCACGTCCACCGTTCTGGCGCACGCCATCGTCACCGAAGGTATGCGCAACCTGGCTGCCGGTGCCAACCCCATGCTGCTCAAGCGCGGTATTGAGGCTGCTACCAAAGCCATTGCTGAGAAGATCAGCGAACAGGCTATCGAATTGAAGACCAAGTCGGACATCGCCAATGTGGCGTCCGTCTCCGCCCAGGACCGTGAGATCGGCGAATTGATCGCTGATGTTTTCGACAAAGTCGGCAACGATGGCGTCATTACCGTTGAAGACTCGCAGGGCCTTGAATTCGAGACCGATTACGTGGAAGGTATGCAGTTCGACCGTGGCTACCTCTCCCCCTACTTCGTCACCAATACCGAGAATATGGAAGCCGTGATCGAAGAACCTTACCTGCTCATTCACGACAAGAAAATCTCCGCAGCTCAGGACATGGTCCCGATCCTGGAAAAACTGGTGCAGACCGGCAAGCGCAACCTGGTCATCATCGCCGAAGATATCGACGGTGAGGCCCTGGCGACCCTGGTGCTGAACAAACTGCGCGGCATGCTGAACGTGTTGGCCGTCAAGGCTCCCGGCTTCGGCGACCGCCGCAAGGCCATGCTGCAGGACATCGCCGTCCTGACCGGCGCGGAAGTGATCTCCGAAGAGACCGGCCGCAAGCTGGAAACCGTTACCCTGGAAGATCTCGGCCAGGCCGAGAAAGTCACCTCCACCAAGGACGACACCACTGTCGTCGGCGGCAAAGGTTCGGGCGATGCCATCAAAGGCCGCATCGAGCAGATCCGCGTCGAGATCGATAAGAGCACCAGCGACTATGATCGCGAGAAGCTCAACGAACGTCTGGCGAAACTGTCCGGTGGCGTTGCCGTGATCCGTGTTGGCGCGGCGACCGAGACCGAGTTGAAGGAAAAGAAGCACCGTGTGGAAGACGCTGTCTCCGCCACGCGTGCAGCCATTGAAGAAGGTATCGTCCCTGGTGGCGGTGTCGCCCTGATCAATGCCAAGGACGCGATCAGTGAGATCGACATGGGCTCTCCGGATGCTCAAGTTGGCGTCAAGATCGTCTTGACCGCTTTGGAAATGCCCATGCGCCGCATCGCTCAGAACGCCGGTAAGGATGGTTCCGTGGTTGTGGAGAACGTCCGCCGCATGCGCAAGGAAAAGAAGAACAATAACTTTGGTTACGATGTGTTGGCTGAAGACTACGTCGATATGGTCGAAGCCGGCTGGATCGACCCGGCCAAGGTGACGCGTGGTGCCCTGGAGAATGCGGCTTCTATCGCTGCCATGATCCTGACTACCGAAGCCCTGATCACCGACATCCCCGAAGAAAAGGCTTCGGCTGGCCCTCCTGCCCCGCCGATGTACTAGAAATATTGGCAAGTTTCATAGCCCAGGAGCAAATCCTGGGCTTTTTTGATTAATGTTCTTTAATTGCCAAAACGCCTTTTCCATGCTACAATTGGGTAATTATTGGAGTATGCATTTCGGCCGGTAACGGCCCTGGAAGTCCACGCAAGTCTTTGGGCGAAAAGTGGAACATTTGAAAAAGATGAATTCCCGGCCGGTTGCGTTTCCAGCCGGGAACTTTGATTAAGTCGATATTCGAAAACCGTGAGACGAGATTTGCTGTATTACCGGGCAGCTCGTTCACAATCTCGGGTCACGACTCTCGAATATCGGCAAACTAATTTACGAACAAGGTGAGCGAAGAACTGATCGTCCAAGAGCTTTGGAAAGATACTAAAAAACAAATGGTCAGTTCTCAAACTTGCTTTGGAAAGGTTTATTTTAAGCAATATGAGTAACAAAACATTACGGATAGTACCACTAGGGGGGCTGGGGGAAATCGGCAAGAATATGATGTCGATTGAGTATGGTAATAATATCTTGATCGTTGATACAGGGATTATGTTCCCCGAGAACGATATGTTGGGGATCGACTACATCATCCCTGATTTCCAGTATTTAATGGATAAGCGCGACCGAATTCGCGGCATTATCATCACCCACGGTCACGAAGACCATACCGGCGCCATCGCCCACGTCTATGAGGAACTGCACGCCCCGATCTATGCTACCAAGCTGACCATCGGTCTGTTGGAGGTCAAACTCAAGCGCGCTGGTTTGCGGGATAAAGCCGAACTGATTACGGTTGAAGCCGGTGACCAGGTCAAGATTGGCCCGTTTACGGTGGACTTCTGCCATGTGTCGCACTCCATCCCGGATTGTGTCGCATTGGGGATCGATACCCCCGGCGGGTTCATTGTACACACCGGTGATTACAAGTTCGATCATACGCCGGTCGATAACTGGCCGACCGATTATGCCAAGCTTTCTGAGTTTGCCGGGCGCGGCGTACTCGCCCTGTTGGCCGACTCGACCAATGCCGATAAACCCGGCTGGACGCCTTCGGAGCGTGTGATCGATCCCGGTTTCGATAAAGTCTTCAGTGAGGCCAAAGGGCGCATCCTGGTGGCTTCCTTCGCTTCACTGGTCTCGCGGATGCAGCAGGTCGCCAACGCGGCCATGAACCATAACCGTAAGATGGCTTTTGTGGGCTACAGCATGCGCGAGAACGCCAAGATGGCGCGTAAGCTCGGTTACCTGGATATCCCTGATGACGTGGTTGTGCCGCTCGATCAGGCCTTGCAAATGAAACCCAAGAAAGTGGTGTTAATGTGCACAGGTTCGCAAGGCGAACCGTCTTCGATCATGGGACGCTTGGCAAGCGGCCGCAACCGCCAATTTGACCTGCTGCCGGGAGACACGATTGTGCTTTCTTCACACCCTATCCCTGGCAACGAAGAGACTGTGTCGCGTACGATCAATAACCTCTTCCGCCGCGGGGCCAATGTAGTCTACGATCCAATTGCTCCCGTACACGTTTCTGGGCACGCCAGCCAGGAAGAGATGAAACTGATGATGCACCTGGTGAAACCCAAGTACATGATCCCGGTGCACGGCGAATTGCGCCACTTGAAGCAGCATGCTCAACTGGCCCAGGTAGTGGGCATCCCGGCGGAGAATATCTCCGTGATCGAAAACGGTCAGGTGATCGAATTCGAAGACGGCAAGATGAGCCTGGGCGAGCGCGTCCCCGGCGGGTACGTGTTCGTAGACGGCGACCGGGTGGGTGAAGTTGGCCCGGCGGTGCTGCGTGAACGTGAAGCCCTTTCGGACGCGGGTGTGGTTTTCGTCAACATGCTTGTCAACCAACATTCTCACAAGTTGGTCAGGACGCCGGAATTGGTGACGCATGGTTTTGTGTACGAACCGGCTTCGGAGGAATTTGTAGCTGGGATGTGCGTTGAGGTCGAACGCCTGGCCCATGAAAGCGACGGCAACGGCGACTTGCAGGCCAAGGTTGAAAAGGGCTTGAAGTCCTACATTTACAAAGAAACCAAGAGCCGCCCGCTGATCTTCGCCGTGGTGAATGAACTGTAGAAGCAGGAAGCGGTCAGCAATCAGCAATTAGCTTTCAGCTTCTGACAATTCGAGCGGAGCGAGAAATACCTGAAACGATCTTGTAGAAGGATGATCTGGATTCCTGAGGATAACTTGAAATAAGAAACGGGCCGCATGCGCGGCCCGTTTTATGTTTGTGTAGGGTGCTGCCTTTACGGCGAAGGTGTCGGCGTTTCGGTCGGATTGACAAACTCGGCCAGCGTCGGTGTCAGCGGGTTGGGCGTGAGAGTCTCTGTGGGGGTGCGCGTCGGTGTGACCAGGCCGTAGGGCACGAAGAGCTGTTGGCCGACGAATAACTGGTTGGGATCGACCAGGTCTTCGTTTTCGGCAAGGATAGCATCTTCCGTGCTCAAAAATTCACTGGCAATCGAGGCCAGTGAGTCACCCGGCCGCACGATATAGACGATCAATGAACCGCGCGGGATGAATTCCGGCAGTGGAGTGGCGGTGGGCAGGCCAGTGTTGGGGTCAGGAATGATCAATTGTTCGCCCACCACCAGGAACGAATCGCTGGTCATATTGTTGAAGAGCATGATCGTCAGCGGGCCTTCCAATTCATCCAACCCGAAGCGGATAGCAAGGTCGGTGAGCGTATCGCCTTCCTGGATGGTGTAGAGGAATGGCGCTGCGGCGGTGGGGGTGGCCGCTTCCGTCGGGATCTCGGTGATGGTCGGTGTCATCGTGATCGTGGCAGTTTCGGTTGGCGGCACCGGCGTGTTGGTCACGGTGGGGGTGGGGGTTTCCGTGGCGAACATGGAAACTCCGGCGTCTGAGCCGCGCCACCAGAGCAGGATGAAGATCAGGCCGACGACGACCAGGACAATGGCAATTGCCCCGACGATAAACGGGCCGTAGCGCTGGCGGCGGCGGTAAGATTCAATGCGTTTGTAGGCTGGTTTCTCGCTCATAAGAATTTCCTGGATTCCAATCCTATTGTGAGGTGATGCGGAGCATCGCCGTTATAGCTGTTTGGGTTAGAGAATGGTGAGGGTGGTTGCTGCCCACGTCGTAGCCCGCCGGGGAGAATTTACGAGAGTCAACCGGATATCGTCCGGCCGAAAAAAGTTGTTTTGTTCTTTTTGGTACATGCCCATTAGCCCGATTCTACACTATTTTTTAGGGGAAGGATACGAAACTGGAAGTAGATCAGCATTAATGTTCATTAATAATTTAATTGATCTGCGACTTCGCCGTACAGCTTTTCCAGTTCGGAATCGCTCAAAAAGCCTTCCGCGGCCGAGGTGCCGCCGATCTTGTAGGAGGCGAAAACGATCGCTTGTTTGACCGCGCTGATTGGGTTGCGGGATTGCATGTAGGCGTGCAGGAAGGCGGAGAAGAGCGCGTCCCCGGCGCCAATTGTGTTGACCACCGGGCGGGTTTGCACGGCGGGGAAGCGGCTGATGAAATTGTCATCACGCACCGCCAGCAGGGCGCCATCCGCCCCCAGGCCGATCACCAGCAGGCGCGGGTGGTAGCGCTCCATGATCTGGTGGGCGAAGTGCTCCGGCTGGCAGGGCAGGTACTCGTCGCTCAGGAAGAGGATATCGGCCGCGGCCATGAAATCGCGGTCGTAGTCATCGTCCAGGCTGGCAACCGTGTGCACGTCGGTGGCGATCAATTTTCCGGCTTGCTGCGCTTTTGCCAGCATGGAGCGGGAGAAGTTGATGTTGCACAACGCCAGCAGGTCGCAATCCTCGATCGCTTCTTCGAACAGGGCGGGTGGGTAGGTCAGCTCCTGCACGTTCTTCAGGTCGACGTGGATCTGGCGGTTGCCGAGCCGGTCGTACAGGATCACCGATTGGGGCGTGTCCTGGGCGGTACCGAGTACGTATTTGGTGGCGATGTTGTCGATTGCCAGGGCGTCGCGCACCTGGGTGGCGGCCATGCCCTGGCCGATCAGCGACAGGAACTTGACCTGGTTATCTAGCGTGGTCAGCGCCTTGGCGACGTTGTAGCCCACGCCGGACACGCTGCTGTTCACCCCGAAGAACGGGTAGTTGACGGGATTGTAATGCAGGGGGAATCCTTCGATGCGCAGGGTAGTTTCAATATTGATGAGGCCCGATACCAGAATCTTTGCCATAGGGCACACATTTTACCAGGATTCTCGGAGAGAAAAGGGGTGATTTTTTACACGTCCAACTTGATGATCTCGGCATCCAGGGCGACCAGCCGGTCGCCCCTACGACCATGGCAAAAGAGATTTTGAAACTTTTAGCCTGATTGGGTGATTTTTACACGTCCAGCTTGATGATCTCGGCCGCGACTTCGTTCCCCGTGATTGTCAAGCGCCCGACCGAAACCGGGTTGTTGAAACGCCTGCGCCCGGCGCTGCCCGGGTTGACGTACAGCACACCGTTGGCGAGCGTGATCTCCGGGAAGTGCGAGTGCCCCGAAATGACGACCTGCATCCCGGCCGCCTGGGGGTTGATGAACATATTTTCCAGGATGTGGATCATGTAAATGTTCACTTCCCCCACTTCGACCACTTCCGTCATGCGCAGCTTGTTGGCCCAGGCTCCGTGGTCGACGTTGCCGCGCACCGCCGTGACCGGCGCGATGCGGTTCAACTTTTCCAGGATTTCGGGCGTGTCGGCGTCCCCGGCGTGCAGGATCATTTCCACGCCTTCCAGGGCGCGCATAGCCTCGGGGCGCAGCAGCCCGTGTGTGTCGCTGATCAGTCCGATGAGGTGTCTTTGCGGCGGCATAGGGGCTATTAAACCACATTTTGCTGGGGAGGGTGTCAAGGGAATAAGAAAGGTATAATTCAGTTTAGAGCAATCTGGCTCATCTGAATCTAGAATAGGGTGATACTCGGTAAGCGAGGTGGAAAATGGAAATACAATCCAAAATAAGACTCAGCATGTTACTTTGCTGCTTATTGGCGGCTTGCAGTCCAATCGTGGAAACTGCCATTCTACCCACGGTTACGGCCACTGCGATTCCTTCTGCTTCTCCTACGCTGACCCCGACCGAACTTCAAACAGAAACGCCAACACTAACTGAATTTCCAACGAAAGTGTCACTGCCAACTCATAAACCGACACAAACCCCAAAACCTGCCCCGATATTAATCAATCCCTCTGCGAAAATCGACAAGGAAACAATATTAGATTTAGAGCTTTTGAGAACAGTGGACACAGACTCGGATTTAGACAGTGTCATTTTCTCACAAGATGGCACCTTGTTTGCTGCTGTTCCTAGAAGTGGGGAAGAAATCAAACTGATACGTGTTGCAACGCTGGAGGAAATGCGAACATCAGTAATCGTTGATTCATCCACTGAGCTGTTTTCCTCGATTACCAATCAATTTTCTGTTTTAGAATACCAAAGCAACTTTGAAGTTTCGGTCAAAGATTTATCATCAGGGAAATTGCTTTCTTTGTTTGGAGGGCACTTGTTATTCATCAAGACGGCAATTTCAAATGATGGCAGGCTGATTGCGGTTGGTTCAGCACCTTCTGAATCTTATCCGCGCGCAACGGAGAATATCATTATATGGGATTGGGATAAACGGGAGAGAATTCAAACCTTGTATGGGGATTGGTATTTTGAGGATGATTTCCTGCTGATTGAATTACCTGCGGCTGCTTTCTTCTCCCCAGATACGGCATTATTGGCTGCCACTACGTTGACTGAGAGAAGTATCATCTGGGATGTAGCCAGTGGAGAAAGAGTAAAAGAAATTGAGAATGTATGGTTACTTGGTTTTTCTCACGACGGGACAAAGCTGGCCGCGGGAGTTAATAAATATCTCATTGCAGTTTACGATACAGCAAGCTGGAAACTGGTAAATGCTCCTATGAATGCTCCAGGCGAGATTGATTCTATTATCTTTACGCCAGACGATGATTTGCTTATCATAAGCACAAAAACAGGAACTGTTATGATCTGGGATTGGAAAACCGGAGAACTGGTTCGCGAAATTTCCTCTTCTGGGACAGGGCTTTTGTTGTCTCCAGATGGAAAACTATTATTATCTTACTATCGGTATAATAGAGAAGGAGGAAATATATTCATCTGGGGAGTACCGTAAAGCAAAAATCTCGGTTTTCTTTTCTCTGCGCCCCTCTGCGTTCTCTGCGGTAAATTTTCCCTAACACCCCATCTTCGTAAAGACCTTGGCGGCAGTGTCGAGTTGGGCAATGAAATCTGCGCTGTGTTCTTCGCCGGCCAGGTGCTGTTTGATGGTTTCGAGGTCGGTCTGATAGGCGGCTTCGTCGGGATTCTGCAGGATTCCGGCCAGGGCGGCGTAGCCGTCGGATAGCAGGGCTTCGCCGTTTTCGCCCGCTTTGCGAGCATATTCAGCGGATTGGATAAAGGATTGGCGCGCCGCGGTCTGGTTGTTCAGGGCCATTTGCATCGACCCCACCGACCAGTGAGCGCGCGCCAGCGGCAGATCGCCCTTGTCTAATTCGGCGGCCAGGCGCAGGTTGGTCTTGGCGGCGTCCAGGCCGAGTTCGAGGTCACCGGGTTCGATCTCGATCCCGGGTTCGTCCCAGCCCGGCCAGACGAAAGAAGCCAGGTTGAAGGCCATTGCCTTGGCCTTCCCCCGTAATTCGGAAATGGTTTCTGCGTTCTGGGGGCCCAGAGCCAGCGCCAACCCAGCCTGGATTCCGGCGCAACTGAACGACACCGCGCCGCGCAGGTCTTTCTCTTGCCAGTATAGGTGGCGGGCGACTTCGTCGTAAGCGCCCACAACTTCTAATGGGGGACTCTGGTGAATGTGTTCGATGGCGGCAAAACGGTCTTGTTCCCGGTAGATTTTTAAGACATCTTCCAACATGGTTTGCCTCCCAAGCAATTTGAACGTGTTTGAACTAATGTTCTAAATTGTATCAAGAACATCCAGTTTGTCAAGCTGTGGCGTTAAGCAAAAGACCCGCACTAGGCGGGTCTGGGTTTCAGGGGATTATGATTTCTTTTTCTTCTTTTTCTTGAGCGGAAGATTACCGTTGTAGGTTTCTTTGTTGATCACACAGTCATCTAAATCGATTTCGTAAACGTTGGCCAGGGCGACGACATAATAAAGCACATCATACAGCTCTTCTTCGATCGTACCTTTGATCGAAGCGGATTTTTTGGTATAGCGCTGGTTGCGGCGGATGACGTCGGCCAGTTCGCCAACTTCTTCCATCAATTTTAATACGTAGCGGTTTTTCTGTTTGGGTTTGTAATCAAGTTCTTTAATGAATGCTTGCAGCTCCGCCAGGGTGATTGGCTTTTTCATGACTTTCCTTTTATCTGGATTACGGAAACTGACCTTTCATAACCTTTGTAAATATTTTGCCACAGATGGTCAGTTACCCAGCGCCTGATTATACCTTATTCTACTGTAAGGTTATGTAAAGGGCAGGTAAATGATAAGTTGCAGCAACTGCAACTTGTTTACAGCGACTGAGCACTTTTGCCCAGGCAGCGCGCTTTTTCCAAGACCGGGATCAGCGCCTGGCCGGTGTACGATTCGGGTACATCGGCGACTTGTTCCGGGGTGCCCTGCGCCACGATCGTACCGCCGCGCGCCCCGCCTTCCGGCCCCAGGTCGACGATGTGGTCGGCTACCTTGATGATGTCCAGGTTGTGCTCGATGATCACCACTGTGTTACCGCCTTCCACCAGGCGCTGCAAGACCTCGATCAACTTGTGTACGTCGGCGGCGTGCAGGCCCACGGAGGGTTCGTCCAGCACATAGATCGTGCGCCCGGTCGAGCGCCGCGAAAGCTCCTTGGCGAGCTTGACGCGCTGTGCCTCACCGCCGGACAGGGTGGGGGCGGGCTGGCCGATGCGGATGTAGCCCAGGCCAACGTCCGCCAGCGTTTGCAGCTTGCTGACCATGCGGGAGTGCGCCGAAAAGAATTTCAGGGCTGCATCTACCGGCATATCGAGCACGTCGGCGATGTTCTTGCCCTTGAAGCGCAC
>JAFGRA010000136.1 GCA_016935415.1 Anaerolineales bacterium
ATTGGGTTTCGTACACGCTGCGCAGCCCGGTACGTAAGGTTTCTAGGGTACGCTGGTGTTCTTCTTCGTAGTGGTCGAGCAGTACATCAGGCGGAACAGGGCGGTAGAGGGTGGCGCGGCGGTCTTCCTTTTTTAGCACTGCGCCGCGCGCTTCCAGGCGGCCGAGCGCTTCGTAGACCATGGAGCGCGGTACCCCGGAGTGTTTACTGACCTGATAGCCATTAGCCGGATTCTCGGCCAGCAATGCCAGGTATACCTTGGCTTCGTATTCCGTAAACCCAATTGTAGTCAATTCTTTGAGCATCTTTACCTCGATGTGTTTTGACGATAGCTAGTAGTTTGTGAAATAACTACTAGTTCTAGTATAAACCACTTTTGTAAAAAGTCAATTGAAAAAAAGCAAGCTAATGTGACCTATTTGTAATTTTTCCTGCTGCTTGCCTCAAATATTGCCTTGCCAATGTGACAAACATCCCTATCATTTGTCCCTATTTCTCCCGCGGAGGTTGAAAAAAGGGATTGTTTACGCGATAATGGTGGGGGTCGTTGCAGCCGACCTTCCAGAAACAGCTTAAATTATAGTTGCATTATTTGTGACGATTGTTGGTGGCACCTTCATATTAACCACGGCGGCGCGGACGTCGCTAACACACACATGAAAGAGGTAGTTAAGGATATGACCAACGAATCCAAGATCATTGACGGCAAAGCGATTGCGGCGGAACTGCGCGCTGAATTGGCAAAGAAAGTCGAAGCCCGGGTAGCAGCCGGAAAGTCGGTTCCTGGTTTGGCGACTGTGCTGGTTGGCGATAACGCTGCGTCCCAATCGTATGTGGGCATGAAGCAAAAAGCTTGTGCCAAAGCCGGGATCAAATCCTTTGGCATCAAGATGGAAGCTGACGCTACCCAGGAAGAGGTCGAGAAAGTCGTTTCCGACCTGAACGCCAACCCTGAAGTGCACGGTATCCTGGTGCAGTTGCCGCTTCCCAGCCACCTGGATGAGGAGAAGGTGCTCAACGCCATCAGCATCGAGAAAGACGTCGATGGCTTCCACCCGATCAACATCGGCCGCCTGGCACAGAAAGGCCGCGAACCGCTGTTCGTACCCTGCACGCCCGATGGCTGCATCTATCTGCTGGACAAGATTGGCGCGCAGATCGAAGGCGCTGAAGCCGTGGTGCTTGGTCGCTCGAACATCGTCGGTATGCCGCTAGCGCTGCTGCTTGTTGGCCGCAATGCCACCGTGACGGTGTGCCACTCGCGCACCAAAGACCTGCCGGCAGTGTGCCGCAAGGCCGATATCCTGCTGGCTGCTGTGGGCCGCCCGGAAATGGTCAAGAAGGATTGGGTCAAACCCGGTGCAGTTGTGATCGACGTTGGCTCCAATCGCATCGAAGATCCCAGCCTGGAAAAGGGCTACAAGTGGGTGGGCGATGTGGATTACGACGATGTGATCGATGTGGTCGGCCGGATCACGCCTTCCCCCGGTGGGGTTGGCCCGATGACGATTGCCAAACTGTTAGACAATACCGTGCGCGCAGCCGAGATCGCCGACGGTAAATAAGGGAATTTTTGCACCTCCCGGGGTGTGGGGCACAGGTAGATGAGGCGTCTGCCTGTGCCCCTTTTTAAGTAAGGAGACCTGGTGACCGCTCAACGCCCGGATACGCTCATTTATGGGGGGAAGCAATATCCGATATATACCGAGCCGTTAGAAGCGTATTTCAGGTTGGGAAACCGGCGACCGGCTTTCCGTTCGCCGCATACCGGTTTGTGGCGTGGGTATGTGGCAAACTGGAAAATTGAAACCGAGCGGCTTTACCTGGTGGGTTTGGAAGCATGGTTGGGCGATATTTCCGGGGAAGGGCCGCTGACCCAGGCCGGGATCGAAGTCCTTTTCCCGGATGCGAATGGGCCGGTGATGGCAGATTGGTACAGCGGCGGACTGCGCGTGCAGATGGGGGAGTTGCTGCAGTACGTGCACATGGGCTACGAATCGGTGTACGAACAGGAACTACTGCTAACCGTGGAAAACGGCCGCGTGGTGGGGAAAGTATTGGTCGACAACCGCGCCAAATAACAAGCTGATAAGGAGATCAATATTTGTCTGACAATTGACATTCAAAAGCGAATCTGTTAAACTATACTTGTCAGACAACACCCGTTTAAAGAAAGCGAGATAGACATGTCTACGCTGCTTGTGCGCAACGCCACTCTTTTAGCTACTTTTGATGACCGCCGTCGGGAAATTTCCCGTGGTGGTCTTTTTATTCGCGATGGTTTTATTGAACAGGTCGGCCCGAGCGCGGAGCTGCCTGACACGGCCGATGAAATCCTCGACCTGAGTGACCACCTGCTGCTGCCGGGGTTGATCAACACGCACCATCACTTTTACCAAACATTGACGCGTGCCGTCCCCGCTGCCCAGGACGCCAACTTGTTCAACTGGCTGAAGACGCTGTACCCGATCTGGGCGCGCCTGCAACCGGACGATATCTACATTTCCACGTTGACCGCGCTGGCTGAGATGTCCCTGTCGGGCTGCACGACTTCATCCGATCATCTCTACCTGTTCCCCAACGGCTCCAAGCTGGACGACCAGATCCGGGCCGGGCGTGACTTTGGTATGCGACTGCACGCCGCCCGCGGCTCGATGAGCCTGGGGGAGAGCGAAGGCGGCTTGCCGCCGGACAGCGTGGTCGAGGATGAAGCCTATATCCTCAAGGACAGCCAACGCCTGATCGAGCAATATCACAACGCAGAACCAGGTGCCATGACCCAGATCGTGCTGGCCCCGTGTTCACCATTCAGTGTGACCGGCGACTTGATGCGGCAGAGTGCCGCGCTGGCGCGCCAATACGGCGTGCACCTGCACACCCACCTGGCCGAAACCGAAGATGAAGAGCAGTTTTGCCTGGAATTGTTCGGTTACCGCCCGGTCGCTTATATGGAAAGCGTCGATTGGGTTGGCGAAGATGTGTGGTTCGCCCACTCCGTACACGTCAACAGCGAAGAGATCGAATTGTACGCTCGTACGGGCTGCGGTGTGGCCCACTGCCCAGGGTCGAACATGCGTCTGGCTTCCGGGATCGCCCCCATCCTGGAAATGCTCACTAAAGGCGTCAAGGTCGGCATCGGCGTGGACGGTTCGGCCAGCAATGATAGCTCCAACCTAGCTGAAGAAGTGCGTATGGCGATGCTGCTCTCGCGTGTCGGTGCGGGGGTGGCCGGGGCTTCGCTGTCCGGCGAGGCTGCCCCGCCGTTGATGACCGCCCGTCAGGCGCTGGAAATCGCCACACGCGGCGGCGCACAGGTTTTGGGGCGCACGGACATTGGTTCGTTGGAAGTTGGGAAGTGCGCTGATTTCTTCGCCGTAGACCTCAACCGCCTGGACTACGCCGGAGCGGCCGTGCACGATCCGCTGGCCGCTTTTGTGTTCTGTTCGCCGGTGCGGGCCGACTACACTGTGGTTGGTGGCAAGTTCGTGGTCAAAGAGGGGCAGCCGGTCAATCTGGACTTGCCGGTTCATATTGAAAAACATAACCAGGCCGCGCGTCGTTTGGTCGATGCGTGAGCAAGGGAGAATCAAATGGTAAATTCTACCAGTAGTTCATCTTCATTGTCCCAACGCCTGCACGAGCAGTTGCGCGAGATTATCACCGAAGCTTCGGCGGGTGAACGCCTGCCTTCCGAGCCGGAATTGGCACATCACCTGGGCGTGTCTCGCGCTACCCTGCGTGAGGCCATGCGCACCTTTGAGACCCAAGGGCTGATCTATCGCCGCCAGGGTGTGGGCACGTTCGTCGTTCATCCCAGCCATATTATTGAGAGTGGTCTGGAGGTGCTGGAAAGCATCGAGTCGCTGGCCGAACGCATTGGTCTACCGGTGAAAATGGGCGTATATAACGTCACTCACCGCGCGGCGCATGTGGAAGAGGTCGAGGCTTTGCAGATTGAAAAAGATGCCCAGGTTGTGTGTATTTCGCGCGTGATCGAGGCTGAGAACCGCCCGGTGGCTTACTTGGTCGACATCCTGCCCGATGATCTCATCTCGCAAAAGGAGTTGGATCGCGAGTTCACCGGTTCGGTTCTTGACCTGCTGCTGCGACGCGGCGACCCGCAGCTGGGCACCTCGCGCACCGAGCTGCGCGTAATTCCGGCCGACCAGGAGATCGCACGTTCGTTGGGCGTGCAACGCAAGGACGGCGTCTTGGCTTTCGAGGCCTTGCTGTTCACGGTCGAAGGGCGACCGGTAGATTATTCCTTTAGTTATTTCTTACCCGGTTATTTCCGCTTTCATGTGATCCGCCGGGTTGAATAGTGACCCTATCCGAACAATTTCTATTTTATATTTTGGAGGTTTAGAAAGATGCGTAGTTTTGCAGGACGTGACATTCTGTCGCTCAAGGATTTTGAGCGCAACGAGTTCTTCCGCGTTTTTGAGATCGCAGAAGAGATGGAAGTGATTGCCAGGGAACGCCGCAACATTGATCTGTTGAAGGAAAAAACACTGGTGACAGCGTTCTATCAACCCAGCACCCGCACCCGGCTGGCGCACGAAGCCGCCATGATCCGCCTGGGTGGCCAAGTGACCGGTTTTGCCGACGCCAAGATGACGCGCGCCGGTGACTTTTACCAGGAGTCGATCAAAGACACCGTCAAGATGCTGGAGTTCTACGGCGACGTGATCGTGATGCGCCACTTCCAGCAGGGTGCCCCGGCGGAAGCAGCCAAATGGGCCAGCATTCCGATCATCAACGGTGGCGACGGCTGGGGCGAACACCCCACCCAGGTCCTCACCGATCTGTACACCGTATTGCAGGAAAAGGGCACCATCGATGGCTTGAAGTGGCTGGCGGTCGGTGATATGCGCATGCGTACCATGCACTCCCTGGCCTATGGCCTGACCCAGTTCGACTGCCCGATTACCTTCGTTTCCCCGCCGGAAATGTCTTTGACGGATGAAATGAAAGCCGACCTGGACAAGTACAGCCTGGATTACAAAGAGGCCGAGCACGTCGAACAGGCGATTGCCGATGCGGACGTGATCCTGGTCGAGCCGGTTGTGCAGCCCGATTACACCAAGTCGCGCGACGAGCGCGAAGGTGATGTGGGCATGACCCCCGCCAATTACAAGATCACGCGTGACCTGCTGGCGAACAAGGCCAAGTCGGATGCCATCTTGCTGCACTCGCTGCCGCGCATGGACGAAATTCCTGCGGACGTGGACATCACCCGCTGGTCGCGCTACTGGCAAGAGGCCTTCAACGGTGTGGTCATGCGCATGGCATTGATTGCACTCGTTCTCGGTGCGACCGAGTAGTTTTGTAGTTAGATAGTTTGGTGGTTGGGTAGTTCTCGTGGCGAAGATCGATCGCTTTGAAGACTTGCATAGCTGGCAAAAAGCTCGCGAACTGGTGAACATAGTTTTCGACCTAACCGGGGAGGGCGATTTTGCCAGGGATTTCGAGTTGCGTAATCAGATTCGCCGGGCTGCCGGTTCTAGCATGCACAATATTGCCGAAGGCTTTGATGCTGGCTCAAATCCGGAGTTCATTCGCTTTTTGAAGATCGCCCGGCGGTCGGCTAGCGAAGTACAGTCGCAGCTTTATCTGGCTTGTGATCGCAACTACATCAATCAAAGTGAGTTGCAAAAGACCTACAACACAGCCACTGAGGTCAAGCGCCTGATCAACGGCATGATCGCTTACTTGCGTAAGCACGCTGAACTATCAAACTAATAACTAAGAAACTATCAAACTGTAATTAAGGAGCTAGAGATGCAAACTGATCTTCGCGGCCGAGACTTGATCGGCGACCTGGATTTTAGTAAAGAAGAAGTGGAAACCGTCCTGGATGTGGCCTGGGACTTGAAAATGAAGCGCGCCCTGGGCGAACCGCATGCCTACCTACGCGACAAGGTGCTGGCGATGTTATTCTTCTTCTCCAGCACGCGCACGCGCGGCTCGTTCGAAGCCGGTATGGCGCAGCTAGGCGGCCACGCCGCATTCATCGAATCGCGGACCACGCAAATCTCGCACGGCGACACCGAGCGCGAGATGGGCGAAATCTTTGGGCGTTACTTCGATGGGATTGCCATCCGCCACGTCGACTGGGGCATCGGCAACCGCTATCTTAACCTGGTGGCCGAAGCCTCGCGCGTCCCCATACTCAATATGCAGTGCGAAATCTATCACCCGCACCAATGCCTGGCCGACATCATGACCATTATCGAAAAGAAAGGCCGCAACCTGCGCGGCAAGAAAATGGTGGTCTCCTGGGCGTACGCTTCCTCGTACCTCAAGCCGATCTCTGTGCCGCAATCGCTGATCTTGCAAATGCCGCGCTTCGGCCTGGACGTCACTCTGGCGCACCCGCCGGAATTCAAGCTGATGCCGGAGATCATGGATCAGGCCCAGGAACAGGCCCGCAAGTATCACACCGGCTTCGAAGTTGTGGATGATATGGACGCGGCTTGTGAAGATGCCGACATTATCTACGCCAAATCCTGGGGCCCGTTGCTGACCACGCAAGACCCGGACGAAGGCAAGCAGATCCAGGACAAATACCAGAATTGGATCGCAGACGATGCCAAGATGGCGTTGGGTAAGGATGATGTGATCTACATGCATCCGCTGCCCGCCGATCGGCAGATCGAAGTAACCGACTCGGTAATCGACGGCCCACACTCCGTGGTCTTCGACCAGGCCGAGAACCGCATGCATGCTCAAAAAGCCGTCATGGCTTTGACAATGAAATAGGAATAGGATACAGGTAGACAAGGATACAAGTATACAGGCATTTAGTAATGAGGCACCCAGGGACCGCCCAATCCTGATCCCTGGGTGCCTGAGTGCCTAATCACCTGGTGACAAAACCAGATTAGAGATAGAGGTGCCAAGCTATGACCAAAAAAGTAGCCGTTGTTGCTGTGGGCGGGAACGCCCTGATCAAAGATAAGACCAAGAAAACCATCCCGGATCAGTTCGATGCTGCCGCCGAGACCATGGGGCACATCGCTGACATGATCCAGCAGGGCTGGGATGTCGTGCTCACACACGGGAATGGCCCGCAGGTTGGCTTCATTTTGCGGCGCGCCGAGATAGCCCTACACGAACTGCACCCCGTACCTCTGGATTACTGCGGTGCGGATACGCAGGGGGCGATTGGATACATGTTCCAGAAAGCGCTGCGCAATGAATTCAAAAAGCGCGGCATGGACAAGGAAGCTGTAACCGTGGTTACTCAATGTCGGGTGGATACGGATGATTCCGCTTTCAAGAAACCGAGCAAGCCGATCGGCTCGTTCCTGGACGAAGAAACTGCTAAAGAGCGCATGCAGGAAGGTAAGACTTTCGTTGAGGATGCCGGGCGCGGCTGGCGGCAAGTTGTGCCATCACCGATCCCCCAGGAGATCATTGAGGTCGATGCCATCAAATCCCTGATCGCGGCTGGTTTTGTGGTCGTCAGCGTCGGTGGCGGCGGTATCCCGGTGATAGAGAAAGAGGATGGCAGCCTGCGTGGCATCGAAGCCGTGATCGATAAGGATTTCGCTTCCAGCTTGCTGGCGAACTCCATCGACGCCGACTTGTTGTTGATCTCCACCGCGGTGGAGAAAGTTGCCCTCAACTTTAACACCCCCGATGAGGTCTTCCTAGACAAGATGACAGTTGCCGAAGCCAAACAGTACATCGAAGAAGGCCAATTTGCGCCCGGCAGCATGCTGCCTAAGGTTCAGGCGATCATCAAGTTCCTGGAAGCAGGTGGCAAGCAAGCCCTGATCACCGATCCGCCCAACATCCCGCGCGCCCTCAAAGGCGAAACCGGCACCTGGATCTACCCGTAACCCTGATTTGAACGCGCCCGGCGTGTCAGCAAACGCGCCGGTGTGCGTTTTATACATAGAAGTGAAAATAATATGAACAAAGTTCTTGGATATCAATGCAGCATTTGTGGTAAGTCGTATGCCCTGGATGAAGTCGAATACGTCTGTCCGGCAGACGGCGGCAACCTGGACGTGGTGCTGGATTACGACGCCATCGCGAAAAACGTGAGCGTGGCCGACATCCAGGCTTCTAAAGAAACCTCGATGTGGCGCTATCTGCCGCTGCTGCCGGTTGGCAAACCCGGCTTCGAGTACACTCCGCTGCACACCGTAGGCTGGACGCCGGTGTATGCCCCGGCGCCTTTGCGCCAGGCCACCGGCCTGAACCAGCTCTGGGTCAAAGACGAGAGCGGCAACCCCAGCGCCTCCTTCAAGGATCGTGCCAGTGCTTTGCTGGTCGTGCGCGCCCGTGAGGTCGGTGCAGACGTGATCGTGACTGCCTCGACCGGTAACGCCGGGGCCGCCCTGGCCGGGATGGCCGCGGCCACCGGACAGTCAGCGACGATCTTTGCCCCAAAAACCGCTCCGCCCGCCAAGATCGCTCAATTGCTGATCTTTGGGGCGCGTGTACTGTTGGTCGATGGCACCTACGATGATGCCTTCGACCTTTCGGTGGAGGCTACGGAAGCCTTTGGCTGGTACTGCCGCAACACGGGCTACAATCCCTTCACCGCCGAGGGCAAGAAGACCGCCGCCTTCGAAATCTGGGAGCAGGTGCTGCTGGCTCAAAAGCTCGACCGGCCGCTGTGCGTGTTCGTCTCTGTGGGCGATGGCAACATCATCTCCGGCCTGCACAAGGGCTTCAAGGATTTGCAAGCCCTGGGCTGGTTGGAACACATGCCGCGTATCTTCGGTGTGCAGTCGGAAGGTTCGGCGGCGATTGCCAACGCTTACCAGGCTGGAACCGAACAGATCGATCCGGTCTCGGCTACCACGCTGGCTGACAGTATTTCTGTCGACCTGCCGCGTGATGGTTTGCGCGCCTTGCGCGCCGCTACCCAGACCGGCGGCGCGTATGTGGTCGTACCCGATGATGAGATCATCGCGGCCATTGCCACACTGGGCAAGGTCGGTGTCTTCGCCGAGCCGGCCGGTTCCACGGCTTATGCCGGGGTGCTCAAGGCACTCGACGAGGGTCTGATCGGCTCTGATGACCCGGTGCTGGCGCTGGTGACCGGCAGCGGCTTGAAGGACGTCAAAGCCGCCATGCAGGCCGCCGGGGAAGCGCAGATCGTAGCGCCTAACCTGGATGCCGTCCGCAAAGTATTATGATACACTCTGGCTGGTTTGAAATTATCGGTTTGATTGCAGCATAGTACGGAGGACTTACATGATGGCAACACCCACTTTTTCGATCATTGCCCCAATCTGGAATGAGATCGAGACGCTTCCAGAACTATACCGACGCGTCAGCGAGGTGATGGACCAGACCGGCGATCCCTGGGAACTGATCTTGATTGATGATGGTTCTACTGATGGCTCGACGGATCAGATCCGCGCCATGGCCGAAGAGGACGCCCGCATCCGCCCGGTGATCTTTGCCCGCAACTTCGGCCACCAGATCGCGGTGACCGCCGGATTGGATTATAGCCGCGGACAGGCTGTGGTAATCATCGACGCCGATCTGCAAGACCCACCAGAAGTGATCCTGGAGTTGATCGCAAAGTGGCGTGAGGGCTATGAAGTCGTCTATGCCGTGCGTGCCCAGCGCGAAGGCGAAAGCTGGTTCAAGTTGTTCACCGCCAAGTTGTTTTATCGCATCATCAACCGCCTGACCGACATCGACATTCCGCTCGATACCGGCGATTTCCGCTTGATGGATCGCGCCGTGGTCAATGTGATGAACGGGATGCGCGAACACCATCGTTTCCTGCGGGGGATGTCGGCCTGGGTCGGTTTTAAGCAAACCGGCGTGGAATATGCCCGGGCGGCGCGCTTTGCCGGGGAAACACATTATCCCTTCCGCAAGATGTTGAAACTGGCGTTGACGGCCATCACCGGTTTTTCTTTCTTCCCGCTGCAACTGGCGACCTACCTGGGTTTCATCGCTGCCGGGTTGAGTATCATCTCGATCCCGATCGTCGGCATCCTGCGCCTATCGCGCATGGCAGCCCTGCTCGGGCAGGCCAGCACCTTGATTGCGGTGTTGTTCCTGGGCGGCGTGCAGTTGATCTTCCTGGGTATCCTGGGTGAGTACATCGGCCGCCTGTACGACGAAGCCCGCGGCCGCCCGTTATACATCACCCGCCAGACGCCGGAAGATTTTGAATAAAGGCGCTGAGGTGCCCAGTAATTAGATACCTAGGTACTCAGGCAACGAGTTAATTAGAAGCCATATCTGCCGTAGAAACCGAAACCTAACCCCTTCCCGGCTGCTATGCAGCCACCCTTCCCCTTGGAAAGGGGAAGGGCTGGGGATGGGGTTAGATATCAAGATAGAGAATAAAAGACACTTAGGGCATTACCAAACCTCTGCGGTAAAAAAATATATACGAGAAAAAGAATTTGCTATGGAGATTTACATAACCACGAAGGCACTAAGACACTAAGGACAATTGATAAAACTTTGTATCTTTGTGACTTGGTGGTAGATATCTGCTCTGTAGTAAGAATTTACAAGGAGAATATCTGTGATCGATTTAACTGTAATGGAAGACCGTTTAGAACGCGCGGTGGCACGTGCCCGTGAGCGTGACATCATCATCCCGACCTTTGCCCAGCAAAAGGACCCCTCCCTGGTGTCCACTGCCGTCAAGGAAGAACTGAGTAAGTTGGGCTTGTGGGACATCACTCCCCGCAACCTGTTCCGCATCACCTGGAAGAACGAACCGGTCGCCAAGGGCGGCGGCTACGGTGGTGTCAACTACATCGAGTTTCCCTCCAGCCTGACCGGCACTGAGGCCCGCATTATCGCCCTGGTTGGTAAGTGGTTCCCGACCGGCGCCCACAAAGTCGGCGCAGCCTTCGGCTGTTTGGTGCCCCGCCTGGTCACTGGCCAGTTTGACCCCACCACCCAGAAAGCCGTGTGGCCCTCCACCGGTAACTACTGCCGCGGTGGCGCCTACGACTCGACGCTGTTGGCTTGCGAATCCATCGCCATCCTGCCGGAAGGCATGAGCAAGGAACGCTTCGATTGGCTGGCGAGTGTGGCCGGTGAAACCATCAAGACCCCTGGCAGCGAATCCAACGTCAAAGAAATCTTTGACAAGTGCTGGGAACTGCGCAAATCCGGCGAAGACCTGATGATCTTCAACCAATTCGACGAATTTGGCAATTACCTATGGCACTACGAGATCACCGGCCATGCCATGGAAGAAGTGCTCAAGCAGGAACTCGGCGCGCGCGGCGTGTATCGCGGCGTAGCCCTGACCACCGGCTCGGCCGGTACGATCGGCTGCGGCGATTACATGAAACAGCTCTTCCCGGCCAGCAAGGTCGTCGCCAGCGAAGCTTTGCAGTGCCCAACTTTGCTGGAGAACGGCTTTGGTGCGCACCGCATCGAGGGCATTGGCGACAAGCACGTGCCCTGGATTCACAATGTCAAAAACACCGACATGATCGTCGCTATCGATGACAACGCCGTGGTAAACCTCTCGCGCCTGTTCAACGAACCCGCCGGGCGCAAGTACCTGGCAGAGCAGGGTGTGCCCGAAGAATTGGTCGGCCAACTCGACCTGCTCGGCTTCTCCGGCATCGCCAATGTGCTGTCTTCGATCAAGATGGCGAAGTACTACGAGATGGGACCGGACGATGTCGTCCTCACCGTCTTGACCGACTCGATGGAATTGTACGGCAGCCGCTTGAAGGAAATGCACGAAGAATACGGCCAATACTCTGAGGTGGACGCTGCTGCCCATTACGCCCGCTATCTGCTGGGTGAGAGTACCGATAACCTCCAAGAACTGACCTACGAAGATCGCCGCCGCGTGCATAACCTCAAGTATTACACCTGGGTCGAGCAACAGGGCAAGAGCTACGAAGAAATCCAGGAACTGTGGTACGAGGATGAATTCTGGACGAACGTGCAGGGGCAAATCCCCGAGATGGATGCCCTGATCGAGGAATTCAACGCCAAGACCGGGTTGTTGAAGTAAGCGGAAACCAAAAGAGCTTGCATTCACCTGCAAGCTCTTTTTTGTTTAAAGGGGGGGTGCTATTTGGTTGCTAAGTCGATTTTGTCCTTCTGCTGGACGTTTTGGTAGGGCTGCTTGGTAACCAGCATCAGCGATAATTGGTCGATGTCCATATTGCCAAAATGATGGCGGCTGGAAGTTTGGGCCGCGGCGCGCAGTTTTTCCTGATTTTCTTCTGAGAACTCCGTTCGATATCGAATTGCTGTGCAATGCAGCAAAGCAGGCATATGGTTGATGTTGAATAATTTATCTGCGGGGGTGGTTGCGTTCTGCGCGTTTCCGCGCACACTTTGAACCGCTTGCTGACAGGCTTCCTGGATCTGGCTGATGAATGTTCTCGGGAAATCGACGTGCAGGATGATATTGGTCGGTAAGATCTCATACCCGGTGATGCCCATTGTCGTGCCAGGAATTGCTTTCAATGAGTCTTGCAGCACGCCGGCCAATAGTTTGTATTGGTCGTTGGCAAAGGCGTTCTGTTCATCGCCAAGATGGGTGGCGAATTCGTACAGGGTGACGTGCAGGCCGATCTCTGCTACATTGGATTCGAGATATTGTCCATCGAGGAAAGGCAGGTTTTGCTTGAAGAAGGTTTCGATGCTTTTCGTCAAAGTTGCGTCATTATCTGCCAACGATACCAGCAGGGAAATATCGACCATCCGTTGAGGCGTTTTGGTCCGCTGGTCCAGCTTGAAGTTGTTTTGGGAGATGGCTTGCGCGGAGAGTTGGATGGGAAAGAAGGGCAGTTTGTTGTGTGTGTTTTGCACGAGTTGGATCTTCTCAAAGCTTACCTGCTCTTCGGCCGCGTATTTATACGGGCTGAACATCACGATTTGCCCGTAAGGTTGATCGGCAAAGTTGTGCCTTCTAAAAAGCTTGCGGAGTGCGCGTTCCGACTGTGGGTCTCGCAGCCAGGCTTCCAGCAGGTATTGCCCCACACGATGACAGCCGAAGAGGATCAGGACATTCTTTTGTAAATTGAAGGGGTTTGGTAAATAACACAGCATGGCAACTGCATTCTGCGATCCCTCGGTGAAGCTGGTTAGGATTTGGGTGTGGGCATGCGGCTCGATGGTGTTGTTCTTTCGAGGGTGGAATTTGAGGTTGATTTGCACCTTGGGCTTTTCATCCGAGCGGTAGGGGGCAATCTCGATCATATCTTTGGAAAAATCGATCAGACGGTGGTGCTCGTCCAGGATGATGTTGGCGATGCTGTTTTCGCCAATGATGACCAGGTTTTCGGACATGAATTCGGGCAATGTTGAACGGTCACGCAACTCGGATTTGGAGTACTCTTCCCAAACATCGACCTGGTTGGTGCAATGGAAGCGGTAAGGTGTAACGGCGCGCTTGTCCCCGATCAACTGTGGGAAATACCATTCGGCCATCATTGCTTGGGTGTAGAATTCGTCGAGGGCAATGTGCTGCTGGACGATCTTGGGGCTTTGGGGAAATTCATATTCCGTAGGGCAGGGGATTTTGTCGATGCGGGCCCGGCAGGTATAGACCAGGTGGACAGGTTCGTGATTGAAATCGAAGATTTGCGGGAAGGTGGCTTTCCCCTTGACGCGGGGGGTACGTTTTAACCGGTCGAACAAATTTTTGAGCGATTCCCAAACGGGAAAGAGAGTCAGGAAGAGGAAGATCAGCAACGCAGCAATGATCGTGATCACAGCCGTTATCGATGCGCTGGTAAGTTGGTTGGTGACTACGTTGAGAATAACGCCACAAACGACGCTCAATAAAACATTTTGAATTAACTCTGTCGGGGTTTTCTTCATTTTCTTCCTCGTGTACTTGGTGTGATTGTTATAGAACCGGTTCCCAGGAATAAGAGGTGGTGCGTTCCTGGAAGATTGACCGATGTTTTTCAAAGATTTCGGTGCGGTGGTCGGGATCGACGACCACGCTCAAAAAGCCGCCTTGTCCGGCGCCATTCAAACGGGCCCCATGAACGAAAGGCTGGATGTCGGTAAACAGCGCGTCGATTGCTGGGTTAGTACATTGGCCGTTGGTCAATTGCTTCCAGTTCTCCCACTGTGCGCTGAACGCTTCTCCCAGCGCGATGATATCTTCTGCCTGGATGGCGGCGTGCACGGTTTCATTGAGTGCCATAGTACGGTCGATCTGGTTCAGGATGTCTGGGTCACCGAGTGTGTAACGTTCCAGTAGGGCGGGAAAATCAATATCGGTGACTTTAGGCAAATGTGTGTACAGCAGGCACAGGCTGGCTTGTAATTTGCGGATAAAATCGGGGGTGACGATCAGTGGGGTAATTGTAGGTGTGAAAGGATGCGCCGGAGAGGTTTGCAGCAGCTTGAAGCCGGGGAAGAGCGCACTGACGTCTTCCCATCCGCCGCCGATCTGCGCTTTATGTTCCAGATAGGGGCCGATGGAAAAGAATTCATGGGGATCAAGCGCAAGCTGAAATTTGAGGCCCAATGCCTGGATGGATAAACACGCCAGCAGGGTGCTGATCCCTAGCCCGGAACCCAGCGGCAGGCTGACCGAACTGGTGATTGCGATACCTTGCCGTTCCCTTTCCAGAAATTCGGAGAGCGATTCGTAACGCAGGATTTCCTGCAGGAAGAAACGGAGGGTTTCCAGGTGAATGCGTAGTTCCGGTGGACAATCCTGGGTGGAGGAAAACGATTCTGGGATGAATTGCTTGCGTTGGTCGATAGATTTCAGCACGACCCGGGGAGCGGGGATGCTTTCGATCTGTACCTGAATGGGAGCCTGGCCATTGAGTTGGATGGGCACGTTGAGGCAGTTGCCCGGTTGCTCCAGACAGTATGGGGGGATATCGGAGATGCCGCCCATTCCCAGGTCCAGGCGCACCGGCGCAGTAAGCGTGATCGGGCCGATCTGGGCGGTATGATGTTGCGCCGTGATCTCTGGGAGCGCGCAATGGTTCAAGACGGCTGCTTCCAGCAGGTGCCGTGCCTGTTGGCGCAATGCCTGGCTCAAAGCCTGAATGTGCTGTACCGGCGGTTCCGGCATAACTACCCAATTGTCGGATACGATGCCCTTCTCCTGGTAGATTGTCAGAATGCTGTGCAGGTCGGCTGGTGAGAGCTTGGGCGCTAGCAGTTCGAGGAAGTGGATAACCGCGATTAAGATTTTGTGCCGGACGACCAAACTAGACTGGGCTTGAAATTCATCCAGGAAAGAAAACAGCATGGTAGACTGCGCTTCAATTGTAGGCAGCGCTCTGAATTGTGAAAGGATGTCGATATGCTGATCTGCTGAGATAAATTCAGTGAGTGTCGTCATCTTGGTTTGATCGTATTTACCTGGATTTAATGGGACGATGGCCTCGCTTACTAAGTATATGTGGGTTGTGGCGATTCTACAATAAGAAAACTGTTGGGAAGTTGTTTGGGGAATCCACTGGCATGGATGATTATGGCGACAAAATCGATTAGAATGTTAAGCACTTATGTCTGCCTTACCCGCTCCTTCTGATCTTGTGTTAGTTGCCATTATGCCCTCGCCGCGCGATATGGAAATCGCCCGGCTTCTGGGTTGGTACCGCATCCCGCTGCGCACCGCTCCTAAAGTCATCGCCGTTGATTACCTGGCCTTTTACCAACCGGCATCTTTTGGGGCGGGCAAGTGGCAGGTGGAATACGTCGCGCCGGTGCACGGCCACGAGTTAGCGCTGCGTGCCGATTTACTCAAGGATGAAGCAGACCACCCACGCGCCGAAGAAGAGTATTTCAAAATCCAGATCGGCGGCTTGGTCCGGCTGCCACACCCGATTCCGGCCAAGAAGTGGAAGCGCCTGAATTTCGTGTACACCACCGGCCAACACTTGCTGGCTGCCGAGAGTATCAATGACCTGCCGGTGAAAGAGCAGGAAGAGCGCCAGGTACTTTGGCGGGCGCTGCGTGAACGCGCCGTGGCCTCGGAGTTGTATGCTGCCGAGGATTTGCCCGAATTCCCGCTCGACTCCGAACTCCTGGCACTGCTGGGTTTGATAGGGGGTGGCTTCGATTTATCTACCGGGGGTGAGGAGTGACTTTTACCAGTTTGCTAGGACGATCTCGATAATAGGTAAATCTCAGCAGCTAGATTATGGTGGCAAATCCCTGTCCAGATCGCCTGAAATTCTGTGTATCTTTTCATCTGCGAAGGCATATTACTAACGGTCTCAATGGTAAACTATTTAAAATTAACTAGAGGAAAATCTATGAATGAGCATATTCGGGATTTGCTACCGGTAAAACCAACTTTCGTGCGCAAAGATCAGCGCGGCAATTTCGTCGAGATCGTCAATGAAGGCCCGTGGGAGACTATCATCCACGGCACGATGGAAGCCGGGGCCGAGATGGGCAACCACTACCATCGCGAAGCGCGCGCCTATTTCTACATCGTCAACGGTAAAGCCGAAATTCGGATGCGCCACCGCTTCGATGATACCGTCCAGAAAATGGTGCTGCATGCCGGCGAAGGCGTATACTTCCTGCCTTATGAAATTCACGTTGTCCATTACCTGGAAAAATCCGATTTCATTTTCCTAAAGTCCTATCGCTATACGGACGACCAGCCCGATATTTTCCCCGGTGATGTTTAAGTTGAGAAAGGAACGCAAGCATGTTGTTGATTAAGTCTGGGACGTTGGTCACGGCTTCGGATACCTACGAAGCGGACATTTTGATCGACGGTGAGACCATCGCCGCCATCGGTGGTGACCTGAATGTGGAAGACGCCGAGGTGATCGACGCCTCCGGTAAGCTGGTCATGCCCGGCGGCATCGACCCACACGTGCACCTCGACCTGCCGATGTTCGATACGGTTTCCTCCGACGATCATTACACCGGCCATAAGGCGGCTGCCTTTGGCGGTACGACCACGGTGATGGATTTCGTGCCCATGATCGCGGGCGGCACGCTGGCTCAGGCGGTGGACGAATGGCATGCCAAGGCTGATCCCAAGGCGGCCATCGACTGGGGCTTCCATATGAACATCACCCACCTGGACGCGGCCATTGAAGCCGAAATCCCCAAGCTGCTCGATATGGGCATCAACACGCTCAAGGTCTTCACGGCCTACAACGGCCGCCTGCGCTTGCCGGATGATGGCATTTTTAAGGTGCTGCGCATTGCGCGCGACCACGGCATGCTCACCATGCTGCATGCCGAGAACGGCGACGTGATCGACGTATTGGTGCCGGAAGCACTGGCTGCCGGACACACTGCGCCGATCTGGCACGCCCGCACGCGCCCGGCCTGGGGTGGGATCGAAGCGGTGCTGCGTGCCTGCGCCCTGGCCGAGATGGCCGACGCGCCCTTGTACATCGTGCACATGAATGTAGCCGGGGAAACTGACCAATTGCGCTATGCGCGTGAACGCGGTATCAAAGTGATGGGCGAGACTTGCCCGCAATACCTGTTCTTCACCGAGGAAGACCTGGAACGCCCGGACGGGGCCAAGTGGATTTGCTCCCCGCCGATGCGGGGCGAAGCCGATAACCAGGCATTGATGGCCGCCCTGAGCCGCGCCGAACTGCAAGTGTTGGCGACCGATCACTGCCCATTCTTCTTCGATGGTATCAAGCCGATCCTTTACGAAGGCCAACCGGTAGTCATCCCCGGCAAGGAATTGGGCGCGGATGACTTCACGCTGATTCCTAATGGGTTACCCGGCGTAGGCGACCGCCTGCCGATTTTGTGGACGTACGGCGTGGGCGCGGGGTATTTGACCCCCAATCAGTTCGTGGCGCTCACCAGCACCAACCCCGCCAAGATCTTCGGCATTTACCCGCAGAAGGGTGCCCTGGTGCCCGGCGCGGATGCCGACATCGCCATCTGGGACCCGGTTCGCAAGTTGACCTACGGCGTGGGCGTCGCCCGACACCGCACCGACTACAATCTGTTCGAGGGTTGGGAAATGACCGGCTACCCGGAAAAGGTTCTCCTGCGTGGTCAATTGATCGTTGACGGCGAACGCTGGCTGGGTCGCCCCGGCATGGGCAACTACCTGAACCGCAGCCGGGGAGGGGAAGTGCTCTAGCCCGGCACTGATATGCTGATCCTCCTGCCGCTTCTTTTACTGTTCCTGTCCGCGTTGGTGATGGTCGCCTTGAGCTTCCAGCCCAAGTTCGGCTATCACTGGCCGGTGGCCTTCAATGGCGCCTTCCTGGCCTGGATCAGCATCTTCATCTTGCGCATTAACTTGCCGCGTCAATCCACACCAACCACCTGGCGGCCCGATTTCCTGTTTGATTCATCGCCTACCCTGCTGGCCGATGAAATTTCCTGGCCCTTTGCATTGGCGGTAGCAACGCTGACCCTGGCCGTGATCTTGACCGACGTGGTGCGTTTGTCCGATTCGGGTTGGTCGGTGTGGGCCGGATGCTTGGTGTTAGGCGGTTTTGGTATTATGGCGGTGTTTGCCGGGAATCCGCTGACGTTGGTGATGTCCTGGATGTTCATCGACATCGTCGAAATGGCGATCTTGCTGGCGCGCGTGCAGGGGGCAAAGATGCGCCGCAACGTAGTGTTGTACACGGCAGCCAGCATGATTGGGACCATGTTGGTCTTCTTTGCCCAGGTGCTGGCTCGCGCCGGTGGGGGGACATTTACGTTTGATAACGCGCCCCAGAACATCAGCCTGTTATTGCTGGTGGCGGTCGGCTTGCGCCTGGGAGTGTTGCCTCTGAACATCCTTTACCTGGCAAAAGACTCGCTCCAGCGCAGTCTGGGCACCATGCTGCATTTGATTCCGGCCGCGGCCAGCTTGGTCTTGTTGGTGCGCATTTCGGTGGTGGGTATTCCGGCCCAGTTCCAGTTTGTGTTGCTGGCACTTTTGCTGCTGGCGGCCTTGTATGGGGCGATTGCCTGGGCGCGCGTACGCAATGAGTTGGTCGGGCGGCCGTATTGGATTCTGGCGATGACCGCGCTGGCGATTGCCGCCAGTATGCGCGCTTTACCGGGCGCCACGCTGGCCTGGAGCCTGGCGCTGCTGTACGCC
>JAFGRA010000137.1 GCA_016935415.1 Anaerolineales bacterium
CGAAGGGCGTTCCCTGACCAAGTCCATCGAGGAGACCGCGCTCTTCCGACTCTGCCCCATCGCCCATACCATGGTCCTCGTCAGCGAAAGCAGCGGCAGCCTGCTGCTGACCAAAGCCTCCGGGCACGTGTACGGAGGCGACGTCAACGACCTCAAGCGCGACGACCAAAACATGGAAGTGCGCCTGGACGCTCGTACGACTTCTGCCAAGGAGACCCGCCAGTTGGGCATCGAGGTCGGCGATTTTGTGGCCTTCGACCCGCGCGTGGAAGTGACCAACGGCTTCGTGCGCTCTCGCCACCTGGATGATAAAGCCTGCGTGGCGGCTATTTTGGCGGCGCTCAAAGCTTTGCAGGCGGCCGGCTTGAAACCTACCCAGACCACCACGCTGCATTTTAGTAATTACGAAGAAGTCGGGCACGGCGCATCGACCGGCTTCCCGGCCGACCTGGCCGAACTGGTGGCCGTCGATATGGCCGCCGTCGGGGATGGGCAGACTTCGGATGAATACCACGCCACCTTGTGCGTCAAAGATTCCGGCGGCCCTTACCATCACGGTTTGAGCCAGCACCTGCGCGGTCTGGCTCAGGAACATGAGATCGACTACGTAGTCGATATTTACCCGTACTATGGTTCGGACGGCGAAGCTTTCTGGCGGGCCGGAGGTGATGTGGCCGTAGCCCTGATCGGCCCGGGCGTAGACGCCTCCCATAATTACGAACGTACGCACACCGATGCCCTGATCGCCACCACGCAGTGGATCATGGCCTATTTGCTTTCCTGAAAATTACGATGACTGTATCTCACAACTTGCTCGTCGACGCGCATGAAGACCTGGCTTACAATATGCGCACCTTTGGACGCGACTACACGCGTAGCGTGGCTGAGACGCGCCGCTACGAAACGAACACCGACATCCCTGCCTTTAACGGCCAGACGCTGCTGGGCTGGGATGCTTACCAGCAAGGGCGCGTGGCGGTGGTGTTTTCGACGCTGTTTGCTGGGCCGGTGCGCCACAAAGGTGGGGAGTGGGATACGCAGACTTATGAAACCTTTGATGAGGCGCATGCCCTCTATAAGGCGCAAATCGAAGCCTACCACCGTCTGGTGGACGACCATCCTGACAAATACCGCCTGATCTACACCCGCTCCGATTTGGACGCCGTGCTTGCCGATTGGCGCAAACCGCTGCCGGAAGAAACCGAAGAGACTGGCCCGGTTGGGCATACGGTCGGGATGGTGGTGTTGATGGAAAATGCCGAAGGCGTGCGCGCGGTGTCAGAGTTGGAAGAATGGTGGTCGCTCGGTGTGCGCATGATTGGCCCGGCCTGGACGGGGACGCGCTACTGCGGCGGCACCAAGGAGCCTGGCCCGTTGACCAAAGACGGCTATGCCTTGCTGGAAGCGATGGCCGAGTTGGGCTTCGCGCTCGATCTCAGCCACATGGATGAGCGCGCCGCCTTGCAGGCGCTGGATACTTTTCCCGGGCACATGATTGCCAGCCATGCTAACGCCAAGGCATTGCTGGAAGACCAGACTAGCAATCGCCAGCTTCCCGATGCGGTGATCGAGGGGTTGGTGGGGCGTGGTGGGGTGATCGGTTTGGTGCCCTTTAACATCTTTTTGAAGTCAGGCTGGAAACGCGGCGACGAACGCGAGTTGGTGCCCTTGCAGACTTATGTCAATCATATCGACTACGTCTGCCAGATTGCCGGGGATGCGAAACACGCCGCCATCGGCACAGACTTCGACGGTGGCTTTGGCCTGGATTGCGTTCCCTTAGAGATCGGTACGATTGCCGACATGCACAAGATTGTGCCCTTATTGGTTGAAAAAGGCTATTCGGACGCGGATGTCAGCGCCATCCTGGGGCAGAATTGGCTTAGAATCTTACAGGAGACTTTACCGGAGCATTAATGGATAATATACAAACCACTCCACCCAACGGAAAAAGCGACAAAACCCTGCGGCGACGGATTGGCCTGATCTTTGCCCTGGTGGGCTTTTTTATCTTCATGGTGGGAGCCGACCCTGGCCTTTTCGGTGTTGACCGCAGTCCGGTGATCGGCTTTGTACAGATTGGTGTGTTTTTATTGGGCTTGGGTGTGATCTGTTTTGGGGGCTATCTGACGATCAACACGCTCTGGAATGGCTACGAGAAAACCATCGCCGCCGACATCGGCGTCCGCCTGGTTGGCACGGGCTACGTGATCGCTGTGGCTTCCGGACTGGCCGACATCTTCGGGCTGGGCACGCGCCCGCTGCCCACCTTTATTCCCTTCTTTGGACGCTGGCAGGCGCGCGGTGTGTTGATCGGAGAGATCGTCATCATTGTCGGCTTCTTGTTGCTGCTGCCTTACCAGCACCTCTTCGACCGGGAAACACAAGTCAAAGACAAAAGTGGGGAATAACGGCGCTTACGCTCCGGCAATGCGGCCGTAGGCCCGCAGGGTGAGCAGGTTCTCCAGCGTAATGTGCCCGCTCCATTCTTTCTTTGCCAGCGGCCATACATCCGGATATAGATCTCCCCAGGTCCAATTGGGTTCCCAACTTCCCGCATCAGTTTGCGTTTCGATCACGTAATCCAGGTTGACCTGGATATCTTCCCACAACATCTCGGCCAAAATACTGTCCGGGCGCGGCGCCAGTTTGAGCGGGTTTACGGAGTAGGACGCCCAGGCGGCTGGATCGCGGGCGATCTCTTTGCCCACCGCTTTCATCACCCGTTCGGTGATGATCTCTTTGTCTGCTTCCGGCAAATCTTCGACTTTGGCTAATTGCAGCAGGTAGATGATCCCTTCCCCACCCAGACGTTCGCCCTGGAAATTTTGCGCGGCGGCTACGGTATGGGCGCTCAGTGTCTTGAGCCATTTGCTGGGGACCACGTTGTTATAGTGGTACAGCAGGCTGAGGATCTGGGCGCGCGGGTTGATGACGAAATCGTCGAAGGTGCGCGCCAGGCTGCCATCTTCGTCGTGCCACCAGGGAGCGTGCGGGTACTGGTTGACGTCTTGCGGTACGATGCGCCATACCAGGGTCTCTTCGTCCAGAGTCTCGCGGAGGAAATGCACGACTTCTTTGACCATAGGGTGGTCGGCGGGACAATCCAGTTCTTTGAGCAGGGTCAGGGCGTGCCCGGTTGCCAACGCCGACGAACTCGGCGAGCGCATGTCCGGCTCAAAAGCCTTGCCGAAGCCGCCGTCCTGGTTGAGGAAGTGGGCGAGTTCGGCCAACACAAGTTGACTATCCCCATCTTCAAAATGATAGCTGAACAGGGCGCGCTCCAGTGGCCGGGCCTGGGTATTGATGTAATTCGCTGCGCGTTTGAATGCTTCTTTACTGAGCGTTTTCATGGGAGATTCCTTTTCTCGATTGGAAATAGACACTCCACCAATAACGGGCTTATTATAATAGAACATTTGTTTCGCATCAAGGGTGAGCGTTGATAGTAGACAAGGAGGCAAGGGATATAACATTTTGAATGGATTAGTATCTGCTCTGAACTTTACACGATAGTGAAATTTAATTGAGGGCAAAAATTTTCTAGCCACCGGACACTTTTAAATTACGTGGCTGATTTAAGCGGTCAAAACAAAAATATCAATGATACTTTATTCTTTTTTAGTA
>JAFGRA010000138.1 GCA_016935415.1 Anaerolineales bacterium
AGGGCGTAGTCCTGGAACATCAGCCCAAAGCCGCGTTGGTGTGGCGGTGTGTTGGTAAGGTCTTCTTCATCCCATGAGATGCTGCCGGAGTCGGCCGCTTCCAACCCGGCCACAATCGAGAGCAGCGTGGATTTGCCGCAGCCGCTTGGCCCGATCACGGCCACGATCTCACCCGCGGCAACCTCGAAGGACACGCCTTTCAGGGCCTGTGTCTCGCCGTAGGATTTGTGGATGTTGTTGATCTTCAAAACAGGCATAGGTTTTCCTAACCCCATCCCCGGCCCTTCCCCTTGAAAAGGAGAAGGGTGGCCGTCAGGTCGGGAAGGGGTTTGATAAATCTAGTTATAAGAATTATGAGCTGTGTATAGTTGATAATCTTATTACTCACTGCATACTACATACTGTTTACTATATACTGCCCATCAAAATTCTCCGACCTCGGCGATGCGAAAACGTTCGATGGCGAGCATGCCGGTGGCGGTAACGATCATCAAGATCGTGCTCAGTGCCAGGGCCTGGCCGTAGTTCAGTGCGCCGGGCTGCGAGATCAAGCGGTAGATCACCACCGGGATGGTGGGGTATTCTGGGCGGGCGACCAGTGCCGTGGCCCCGAACTCGCCGAGTGAGATGGTGAAGGCGAAGGTGGCGGCAACCAGCATGGCGCGCCCCACCAGCGGCAGGTCGATGCGCCGAATGACTTGTCCCGGACCGGCGCCCAGCATGGCGGCGGCTTCCCGCAAGCGCGGCTGGATGCTGCGCAGCGCCGGAGTCAGGCTGCGTACCACAAAGGGGAAGGCTACCAGGGTATGCGCCAGTGGGATCAGCAACGGGGAAGCGCGCAGATCGAGGGGTGGCTGGTCGAGGGCGACAATGAAACCCAGCCCCAATGTGACTGCCGAGGTGCCCAAGGGCAGCATCAGGATCGGATCGAGTAAGCGACTGGTGAAAGCCCGGCTATGCTGCGCCAATGCCCAGGACGCGGGCAATCCCAACGCCAGCGCCAGCACGACCGTGGCGGCGGCGTAACCCAACGAGGTGGCGATGGCCGTGCTGGGAGGCGCATAGAATAGTGCGTTGCGGCGGTTGACGCGCAACTCGCGGTAGAAATCCAGGGTCAGGCCGCGGTCTTCAACGATGCGTTCTCGACGGTCAGGCTCCAGGCGCGCCACCGAGCGCGCTGCCAACCCCAGCAGTGGAGCCGTGAAGAATACCAGCATGGCGATCAGCAGCGTACCGCCTAATAACTTGCTCTGCCAGGTCGCTAACGGGCGTTGGGTGTAGGTTTGCGGGCGCAGGTTGATCGGCTGCGAGAGGCGCGCGCTCAGGCGCGAGTAGATCACGGTCAGGCCGAGCGTGCAGACCAACTGCACTATCGACAGGGCAGCGGCCATCGGCAGGTTGAACAGGCTGATGGTCTGGTAATAGATCTCGACTTCGAGCGTGGCAAAGCCCGGCCCGCCCAACACCAGCACCACCCCGAAAGAAGTGAAGTCGAAGATGAAGACCAGCAGCGCCGCAGCAGCGATGGCGGGCAGTAGCAGGGGGAAAGTGATGCGGCGCAGCGTTTGCCAGCGCCCGGCCCCCAGCACGCGCGCCGCTTGCTCGATGTGCGGGTCGAGGTGCGCCCAGAAATCGCCGACCATGCGCAGCACGATGGTGGTGTTGTAAAAGACGTGCGCTACCAGGATGGCGGTGAAGGTGTTGACGAATTGGACTGGGGGCGCGGCGAGGTTGAAGAGATCCATCAGGCCTAGATTGAGCCAGCCGCGCGGCCCGAGCAGGGCATTGAAGGCCGCCGCCACGACCAGGGTAGGCATTACGAAGGGGATGCCGGTCAGGGCGCGGAACAACGACTTGCCGGGGAAGCGGTAGCGCGCCAGCAGGTAGGCGCCCGGCAGCCCGACTAACAGGGTCAGCAGCGTGGAAAGCGTGGCCTGGAGGAAAGTGAATCCGAGCACACCGCGGATCGAACTGGAGCGCAAAGCTTCACCGAAAGTTTCGAGTAAACCGGCCCCGCGCGTGAAGCTGGTGGTCAGGATGCTGCCCAGTGGGTAGAAGTAGAACAGCGCCAGGAAGGCCAGCGGCAGCAGCCACAGCAGCAGGACGCGCCGGTTGGTGGGCGCATGCTTAGTGGGCATGGCTCAACCGACCTGCTCTGTGAACCAGACCAGGAACTCGGCCCGGGTCAGGCGCGCCAGCGTGCCGCCATTGAATGCTGGATCGGCGGTTACGTCGCGGGCGACGAAGGCAGGCAGGGCGGCTTCTCCGGCGGTGGTGCTCTCCAACTCAGCTAACACCAGTCCCTCCAGATTGCCTTCGAAAACGTCAAGCGAATAGGCCAGGTCGCCGTGGGGGTAGCGGTAGCGTCGCTTGACGAGCAGCATGCCCGGCAGCGCGTCCAGCACGGCAAACTCGGCTTCGTCCAGGTAGAAGTTGGTGATCGTGGCCTCGTGAGTGGCCTGATCGGGCTGCTTGTATTTCTGCGTGAACTTACGCGCTTGCACGGTTCCATCGGGAGCCGCTACCGTGCGCAGGCGCAGGTGTGTGCCGGGGATGTATTTATCCGTGATCCGCCAGAATACGCCCGCGTCGAGATCGCCTGGCAAGTCCTTCAACAGGAAGCGCCGTTCGCTTTCGATCTGGGCGTATTTCAGGCGGTTGATGCGATCCAAAGGTTTTCCTTTAACTAACGCAGCACGGTCTCCGTCCAGGCTTCGATCCATTCCTGGCGGTGGGCGGTGATATCTTCCGGGCTGAGTTCGACTGGTTGCTCGGTGAATTCCAGAAAGTCCACGAAGGTCTGGTCCAATTCGGCGTCCGAGTTGACCGGGAAGACGAACATCTGCAAGGGAATGTCTTCCTGGAAGGTGGTCGAGAGCATGAAGTCGACCCATTTCTCGGCCAGGTCGCGGTTCTCGGTGCCTTTGAGGATGCCGACGAATTCGATCTGGCGGAAGCAGGTATCCGGGGCGGTGACCACCGCGGTGACCGGTTCGTCCATCGGTTCTTCGGCGTAGATCAATTCGACCGGCGGGCTGGAGTTATAGGATACCACGATGGGGTATTCGCCGCCCCAACGACTGAAAGCAGAATAGTAGGCGGTCTCCCAATCGTTGACCACGTTCAGGTCGTTGTCGACCAGTTGCTGCCAGTAATCGAGGTAGCCGTCTTCCCCGAAGTGTCCAACGGTGGCGAACAGGAAAGCCAGCCCGGGTGAAGAGGTGGCCGGGTTCTCAACGGTCAGCAGTCCGGCGTATTCCGGCTCGGTGAGGTCTTCCAGCGACTGGGGCGGTTCAAGTTCGTTTTCCTCGAAATAGGCGATCTCGTAGTTCAGGCACACGTCGCCGTAGTCGACCGGGATGGCACGCTTTTCAGGGTCGAGTTTGAACTGGTCGGGGATGTCGGCCAGGGCGGGTGAGTCGTAGGCTGCGAAGATATCTCCGTCCAGGGCGCGGCTGAGGAAGGTGTTGTCCACACCGTAGAACACGTCGGCCAGCGGATTGTCGGCCGCCAGCACGGCCTTGCTGACCGCCGTGCCGGTATCGCCGGACATCAGGAAGGTGACAGTTACGTCGTTTTCTGCTTCGAATTGAGCGATCACGTCTTCGGAAACGGCGAAGGAATCGTGCGTCATCACGGTCAGTGTACGCGGACCGCTGGGGGTGGCCGGTTCGGCAGTGGGGGTTTCGGTTGCGCCACCACAGGCGGCGAGCAGGATGGTGGTTACCAGTAAAAAGGGCATGATCTTCTTGAACATGTTTGCTCCTATCAATTGGTTTGTGAGTTTTTAATCTACAGGTTGGGAGAGCACGATGCACAGCAGTAGGCCACTTTGGATGGTGACTGTAGCGGCATTGCCCAACAAAACGTTGGAGATGCCGCGCGTGGCCCCGAAATGCAGGGTTTCATCTTTGAGGGGATATTCCAGGCCTTTGGTAGTTACGCCTTCTACATCGCCGCCAATTGGGATCAGCGAGACCACATCCCCGGCCTGCCCTTCGATCCAGACCTGGTAGTAGACCGGGTAGACACGCTGTTTCCCGGCCAGGAAAGAAATTTTCTGCTGGCGGAGTTGGTCGTGGGCGGTGAGTAGGAAGTTGGAAAGGGTCATGTCCAGGCGGCCGCCCAGCGCCCCCAGCACGAGCGTTTCCTTTGCGCCACGTTCGGCCGCGTACAGCAAAGCCAGTTCCAGGTCGGTTTCGTTCTTGCGTTTGGGATGGGGGATGATCTCTGCCCCTTGCGTTTTGAAGTGTTCTAGTTCTTCCCCGGTTAGAGAATCGAAATCGCCGATCACCACGGCCGGTTCGATGCCCAGTGCCAGGCAGTGACGGCCCCCGCCATCGGCGGCGATGATCAGGTCACCGGCTTGCAGCGTAGACCGCGCCAGGGCATGGTCTTTGAGTTCTCCATTGGCAAAAATAACCGCTCGCAAAATAAAATCCTCCTACAGGTTTCCGCAGGAGGATGGGCGTTTAGGCTCGGTTGTGCGATTCCTCCGCCGGAATTACCCGGATCAGGTTCGCGGGTCGCAGGCTTATGGCCTACCTCTCAGCCCGGCAACACCGAGCTCCCCGTGCATGTGTTTGTATGCCGCGAGTATAAGAGCAATTGGGATGGGTGTCAAGGATGGCTGGTGGAGCAATCCGAGTATAATTGCCCTCATGCAAAAAGGTGAATTGCTTGCTGAAGGCCGCATGGCCGAAGTATACGAATGGGAAGACGGCTGGGTGCTCAAGCTGCTGCGCGCGGAGTGGAATAATCGAGAGACCGCCGAAAACGAAGCCAACAAAACTCGCCTGGCCCATGCCACCGGCTACCGTACTCCGGCGGTTGGGGAGGTCGTTGAAGTCGATGGCCGCGTGGGCACGCTGTACGAGCGTTTCGATGGGGTGGTGATGGGGCAAGCCTTATCACGGGACGTGATGCATGCCAAGCGCTACGCCCGCCGGTTGGCCGAACTGCACGCCGAAATGCACACTTACCAGGCTCCCGGCTTGCCATCACGAAAAGAGAGCCTGATCGAGCGCATCGCAAGCCTGACGCAGTTGTCCCCCAAAACCAAGCATACAGTCTTAGATCTGCTGAATACGCTGCCGGATGGTGAGGCTTTGCTGCACGGCGATTTTCATCCGGGGAACATCATTTTATCCGGCGGGGATGCGCTGGTGATCGACTGGATCGATGCCTCCAAAGGCCCGCCGCTGGCGGACGTGGCGCGCACCTACATCTTGTTGACCTCTAAAAAGAGTAAACGGGTAACGCTCTTTGGCCGGATTGTCCTGTTCCTCCGCGATAGTTTCCAACGGACCTATCTCAAGCGCTATTTCCAACTGCGGCCAGCTGGGCATGAGCTGCTGGATGCATGGGTCGTCTGCATGGCGGCGGCGCGCATCTGGGAGGGGATCGCGGACCGTGAGGGGGATTTGATCGAGATGGTTGAAAGCGGCCTGGCAAAACTTTAAGGCTCTATGTTTACTAGCGGTTAACAAAAAGATACTTCCTCATTGCGAGGAAGTATCTTTTTCGTTGCTGAATTATTCGGCGATGGGGATATGCAAATCCAGGGTGATTTCCTCTTCGGGCACAATCCCGGGTGTCAGGCTTTGTTCTACCCATTGATGGCTCGCACAACGGTGTGAGCTGCTTTCGCGCCAGGCAACCAACTTCCCCCATCCGGGACCAATGTGCTCTACTCCGACCACGCGCGTTACACCGTACAGGCCGCCGCCAAACTCCTTCACGGTCAGTCCTTCCTCGACTTCCATACTCGCCTCGATTTCGATCCAGACCTCGTAGCCGTAGTTCGGGCTGCCGGGTGAAGGGTCGGGGTTGTTGAAGCCGAAGACGCGGTTTTTCAGCGGGTCGTCCAGCAAGCCCTTGGGTTCGGCCCATTCGCGCAACTTCTGGAAGGCGATGTTCTCCGGTTCTTCCCCGAAGCCGTGGAAGGAGACCACACGCATCGGCTCCAGTTTGACGATTTTTACTTCCAATTCACTCATGATTTTTTCCTCCGATTTTCAAAATAGATTTGATGTTATTTTGTCTAGCTACCGGTAAAAAGCCTAACGGACGTCCGAGACTTGCTTTTGTGTGATCTGAGTATGCTGGAGATTTTCGCCTAAACGTACCAGCATGATACCCACTTGGAGCGGGTGATTTGCAGTGGGGCGGGGCGGGATGCTGTCACCGCCAGCATGCGCCGGTGCTGATCTGCCCTTGCCAGCAATTCCCGATAGCGGGTCTTGGCTTTGCTCTCCAGGATATAACTCATTTCGTACTCCTTACACACTTTCTATGCTTGCGAAGTTGTCTACAGGATACCAGGGGATAACTGACATCTGTTGTCAGGTATTTAGAGTAAAATAGGATCAAGTTCGAAATTGAGGAAAAGATGCGCGCAGACCGTTTGTTGTCAATCTTGATGCTCTTGCAATCCCGGCGGCAGATGACCGCCCAAGAACTGGCCGCCGAGCTGGAAGTCTCCGAGCGCACGATCTACCGCGACGTGATTGCCTTGAGCACGGCCGGTGTGCCGATCTATACCGAGAAAGGGCCGGGGGGCGGCATCGCCCTGATCGATAGCTACCGCACCAACCTGACCGGCTTGACCAAAGATGAGGTGCGCGCCCTGTTCATGCTCAGTGTGCCGGAGGCGTTGGACGAACTTGGATTGAGCCAGGAACTGCGTACGGCCCTGCTCAAGCTTTCGGCCGCCTTGCCCACCGGTTTGCGCCAGGACGAAACCCAGGTGCGCCAGCGAGTGTATATTGATACGGCCTGGTGGAACGCGCCGAAAATCAGCGTCCCGCACCTATCCGTTATCCAGCAGGCGGTGTGGGAAGACCGCAATCTGCGCGTGTCGATGCAGTTCCAGTTTGGGGCGAACCTGGAACACATCGTCGATCCATATGGGCTGGTGGCTAAGGCCGGGGCATGGTACCTGGTCTGGCACAAAGCCGGGCAGGTGGGCGTGCACCGCATCGCCGATCTGGTTGAAGTGCACTTGCTGGACGAGCATTTCGAGCGCGATCCTGATTTTGACCTGACCGGGTATTGGAAAGAATGGGCGGCGGGTGAGACCCAGCGCCGTGGGGACTACGCCGTTCGGGCGCGGGTGATGGCCGGACTGCCGCGCCACGTCAGTTACCAGTTCCACCCGCAAATCCGCGCACAACTAAAAGATGCAATACCGGATGAGGACGGCTGGGCCACGCTGACCCTGCATTACGAACATTTTTTTGAGGCGCGCGGACACTTACTCGCGCTGGGTGGGGCGGTGGAAGTGCTCAAACCCGAGCCGCTGCGCTTGAGCATCGCCGATCATGCCCGCCAGATCGTGAAGGTGTATGGAGGGGAAACAGGGAATTAAATCAGACGCAGGTGTGCAAACGCACACCTGCGATTCTACAGTACTTTCAGCTTTTATGCAGTGTTTCAGTGACTACTTGTATTTCGCGGCAAAGTTCTCGAACGCCGCAGTAGGCACGCCGCCGCGGAACTCGAAATTGGCGACCACGAAGGCGCCGATGCGCTCCATTTCCCCGGCCAGGTTGGCCACGCCGTCTCCCGGCCATACCAGATAAGTGGTGAAGGCCACACCCTTCTTTGCGCCCAAGGTGGACATGTTGCGCAGGAACGCTTTGATCTCGTCCGAGGGGCGCGTCCGGAAGAAGAACAGCAGGCTCTTTACCGGGCTGCCTACGCAGATCAGGTCTGCCTGGCGCACTTTCATGTTGTCCACCTGGCGGGTGGAATACACGTCACACTGGTGCCCATTCTGGCGGAACGATTCCGCCATAGCTTCGGCTGCGTTGCCGGTTGGCTTGCTGCTGCCGTCATAAACGATTGCGATCTTCATGTTTTTTCCTTCTCAGATTATGCTTGTGCCTTGATTATAACAAAAGACGCCGCAGCTTGAATCGAAAATGCCCTGGGAAATAACCAGGGCATTCGAATGTATGCATAAAGGTGTGCTGTTATTGGACCGGTTGTCCGGCGGCTTTGGGTTGTGGCTCAGTAATGGGCGTGGTAGCGCGCAGAAAGCCGATGAACATCAGGATGGCACCGAGTAGTTCGCTGATGTACAGCGCCCCGGAAATCCCGAAGCGGCTGAACGCCCCGCCGAAGGCCGGGGAGAGGGCACCTACCGCGATCAGGATATTGCCGATCGTGCGGTGCAGCAG
>JAFGRA010000139.1 GCA_016935415.1 Anaerolineales bacterium
AATAAACGGGCTCAATTTGTAAGGTTCGATAGCGCCGGATTGAAATCCCGGTTACTTCGTCATCCGCTTTTAGCGGAAACTAAAGATTAAATGATTTGCAAATTCCTAAAGAAACGAAAATCTTTTTGAAATATTTATGGTTGATAAGAGTGTGCCTAACTATAAAAAATTTGCAATAAAATAACTTTATAAATTGCATGCGGTTTGAAATCCTAACAATTAGACGTTGGACTGCAAAGAAAAAAGGCATGCAACGTTCTATCTACAAATACTATACAATTTTCAAACTATTAATTCAATTGTCATTTGTCATATTTGAGAGTAAAACGGTTTGCAATTCAACTTGCGTATCATACCTGCAATCTCTTTCCGCCCTGACTTAGCATGTTCCACTCATTTATAAATTCTCAATATTATCCTGTAGTTTGAACCCCTGTTTCATTTCCTTTCCCCTTTCTAATCAGGTATACCATGGCGATGAAATCATACACCGCATGGATCGCCATCACAATATAAAGATTTCCGGATGCCTGGTAGATCACGCCAAGATATAGTCCGGTGAGAAAGGCATAGATGGCATAGGTAGGTGAAAGATAATGCGCCAATCCAAAGATCGCGCTGGCGATCAGTATCCCAGGCAATACACCAAATTTAGCTATCAGAGTACCCTGCAGCCAGCCGCGAAAAAGGAGTTCTTCTCCTGTCCCTGCGAGCAGGGCAATCACCACAAGGTCAATGATCTTGCAGTTTGCAAAGATCGGCACCACTTTCTCATTGATTTCCTCTCGCAAGCGAACCAAGGGCAACCAGTGAGACCGCTCGTCAAAGTAAAGCATAGCCAACATTGGAATGCATAACAAGAGAGCGTATCCTGTCGCGCTCCAGGAAAGACTGAACCTGGATAGCAATGCGTCCGAACCGCCCATCAACAGCAGGCCAATGACAAATAATCCACCCTCTACGAAAAGGGTAATCAGGAGCAGTGTTTTTCTAGCCATTCGCTATTATCGTTCTTGTTCGGACAGCAGTTCCCTGGCCCGGCCAGGGAATTGCTGTCCGAAACGAATTTTTATACCCTAAAATTCCATCACACGATCGAGCCCGTGATGAACTCCGACCAACCTACTAATTTTTCGGATTGCCAGAAGCGCGCCATCCACATATGGTTCAGCGCTTGTGCCCGACTCGTGACGGATTACCAGTTTCTGGTCGGGCATCCCGAAGATCGCATCCACTGAAATGACATAGCCTGGCAGTCGGACCGAGTGAACCTGAGAGCCGTTCAAGCGGACTCCTCGGCTCTCTCTGGGGCCTTGCATCGTTTCCAATGGAACATCAAGCTGCGACTCCCTGATTTTGGAAAGCCGGTCTGCCAATTCTCGGGCGGTCCCGCTTGGGGCGTCGATTTTACCGGAATGAGCATAGTCGATGATCTCCCAGTGCGGGATATATTTGGCAGCCATCTCGGCAAATTTTTGCAGGAGCACGGCGGTCAGCGCAAAATTACCAACAGCCAGAACGCCGCGCCGGACCTCACCCGCTACTTCATCGATCTCGCGGTAGTCGTCATCGCTCAGGCCGGATGTTCCCACCACGACATGCGCGCCGCCCTTCAATGCTGACAGAATATTGTCTTTGGCCACAGACGGTTTGGTGTATTCTACAAAAACATCCGGTTTACTTTCTAAACCTTCATCTGTTGTCGCAAAAACGGGGGCACCGAGTCCTATAATACCGAGCACATCTCCAAGAGCCTTTCCTGCCTGGCTCCTGGAAATCCCGGCGACGAGTTCCATATCAGGCGCTGCGAATATCCCTTTGGAAAGCGCCGATCCGGCCCAGCCGGTTGCACCGGCCACGCAAACGCGAATTGTCATAAAGGTTTCTCCCGTAAAAAGCTATAAAACCTGACAGGTCTACCAGACCTGTCAGGTTTTTGGATTAATTCCCTTCGACCATCTCCCGCGCCTGTTCCACGTAGGCAAGGCTTTGATGCCGGAAGTAAGTGTTGTACAGGCTGGCATAATGCCCACCTTGCTTCAGCAGACCGTCGTGGTTGCCCTCTTCGATGATCGCCCCATTGTCCATCACCACGATCCTGTCCGCGGCTTTGACGGTGGACAGGCGGTGCGCGATCAGGATGCTGGTGGCATCTTGCAGGATGAGATTCAGCGCCTGCTGGATCTGCCACTCGGTGAACGGGTCGATGCTGGCGGTGGCTTCGTCCAGGATGAAGATGGCCGGTTTCTGCACCAGCACGCGCATCAAGGCGACCAGTTGGCGCTGTCCCATCGAGAGACGGTTGCCGCGCTCGCCGACTTCGGTGTGCAGGCCGTCGGGCAGGGTTTCCAGCCATTCGCCCTCGCCAATGCGATACGCCATTTCGAGCATCTCATCATCGCTCACTTCCGGCTTGGCATAGCGGATATTGTCCGCCATCGTGCCCGAAAACAGGAAGGGTACCTGCGAAACGATCCCCAACTGGCGGCGGTACTGTGTCAGGTCAAAGGTGCGCAGATCGTGGCCATCCACGGTCAGCTTACCGGACTGGTACTCATAGAAACGCGCGATCAACTTGGCAATCGAGGACTTGCCCGCGCCGGTGTGCCCAACCAGGGCCAGATTTTCTCCAGGTTGGATGCACAGGTCGAAGTCCGTGAGAACCGGTTCCTTGTCTGTATAACGGAAGTACAGGTTCTCGAAACAAACCAGCCCCTTTAACCGGGGCACGTCACGCTGTTCTGTCTGGATGACGTTGGGATCCGCATCGATCAGCGCAAAGGCGCGCTCGGCGGCGGCCAGCCCCTGCTGGATCTGCGCCCAGAACGCGGACAGGTTCAGCACCGGGAAGAAGAACTGGTCGAGGCTCAAGATGAACAGGTACCAGGCCCCGGCAGTGACCATGCCCTGCTCGATGCTCAGCCCGCCCGCGTAGACCAGCACCGCGGTGAAAATACCGCCCAACGCATTGAGTGTGGGGAAAACCAATGAAAGAATAAAACCACGCTGGATGTTGACCCGGTAGGATTGCTGGTTGGCAAAATCGAACGTTTCGAAGATGCTGTTCTCCTGGCGGAAGTTCTTGGCAATCGAGATGCCGCTGACCGTCTCCTTGATAGCCGCGTTGACATCTGCCATGGCCTGCATGCCGCGCTTGGTCACACGTCGCGCCATGGCACGGAAACCCAGCGCCACCAGGAAGATGAACGGCATAAAGGCGAACATCAGCAGAGCCAGATGCCATTCTGTCCGGAAGAGAATAACGCCCAAAATGATGGCCTGGAACATTTGCGCGGTCACGTCGGTGACGATGACCACCAGTTGGCCGAAATCGTTGGTATCGGCGGTGATGCGCGAAACGATGCGCCCGGAGGAGAACTGGTCGTAAAAAGACAGATCGTGTTCAGCGGCAGCATGGAAAGCTTTTGTGCGTAATTCAAGCACCACATCACCCACCGAACGTACCACCAGCGCCCGTCGGGCCCAGTTCAAGCCCCAAATGCCCACACCTACCAGGAACAGAGCCAATCCTGCCAGGCTGATAGCCTGAACGGTTGGTTGCTCCTCGAGCAAGTCTACGATACGGCTGACCACCACCGGTAGCGCTGCGCCAACGCCCGCGATGGCCACCACCAAAACCGATACAACCCCCAGGCGCTTGACCTGCGGTTTGAAATATTCCGCAATGCGCCCAGCCAATTGGCGGTCGGAGTATTGCCGGTCGTATTTTTCTTCGTTCAGTCCACTAAAGAAGCCCATAGGTTAGCCTTTAGCTGTTATCGTTCAGCAATCAGCTAAAAGCTGACCGCTGATGGCTGATTGCTACTCCCTAAATATCCTCGCATACGCCTCGGACGTTTTCATCAACCCTTCATGCGTACCGATAGCGGCGATACGTCCCTTGCGTAGCACCACGATCAGGTCGGCCCAGCGGATCTGCGACAGGCGGTGCGTGATCAAGAAGGTCGTGCGCCCTCTGGCAGCGTTAGCCACCGCGCGCTGGATTTTGTCCTCCGTGGCTGAGTCGATCGCGCTGGTCGAATCGTCCAGGATCAGGATGTGCGGATCGGTCAGGAAGGCGCGTGACAGCGCCAGCCGTTGGCGTTGTCCGCCGGAGAGCGTGACGCCGCGTTCGCCGATGACAGTCTGGTAGCCCTCGTCAAAGGACTGGATGAACTCATGCGCCTGGGCCGCTGCTGCCGCCGCCTCGACCTCCCGCTGGCCTGCTCCCGGTTTCCCAAAAGCGATATTCTCGCTGATGGAACGCGAAAACAGGAAGATATCCTGCTCGATCATCGAAATCTGTGAACGCAGCGAGGCCAGGTTCCACTCGCGGACATCGATCCCATCCACCAGCACCTGCCCGCCAGTCACATCGTAGGTGCGGTTGATCAACTTGACCAGCGAAGTCTTGCCTGCGCCCGTCTGCCCGACGATGGCAACCGTTTGTCCTGGCTTGACTTTGAAAGAGACATTCTCTAGTACCGATTCGCCGTTGTTGTATTCAAAAGACATGTTCCGAAACTCGATTTCGCCGCGCATCACGCCAGTATAGCCTGCAGCATTCTGATCCAGGTTGGTCTCCTGATTGATCAACTCAAGGATACGGCGCGCACCGGAGAGTCCCAGCGAGATTTGGGTGTAGGCAAAGGTCGAAGCAAAGGTGGGGAAATCCAACATGCGCAACAGGCCGAAGTAAGCTACCACGCCGCCGGTGTTCAAAAGTCCATCGCGAAAAAGCAGCAGGGCGTGTACCAGGCCAATGGCGTAGGTGATGCCCAGCAGCAGGTTGGGCAGGAAGCGCGCTTCCAGGTCGCCCTGACGCACAAAGGCATCGCGCACGCGCCGGGCGTTGGTCACGAAGCGCTCGATTTCCGCGCCTTCCTGCGCGGCACCCTTCATGATTTCCACGCCATCCAAAGCCTCGGAGAGATGCGTATTCATCTCGCCAAAAGTAGCGCGTACCTCATCCGTGATAGGCGAAAGCGCCCTCAAGTAGTGCCACAGGGCGATGAAATAAGAAATTGTGAAGAGCGTAGGGGCCAACAACAAGGAGATGTGGTACTGCGGCGCAAAGAAGAACGGCATGACCAGGAACATGAACGATCCAACCACCAGGTTGATGCCCGGACTGAACATGAAGTTGACTTCGCGCACGTCATTGGTGGCGCGCGCCATCGTGTCACCTACCGGCTGCAGGTTGTGGAAGGTCATACTCTTGCCAAGCAGGGAAACGTACAATTCATCGCGGATGTCACGCTCGATCTTCTGTGCCATCAACTCTGCGCCAAAGTTGCGTCCCAGTTGCAGCACGCCACGCACAATTTGCGAACCGCCCAAAACCAACGCCAGCGGAATCAAGATGCTGGTATCCGGGTCGGGTTTCAGCATCTGGTTGAACACATCCCCGACCAAGACTGGCACAACGGCTGCCAACGCTGCATTTCCCAATCCACCAATGAAGATCATGAGGATGATCGGCCAGTAACGGATAGAGTGCGAAGTGATCCACCTGACCGCATTGCTGCGGTCGGCGGTATGTTTGCGTTGCAGGGTGAATTCAGCGGGTTGGGAAATAGTGGTCATGTGAAATAACGAATATCAAGACGAAAGCACAGAGTTCGATTTTACCCCCATTAATAGGTCGGCGGATTGGATTGGAAAGAAAATATCCTTCCGCTTTGAAGCCTGAAGGATGCATAAGTGTATGGCCGATTTTTATTATTTTTTGCGCCCGGTCAGCGTAATATACTCGTTGAACTCGTTGACGACTTGATCCAAGAAGAGAATATTGAAGGCAGGAAAGCAGCTCCTGAACTCATCAAGTGTGAACAGGTGGTGGGGTAATCCTTTTTCCATACCGGCTGTGGGAACGAAGGTGTGGCGCTCGATTTCTTCCCATTCTTCTTCGGGCTCACTGATTTCTTTGAAAACAGGGACCGTTATCAAAATGAATCCCCCGGGGCGCACTACGCGGGTGATTTCGTCGATCGTAAAGAGTACGGTTTCCAGCAAGGCGTGGTGAATAACCTGTGTGGAAAGCAAGACATCAAAACTCTCATCGGCGACCGGGAACAGGAAACGCGAATCGGACAGGAGCAGGTCGCCCCTGAGTCTGTCGCGCCGCAGCCATTCCTGCGAGAGCCGGAGCGCAGACGGAGCGCTATCCAACCCGGTGACACGGTAGCCCAGTCTCGAAAAATAGACCAGATGCCGCCCATTGCCGCAGCCAACATCGAGAAAACGTGTGCCGACTTGACCGTACTCTTCGAGCAAACCGGCAAACTCTGTAATGACAGCATGAATATTTGTGAACACATGCCCGTCGCTGTGGTAGACATCTTCCCAGGGATTATCAGTCATGAATTCTCTTCCTTTATTCATTCGAACTATCTGTCACACGCCCGCGCCCGCTACGTTTGGCAAGGTATGCGCGTCGATCAGCAGCTTCCAGCAGTGTCTCAGCGGTATCCCCATCTACAGGGAAGTAAGCCAGGCCGGCGCTGAACGTGATCGTCAACGGTGGGTCGCCGGAAATCTGCATAGCGCTAACATCATCAAGCAAATGCTGGACCAGGGCGGGCCCACGAGATTGGTCAACCCCCTGCAGGATCAGGACAAATTCATCGCCCCCAAATCTAAACAACAGGTCTGTTGTGCGTAAATTGGCTTTGACCCGTGCGACAAAGGATATCAAGACTTCATCGCCGCGTTTGTGCCCGTAGGTGTCATTAACTTCCTTGAAATGGTCGAGGTCGAGAAAAACCAGCGAAAGATTGTATTGGTACAGGCGTGCGCGTTCCAATTCTTCTCGCAAACGAATATCCAGAGCCTGGCGGGAAAGCGCGCCAGTCAAATGGTCATACAGGCCGGCGCTGTATTCGGCGGGCTTTACTTCGCGCAGGCGTGCGCTGAGCAGGCGCATGATTTCCACGCCGAAGCCGGGGATAAGCTCCAGCAAACCCTGGAATTTTTCTTTGCTCAAATACCTTACACGTGTGGGGGCAATGGCCGCCACGCTTGCGCTGCGGTGCGCATTCTCCAACAAGGCAATTTCGCCCACGACCTGTCCCGGATAACGGAACGTCAGCAAGCGCGGCTCGTCCAATTGGCCTTGCAAAACAACCAGCAATCCCGATTCGATCCAGTACATGCCATCACCAGGGTCATTCTGCCTGAACAAGATTTCCCCTGCCTGCAGTTCCATAGTACTGCCTGAAGCCTCCAGAAACTCCTTAAGTGAATCAACCTGGGGCGTAATTTCAGACAGTTTTGGATGTTCAGGGAGATCATCGTAAACCGTCTGCAATCTGGCAAGCGCTTTTGGGGAGAGGAATTGCTTGGCTGTCATAGAAGCCGGATTCTAGCATAACCGGAATAAAAAGAGCCTCCAGCACAGGTACGGGAGGCTGATAGATGGCTACGTTTTTATCCAACCCAGGCCAATGCGGCCGCGCTCGGGTTCGATTTTCAGGATTTCCACGTCGATGATGTCGCCCACTTTCAGCACCGTGCCAAATGGGATTTGGGACTTATGCAGCAGCCCATCTTGTTTGACGCCGATATCGACGAACGCACCGAAATCGACGACATTCCGCACGGTCCCTTTCAAACTCATACCTGTGACCAGGTCCTCCATTTTCAACACGTCCGAACGCAGGATGGGTGCAGGGGTATCGGCGCGCGGGTCGCGACCGGGACGAACAAGTTGCTCGAGGATGTCTTTCAAGGTTGGGACGCCGCAGCCGAGGTCAGCGGCCAAGACTTTGAGCGAGGTTTTGGCGGTCAATGCTTCGAGGGCGGATTTTCGATCACTGATAGCGGAAGCAGGTGAAAGCCCGGCGCGAGCGAGGACAGCTTCGGCGATGGAATAAGATTCTGGGTGAATGGCGGAAGCGTCCAACGGATTGACGCCGTCCCGAATGCGCATGAATCCTGCGCTTTGTTCGTAGGCCTTGGGGCCAAGCCCGGTGACGTTTCGCAACTGCTCGCGTGATTTGAAAACGCCGTTCTGGTCGCGGTGGGCGACGATGCTGGCGGCCAGTTTGGGGCCGACACCCGCCACGTGGGTGAGCAGGGCCGGGCTGGCCGTATTAACGTCCACGCCGACGTGGTTGACAACCGATTCGACCACGCCATCGAGGGCATGACTAAGGGCAGTCTGGTCGACATCGTGCTGGTAGAGACCGACGCCGATGGACTTGGGATCGATCTTGACCAGTTCGGCCAGCGGGTCCTGCGCGCGGCGGGCAATGGAAACCGCCCCGCGGATGGAAACATCCAGGTCGGGGAATTCAGCGCGAGCCAGCGGGGAGGCGGAATAAACGGACGCGCCCGCTTCATT
>JAFGRA010000140.1 GCA_016935415.1 Anaerolineales bacterium
CCTACCCACAACAGCAAGAAATGGCAGCAGGTGACGTCGAAGCTGGCGGCAGGATAGGGCATGGTGTGGGCGTCGGCCTGGAGCAGGTGCGGCGTGCGGGTTGCGCCTTGGGCAAAAGCTAAATTGCCCCGGTCGATGTCCAGGCCGAAAATGGCCGGGGGTTCGGGCGTGTTCTCAATCTCCTGGATGATTGCACCCGTCCCACAGCCCACGTCCAGCAGACGGGTATCACCATTCACCCCGGCGTGCCGGAATAGATATTCACGCGCCTGGTACGTCCAGCGCGCCTGCTGGCAGAAGCGTTGGTGCCATGCTGCAACGGTAAGTTCCATTTCACCTCTCTATACGATAATTCGTCGACAGGGTTTCAAACCTACTTATGATTTTACAGCACTTTCCCGCTTTACGAATCGCCTTAATCATTCTATACTTTAGCGATAGCAGGCTTATCGTATTCAAAGAAATCCAGTTTCTAGAAAAAATGATTGATCGGTGTCGGAGGTTCTTAATGGTTTCCCAGGTAAAAGATACACCGCTATTCGATACCATGTTCCAGTGGCTTAAAAATGACTTCCGGGGGATGCTGACCGGTTCGAATACATTGACCACACCTGTGGCCGGCTTATACACCTATCCGGTGGAATTTCACAATGGGGGTAAGATGCGCATCCATTTGCGCGTTGAGCCGAATGGCGGAGGCGTACTATTCGTAGATGTAACCGAAGCCGTACACCTTAACCCAACCGCGGTAATGATTGCCAAGATGGCGCTGGACAATGTGCCGCTGGCACGCGCCAAGGCAACACTGCTCTCGCAGTATTGGGTGGTAGACCGGCAGGCGATGTTGGCAGAACTTAATACGCTCTATGCCCTGATCGACCAACTGCGCAATTACGAAGAAGGCTGCATCACCTGTAATTTTGGCGACAAGTTTGAATTGGTACCCTTGTTCGGGGTGGAGGTCAACGCTCCCTATAAAGTGGATGTAGCACTGACCTATGGCTGTAACGACGAATGCCCGCACTGCTACAACGAGGTCAACCGTTTTGGGATGCCCTCGCTCAAGCTGGAAGACTGGCATAGGGTGTTCGACCGTATTGCTGAGATTGGTGTGCCGCACGTGATCCTGACCGGCGGGGAAGCGACCCTGCACCCGGACTTGCCTGAGATCATCCATTACGCCGACCAGTTGGGCATGATCGTGGGGATGAACACCAACGGCCGTCACCTGGCGCACAAACCGTACATGCAGGAATTGGCCGACGCCGGTTTGAACCACGTGCAGATCACGCTGGGTTCGCAGTTCCCTGAAATCCATAACGCCATGATGGGCAGCAAATCCTTCGACCAGCGCGTGCGCGGCATCCAGAACGCGGTCGAGAGCCGAGTGCATACGATTACGAACACGACCTTGATGCGGCGCACTAGCGAGCGCGTCGAGGAATTCATCGACTTCCTGTACGACCTGGGCATTCGTACCTTTGCGATGAACGGCATGATCTATTCCGGCGGCGGGTTTCAGAACCCAAACGCCATCCCCGAAAAAGAATTGCAGCCTTTGCTGGTGCGCGTGCGCGACCACGCCAAGGCCAAGGATATGCGCTTCCTGTGGTACACGGTCACCGAGTATTGCCGCCTGTCACCGGTGGAACTGGACATTGGTGTGAAGCGCTGCAACGCTGGGGAATACTCGCTGTGCATTGAGCCAAACGGTGACGTGCTGCCGTGCCAGTCGTACTACGTCTCGGCGGGCAATATCCTCAACGACCCCTGGGAGCGCATCTGGCAGGGCGACCTGTTCCGCTCTTTCCGCGAACGCGAGGAAACCCCGCAATTGTCCGGTTTGGAAGAAAAGTGCTGGGAATGCCCCGACCTGCCGCTGTGCGGTGGTGGCTGCCGCATCGAGCGTGAGGCGCGTGAGGGCAACCGCGTCGCCAACGCGGGCAGTGGCTGCTTCGGCTGCGGCAGCGGACTGGGACGCGTCGATGAAGTCGACGTAGTGTATGCGCCGACCGGCGGTTTTGTGCCCGGGGCCAGCGTGACCAATTCCAGCGTGCGCGCCTCGGGCAATATGCCGCTGATCTCACTGGACGATATTGCCGTCAATGATTCGCTCTGATTCCTGAAAGGTTTGCGTGGATATTCTGACGATTGCAACTAGCCCCTGGTTCCGCGATCTGGCGGGCATAATTCTGTACCTTGTTTTCGTGTTTGCCTATCGGCGCTTGTTTGGCAATAGGGGATTGGTGTTATTGGTCGTTTCAAGTGTGGTGTTGTTCTCCTTGTTTGTGCTCAATCCGATTTCCCAATTGATTGCTTCTATTCTGATAGTAGCTTTTGCAGTAGGCGCCGAGATTACCGCTCGCCGTCGGCCGCGCTACCAAGCAGCCAAAGTGCTGCTGGAAGGACAGTTCATCCGCCGCGGCCTGACCCCGCCGGAAGCGGCTGTGATCCTGGAGCGACCTTTTAAGACCACAGCGCGATTGATCGTGCTGGGGCTGATCAAGAAGGAGATCACCGAGGTAAAAAGCTATTCGCCGTTTATTGTTGAAGTGGCGGAAGATTTGCGCACACGTGGCCGGGATTTGAGCGGGCAAGAAAAGACCGTTTATCGCCAGAAGCAAGCCGCAAAGCTCGATCAGATCATCACGCCCTTCGAAGATCAGGCGCTGGAGGTATTGGAAGCCAACGGCGGGAAACCGCTTGCTGAGATCGACTTCACGATCATTGAGAAGTCGATGGTCGCCCATACTTTCGAGCGTATGCAAGGCCACGAGTTGGAGCAAACGCGCGCGTATTACACCAAACTGGTCCAGCGCGCCCAGGTGGAAATCCGCAGCGCGACTGGGAAGAATCTGCGCGGCCAGAACGCCGTCGATTGGAATTACGAGTGGGTTTTACTAGATGAAACCGTGGATGCAACCACGCTGAATGGCAATTTGCCGCTGCCTTCGTGGTTGCAAAGCGACAACCGGTCAGGTTAACCCGGGATTATACTGCTGACCTGCTCGCCAGCGCCATGTTTTTTCAAAACCCACCATAGCGTCAAGCTGCCAGCCCCCAAAGTGACAATTGTACCGATGATGCCGATTGCATGCGCGGTAGCTACGCTGGTGGTATAACCGATTGCATTGAAGTCATTCTTCGCTCCAAGTACAAACGCAGCATAATTGTTCACCACATCGAATAATGGCGATGTGACCAATATTGTCAACAAGAGTCCGAAGGTCAGCGGCCTGGATCGCGGCACCAATTTCGTTAGCAGAACAGCCCCAAAAATAGCGAAAAGAATATCCGTTAAATATGGGAACAGCACAATAATAAACTCATTTCCAGCATTGGAATACTTCGTGGTAATATGCCCGCCACTCAATTCACCCTGTAAGAAGTGCGGAAACAATTGTATATCGATAATCGGCTCTTTCAGCACAACTGCGGGTAAGAGGTGCCGCAACTCATGCAGCGGGCTGTACGTCGCGTACCAGATAACATATATCATGGCGATAAATAGAACAATTTGGGATGTCCGCAAGCTCACTTGCCGGTAGTATAAAAGCAACGGGAGAATGATAAGTAATGCGATCTGAATTGTAGTTAGCAGCACTGCATTGCTCCTTTTTCGAAGGGATATGTTTCGGCGATCTAACTGTTCATAGCCTAAATAAGTAAAGCGCAAAATCACCCAAAGTAGATTATATCAATAGCCTGGGCTTTTATAGTTTACAAGCAGATGGAGAGAAAAGAAAAACCGGCGTAATAGCCGGTTTTGTGTTTGAAATTCTTGGGTGGCAGCTTTAGCTGCCGATGTCTTTAGGCGTTACCCTTATATTCCTTCGCCTTGGCCCAAATATCTTCCCAGGAATCGGTGAGCAGGTTGCCGAGGATGGTGTTGATGCCCTGGCCCGGTAATACATCACCATCAGGTTCCACGTATAACCAGCCGCGGCCTGCGCCGGAATTGGTGTCTTCTGTGTCCAGGTCGATGTCCAGGTCCATTGCGTCGCGCAGCGCCATTTCGCCGCCCAACTCCAGTTCGCCTTCCAGTTCCAGGTCGACCGGGTTCAGCTTCGAGTAGGGTACGGGTAAGTCCCAAACCAGCCCCAGGTCGAGGTGGTCGACGTAATCACGCGCCTCGGTCAAATTGGGCATCAGGTCGGGAGAAGTTACACTCAGCGATACTGCCGATACACCTGCTTTCGCTAACTTATCCAGGTGAGCGGTGATGTCGGCCGCGTTTTCAGGGGTAATGGTCAGGTGGGCGGCGACGTAAATATCTTCGTCCAGCGTTTCCGTCCAATAGGAGAAACTCGACAGCGCTTCCCAGGTTTGCTCCTTATTGGGCTGCATGACGATCATGGCGTGATCCAAACCGGCTTGCAGCAGGGCATTGAGGTAATCGGTGTCGGCCAGTTTTAGGCCATCGGTTAGGATGCCGGTTACCTGGCCGTTGTCTTCGGCGTGTTGCAGGAGTTCGGGGAGGTCATCACGCAGGGTCGGTTCACCGCCGGTGAAGAGAATCTGCGGGATGCCGACTTCCCAGGCTTTGTCGATGATTTGCTTCCATTCCGCCGTAGTCAGTTCACGGCCGACGCGTTTGGTTGGCGCATCGAGCGCGTCGGCACCCTCCGGTAACCGATAGGTCAAGGCGCAGTCCAGGCGATATGGGGCGGTCAGTTCATCCGAATAGGGCATGTGGCGTTCGAAATCCAGGAACAAGACCGGGTCGAGGTCTGGGGTAGCGATCAGAATTTCAATGCGCTCCTTGAAGCCCTCGAAATCCTGTAAGGCTGTGTCGTATTTCACCTGGTATCGGGTAGCTACCTGGCGAGCGACTTCGTCTGCCGGGGTGCCATGCACAAGGTGGTAAGCGTACTCAGTCGCGCTCATATTCAGGTGCAGGACGGTGGCGGCGTTGACGATCAGTACGCCCGAGCCATCCTTATCGATACGCAGGTGCAGCCGGTAATTGAGCGGATCATCGGCCGGGGCAGTGTAGCTGTAGACGCCCGGTTCCAGCGGTTCTTTCTGAGCGAAGAATTCGCGGATACTTTCAAATAAGTTGGCCATCGTTTACCTCCCGCCACCGGCGCAGGCGCAGGCGCACCCGGCGCAAGCGCAGGC